>JACRPR010000069.1 GCA_016223105.1 Chloroflexota bacterium | reverse complement strand
ATTCGTCAACGTGCGCCCGCAAAAGAACGCGCCCAAGCCCATTCCAAGCGCAATCACCAAAATTCCGATTCCGAACGTTCGAAAGAGATTCAAGCGCAGGCGATCAATCAGCGCGTTCGAAACTCCCACGCCGTACATTCCAGAATTTGCGGACGCCGATAATTGAATCGGTTTGAATTTAAAAAACCAGGTTCCAAAATCCACATCCAACGCGATCAGCGCGCTCATCCGACCTTCGCGTTGCGCTTTCAACACCGCCGCGGGCGCGGGATCGCCGCCCCAGGGTTTGCCTTCGCGATCCGACAACGTGAGGATGTAAAGACGGTCGTTATGTACAATCGCGATCTCTTGATCTAATTTGCGAAAACGGTACTGGAGAAAACTGCCGTCGAGATAAAAACCGAGGAGCACGCCGCCGACAAGTGCGTGCGTGTCCGGCGCATACACCGGCAAAGTGACGCGACCGAGCAAACGTCCCGCGCGATCCTGGATCAAGCCGGCGACGCGTTTGCCGGCGAGCGCATCGGCGATGCCGGGGAGATCGCGCAGATCCGCACCCAGCGCGACCGCTTGATGCGCGCCGAGTTGCGCGAGCGCGATCCCGTCTTTATCGCAAAGGATGATCGAATCCGCGATGCTAACCGTCGTCCAGGGTTGTTCGTATTGCGCGCGGGCTTGTTGCTCGGTGTCGATCCAGGCGGCGGCTTCGGTGACTAACAACGCGATCGCTAACACGAGAACGCCAAAATATAATTGCGCGACGATGCCCAAGCGCGGCAGGACAAATCGTTTAGCCGGGAAAGGGTGATCGAAATTAGACTGGTGCTTCATTTTAGAATTAGTCAGAGTGAAAAAACCGGCTGATGCCAGATCAGCCGGTTTCGCCATTCACGCTTTTTATACAGGCGTCTAAACTCGCAGAAGAATTCTATCCGACTAGAGTTCCGTGCATCTGACAATAAGAGTATTCCGCGGTTGAATTAAATACCCGGCGTGCCCCGCGCTATTTGACAACCATCGGCAAGGAAATCCGGATCAAATTGTTAGCCGGCGGCTGATTGCCGACGCGCGTTGGCGTTGCAGTAGCACTCGTCGCGGTCGCAATTGCTGTTGGCGTACGCGTCGCGGTTGGTGTATTCGTCGCGGTCGCAATTGCTGTTGGCGTACGCGTCGCGGTTGGTGTATTCGTCGCGGTCGCGGTTGATGTGCGCGTCGCCGTCGCGGTCGGCGTGTGCGTCGCGGTCGCGGTTGGCGTGTTCGTCGCGGTCGCGGTTGCGGTCGGCGTGTTCGTCGCAGTCGCAATTGCTGTTGGCGTACGCGTCGCGGTTGGTGTATTCGTCGCGGTCGCGGTTGCGGTCGGCGTGTTCGTCGCGGTCGCAGTCGCGGTCGGCGTGTTCGTCGCGGTCGCGGTTGGCGTCGCGGTGGGGGCAGTCGTTGTGCCGGGCAAACGCGTCGCCGGATCGCCGAACAAGGTGAACACATCTAGCGAATCGCGATACGCGCCGCCGGTCGTCGTGAACAAAAACGTTTTGCCGTACACCGTCGCGGGACCGATCTGCGTGATGCCTTGTTGCATCACCCCTTCAAAAAAACCGCGGTCGAGATAATCTTGTCCCGATGCCAGACCCAAACCGGCGGACGACCAACTCGCGATCATTCCCTTGTCCGCCGCGCGCACACTCAATTCGCCCAAGCTGGGATTCGTGGGATGTTGAAAAAATCCGACATAGCACGAAAGTGAAAGCATAATCGGGTACGCGTTGTTCGCCAAGCCGCTCACATCATTCGCGACAAAAAATTGTTCGCCGCCCCAATACGTCGTAAAACCGTGTCCGACATAATTGACGATCAGCGAGCCGGTGTTGATGCAGCCAATGATCGCGCTTTTCATCGCCGCCGCGGTGGTGTAGGACGCTTGTCCATAGTACAACCGATTCGGCGTGTTTGGCGCGGGCAAATAATATGGATCGTCCGCGATCAGATTCGAGTACCCCGGAAAATCGCCGGCGGCATCGGCATTGTCCGCGATCATTGTGATTTTGGATCTCCAATCGCCGGTCGGCGGATTTTGTTCGTAATTCAAAATTTTCGCGACCATCGCGTCCACTTCGGCGGGATTGTTCGCCGGCAATCGCCCAATCGCCATATTCGGCAAGTTGTTGTCCGCGTTGAACGCGACCAAACGATTATCGGTCGCGGTTTCGCCCAACCACAAATCCACGAGCCGCAAATACGGTGGAATGTAATTCGGATCGCTGTTGCCAAAATTATTTTTGAAATCGAAATTGCCATCGCCGACCAACACGACATACGTCGGCGCGGGCGCTTGCCAATTCGTGTACGTGTACGCAAGAAAATCGCGGATCGCTTGCGCGTCCATCAAGCCGTCGCTAAATTCATCGTACACATCTTGCGCGTCCACGACGCGCACGCGCAAACCCTGGGACGCGCGATAGGATGCCAGCGGTTGAATGTTCGGAATGAATCCGCCGTACGCGATCACGATGTAATCCGCGCCATTGTTCGCGTTTTTCAAATCGGAGAGCGTGTCGCGCGTGATGCTGACCGGCGATTGGCGTTGCGCGGACGCGAGCGTGAGATACTCGCGCGTGCCACTCGTCGCGTCTGCGAATTGCAGAGTGTAGGTCGCCCCGGCGGATGTCGTCGTCGCGCCGGTGATACGCGCGACATTTGCCGGGTCGGTGATGTCGAACACCAACCCGCTCGCGTTGCCGAACCCCGCGACCTGGTATTGGCGCGTGCCGCTCGTCGCGTCGCGGAAACGCAGTGTGTCCGTTACCGCCGTAAACGCGCTCAAGTACGACACGTCGAAATTGTTGACAAAGAGGGTACTACCCGCCATATTTTCGGCGAGGCGAATCGTGTTTGTGCCGGCGATCAAATACGCTTGCGGAAACGTGAGCGTGCCCACGCGTTCGGCTTTGCCATACCAGGTCGCGTCTTCGAGCAAATTACCGTTGAGGTAAACTTGCGTGCGATGATTGCCGGTGTTGATGCCGACGACGCGATATTGCATCGTCGCGTTCACGGTCGTCGCCGCGAGGTTCGCGAGATCGAATGTGTAATCGCGCGTTTGCGCGTTCGGCAGACTGCCCCAGAACCAGCGATCCGCGCCTTCGATCATCGGAAAGCCCGCCGAGTAGGTGTAATCGCGTTCGACGTGCGCGGTTGCCGTGAACGATGCCGGGATCGTACCGCTTCCACTGCCATCGCGCGCGCTCATTCGTTTGCCCGCGCCGCCGCCGAAGGTGAGCCAATAAATATTCGTGGTCGTGTAACGCGTCGTCGCGGCTTGTCCGAAAAATTCGACCAAGCCGCCCGCGTTGCATTGCCCGGTCGTTGTGATCGCGATCTCGTTTCCGTTTTTGAAAAGTTTGAGCGTGTTCAAATCGAGCGAGGCGGTGTCAATGCCCGCGCTTGCCAATTGCGCGCAGGTGATCTGATAAATGCCGTCGCGATTGATCGCGACTTTGTACCAGTCGCCGGTCGTGTACGCTTGCGCGTTCATCGCGAATCGCGCCGGCGTGCGCGCTGTGCGAAACGATTGCGCCGCCGCGTAATTCACCAACGTTTTTTGGAACACCGATTCGAACGCGCCTTCGTTTACCGCGCTCGTCGCGACGCGCGATGCGGACGCGCCAAACGAAACCTCGACGCGCAAGCGGCGATGCATAATTAATTGACGCGTCGCCGGATTGTATTGCAAAGGACGAATCTCGATCGTCGCGTAACCTTGACTGCGCCAAGTGCCGGTCGAAATGACACGCGCCGCTTCCGCCGGATAAAATTGATTCGCGGCGTACGTCGTCGCATCGGCGATGTACGCGCGACCGGATGGAACCGGGAATGGATCGTTCGGAAGATACTGCACTTGATCAGTGGGCACAGGAAGCGGCGGATTCGCGAGCGTAACGGTCTGGGCGTCGTCCGCGAGAATTTTAAGCGACGGTTGCGCGCCAGGTGGAATTCCAATCATCGCGCCTTTGAGCGGCAATTGCGGTTTGCCGGTTTCGCCGGAGGGTGCGAGACCAGAAATCGTCAGCGCGGTGTACGTCGCGTTGCCAACTTTAACTTCGCGCGCGGTGTAACCGGAAAATTCCAATTCGAGAATCACGCGCGACGCGTCGGATTGCACGGTGGTCAAGCGCGCCGGCGCGGCGGCTTGGACGGATGCGGTGGGCTGAAATACAACGAGGATGCCGGCGAGGGCAAGCGCAATCAAGAAAAAAATTTTGGGCGCGCGAACAATTTTATACAACATCAGGTCAACACTCCAGATGGATTCAAAAAAAATCCGCTCCGAGCAACCGGAGCGGATCAGCATGTTGGAGAATGTTGACGGTTCTCTCTTCGGCGATTCGGCGACCATCGTCCAATGGACCTTAGGCCCGTAACTTTGCGTCCCCGGCTTTCGCCGGGTTTGCCATTATCGGAGCGATCTTTTTCTAAACGTGCGACTTGATTCTAAAGTATTTGGTACCCGTTCGCAATGGGACTGAAATCCCCTAGCCCTCTGTTCCTACTCGCGCGCATCAACCGTTATTTCGCGCATCAATTGTCAGTTCGAGCATCAACTGTCATTTCGAGCGAAGCGAGAAATCTCATTCACGAACGGGGATTTCTCGTTTCGCTCGAAATGACATTCGGCGGCTAACTCGCGCGCGTCATTCGTTCGCGATAGCCGACCGAGTTGTAGGTGCAAAATGGAATCGCGCGCCCATCGGGAATTAAAAACTCGACGCAACATTTCATCGCGTTCTTGACGCTGAACGTCCAGGGATCCATAAAGTCGCGCGTGTTGACCATGAAAATGTGGCGCGCGAGATCGCGCGGCGCGTGCCCGGACAGCGGCAAGTGCGAATGACACGCGACACAACGTTCGCTCGCGCGCGTCGTCGCGATCGGCGCGCGCGCGAGTGTGTTCATCACATCCAACGCCGCGCCATCCGATCCAACTTGCGCGGACGAACTCCACAAGCGTTCAAGCGTTCGCAAAATTTCGTCGTTAATTCCCGGCATCGTGCGGTTCTTGAGATAATCCAGGTATTGCTCGACCGCGAGAAAACGCGTGATCGGCAAAACATCGTCGCCGTCGAGCAGAGCGTACGTCACGAAACTGCACGTCGGCATACAGCACGGCACCGGCGCGAAATCACTCAACTTGAACAAACCGCGCGTTTGCGTTTCTAAATTTTTCAACACGTCGGGAATTGTGATCCGTTCAAGCGGATCGGCGGGCAAATGTCTCTGCGCGCGGAATGCCATTTGAAAATTCACGCCGAACACCGCCGGATGTTTCAAACCAAATTCGACAATGCGCCCGATCTCGTGTTCGTTGACGCCGCGCTCGATCGCGGCGACCAAGATCACGCGCACATCCGCTTGCGCGAGCCGGTCGAGCGCGTGCAATTTCGTTTCGATCAAATCCGGTTTACCGCGCAGTAATTCATTCGTGCGCGCGTCAAAGCCATCGAATTGCAAATAGATGTGCGGCTTGAGCCGTTCCAATCCCGCGAGCAATTTATCATCGGTCGCGATGCGAATGCCGTTCGTGTTGACCATCACATAGCCAATGCCCTTGTCTTTCGCGAGCGCGACGAAATCGAGCAATTGCGGATGCAAGGTCGGTTCGCCGCCGGAAAATTGGATCACTTCCGGGTTGCCTTCGCTCGCGACAAAACGATCGAGCATAAAATTCACTTGGTCGAACGTGAGTTGAAAACCGGTTTGCGCGAGGTGCGTGCCGGAGTTGGCAAAGCAGAGCGGACAATCGAGGTTGCACGCGTTGTTGATCTCGATCAATCCCAGGCACGCGTGCTGTTGATGTTCGGTGCATAAACCGCAATCGAATGGACAACCGTCTTTCACTTCAGTCGCGAATTGCAGGGGCAGTGTGCCGGGTTTGTTGTAGCGCGCGATGTCAGTATACAGTTGCGCGTCGCTAAAAATCAACGCTTCGAACCAACCGTGATCGGGACAGCGTTTCCGCATAATCACGCGATTGTCGCGCAAGAGAATTTGCGCGTCGATCAATTTTTTACACTGCGGGCAAAGCGAGCGCGTAAATTCCCAAAAAATCGCGGGGCGATTTGTTTTATCGGTCAATGCGAAATCCTTCAAGGGTTTTGAAATTTGTGGCGCGGGCTTTCAGCCCGCATTGGCGGCTTGGAAAAGCCGCGCCACAAATTTGAAAACTTATTTTATCGCGCCGGACAGTGCGGCGAAACAGACGCCCGCAAACAACACTGCCGCGCAAAGCACCAGCAAGATCGAAATGCCAAACGCCGCCGCCATTCCGAGCGCGATCCAATGCCGCGTGAACGCGAAAAACAATAACGCCGCGCCGTTCAGCACAAACGGCAAACAATTCAACACCATCGTTACGAGCCCGATGATGTTTTCCGATCCCGGCGCGTCCAAAGTCCCGAACACACCGGCAAACATTCCCGCGCCAAGCGCGACAAGAAAACCCAGCACGATATTGATGCCAAACCAAATGCCAATGCCGATCACAAAATCCGCGACCTTTTCGCCGCGCGTGGTATAGGTTTTGCGGTGCAGATTCATTGCGTCACCTCATTATGCCGAAACGGTTTTACGCGCGATGCGCCATTGCCGCGCGTAATAGATCGCGAGCGCGCCGAGCAACGCAAGGCAAAAGTATTGTTGCCCGGTCAATCCAAAAACCAGGACGGTATTGTTGCGAACGAACTCGACGAAAAATCGAAACACCGCGTAACCCGCGAGTCCGACCTTTAACAAATTTCCGTCTTGCAGTCGCGGATGATCGCGCAACGCGATGAGCGTGCCGAACCAAACCAGGTTGAACGCGGAATCGTACAGCGGCGTCGGATGCACGAGATAATCTATGCCGGGAACCGGGACGCCCCAGGGCAACGTCGTCGCTTTGCCGAGTCCATCTTCCGCGGCGAGATAATCGCCAACGCGACCGACTGCCATCGCGAGCGCCATTGCCGGGGCGAACGCGTCGCACGCACAGCCGGCTTTGCCAATCGCGCGACTCGCGATGTACCCCGCGACGTATGCACCCGCGACGCCGCCCAGGATCGATCCGGGTCCGATGCGCGGATCGAACAGCGCGTAAAAATTCAAGACAATGGGCGCGACCTCCCAACCGTGAAAAAATAAAATCGCGAGGCGCGCGCCGATCATTCCGCCGACGAACGCGGCAAGCGTGATCGGAATCACTTCTTCTTTGGGCCATCGTCGTCGCCGCGCTTCGACGATCAACCACGCGAGACCGACGAGCAAGCCGAGCAAAAGAAAAAATCCGTGCGCGTAAATTTTGACGCCGAAGATTTCAAATAGAACCGGATGCATTGATTCCTCCTCAGAGAGTGTTTTGAAATTCGTGGCGCGGGCTCGCAAAGCGTAGCCCGCATCGGCGGTTTGGAAAAGCCGCGCCGCAGTTAATTTCAAAACACTTTCTCAGAACTTGCGCTTGGCATTTCGAACGAAGCGAGAAATGTGTTTGTTCGGCAGAGATTTCTCGCTCCGCTCGAAATGACGAATCCTATTCCGAAAAAATGGGGGGGGCAAATTTTCACATCTGTCCTCCGCGCGGTGATTGCGGGCAAGTGTATTCAACTCGGGATTGTTTGTCAATCGGGAAACGAAAGTTGGGCAAAGTATTTTTCCGCAAGCGGGTGAAAAATGGTTCGCGCCTACCAACCCAAAACTTTGCCGCACACCCGGTTGCGCGCAAAAAATTGACATTCCCGGTGCATTGGATATAATGCGACGAATTAAACGGAAGCGATGACCCTTGTTTCCAATATGGACGCCATGGGAACCAGGCGAGCGAGTGGCGTAACCGGCCGTTGCTCTATTTTAGAGCACGGCTTTTTTATTTCTGATCGCGCGACCGCGGATTTTTTCCAGTTGCGCGTTAGCCGCCGTGCCTGGCTTCGTTCGTGTGTCCTCTGATCGCAAGGGTCTCTCGCCCAACGAGACCTGGTCTGCCCGTCTTTCCCTTTCACCAAATCCGATATCTAAAAATCGCGCGCGGAAACCGCTTCGCGCGCCGTGCGTGATTTTCGCGTTTTGGATTTGGCGATGATACTCTGCTTGCAAACACAATGACTCGCGCCAACTTGTTTGATCGCGCGTAGTCCAAGATCTGTCTGTTGCATCGTTGCACAGACACATCGCCGGGGGAATTATGTTGCGGCGCTTATTCTTCATCGCGCTAATCGGGTTGGGGACATTCGGATTTGGGCAGACAATCAATCCAGGGCTGGCTCGCGTCGCGGCGGCGATGAGTCCACTAACCTGCGCGTCCAATCCGTTTGGTAGCGCCACGGACTTTAATTCGTTCATCCTGGGTGATATCGCCGCATCCAGTTCTACGACCCAGGGCAGGATGGCGGCGGCGGGCAACATCACGCTGGCAAGTTACAGTATCGGTACCGGCTTGAGCAATTCGAACGGCACGCGCGACGATCTGATCGCTGGCGGTAATCTCTATTATACCAGCGGTCAGGTCAGCAATGGGAACGCAGTTTATGGCGGGACTGGTGAATTGATCAGCGTCAGCTTTCCGCATGGAAGTCCGCGTCAGGACACGGTCATTGATTTTGGTTCCGCCGCGGCTTACTTGCAAAACGCGTCCGCGGATTGGGCGACCCTGACGCCGAATGGCGCGATCACTTTTGAATGGAATATCCTCACCCTCACCGGCACCGACCCCGCGCGCAATATCTTTAACGTCTCCGGCGCGCAATTTTCCTCTGCCAACACAATCAAGATCAACGCCCCTGCGGATTCAACCGTCCTCATCAATATAGATTCGCTCTCGCCCCAGTTGACGAGCACCGGGATTTCGATCAAAGGAACCTCGCGCGAGTTCGTCATTTATAATTTTTACCAAGCGACGACACTCACCCTCGCTAGCGTCGGGATCGAAGGCACCGTGCTTGCCCCGCGCGCCAACATCTCATTCAACAGCGGCGATGTTGAAGGACAATTGATCGGCGCATCGCTGAATGGGTCAGGAACATTCAAGCATGAACCATTTAGCGGTTGTTTGCCGGAAGTAGCCAGCGCGCCTACGCCGACCGCGACGCGCACGAACACGCCAACCGCGACTGCGACCGCGACGCACACGCCGACCGCGACCGCGACTGCAACCGCGACGAACACGCCAACTGCGACGCGCACGAACACGCCGACCGCGACACGCACGAACACGTCGACCGCGACACGCACGAACACGTCGACCGCGACACGCACGAACACGCCAACCGCGACGCGCACGTACACGCCAACCGCGACACACACGAACACGCCAACCGCGACACATACGAACACGCCAACCGCGACACGCACGAACACGCCAACCGCGACAAGTACGCCGGTCGCCGATCTCGCCGTGAGCAAATCCGCTATCCCCAATCCGGTCAATGCCGGCGGACTGCTCACGTACACTTTGACGATCAGCAACAATGGAAGCGCGGCCGCAAGCACGATTTACCTCGCGGACACCTGGTTTGGCGGGCTCACATATCAAGGTTATCAAAGCGACGCGCAATGGACCTGTCAGTACACGCAAACACTTTTGGATCTGTTCAGTTGTGATCGGGATTCACTCGCGCCGAACACGAGTTCACAAATCATCGTCATCTTTCGCGTGGATCAAGGCACGGAAACCATTTCGAATGTTGTCGCGGTCGCTTCGCAAGTATACGATCCCGATCTGTCAAACAACTATGCCGTGTTAGATGTCCAAGTCATCGCCCCACCGACACCAACGCCGACACGCACGAACACGCCAACGCTCACGCCGACCGCAACTGCGACGAACACACCAACACTCACACCAACCGCGACGAACACGCCAACACTCACGCCGACCGCGACTGCAACTGCAACCGCGACGAACACACCAACACTCACACCGACCGCAACCGCGACGAACACGCCAACGCTTACGCCGACCGCGACTGCGACCGCGACCGCGACCGCGACGAACACACCAACACTCACACCGACCGCGACTGCAACTGCAACCGCGACGAACACACCAACATTCACGCCGACCGCGACCGCAACTGCGACGAACACGCCAACACTCACGCCGACCGCAACTGCGACCGCGACGCCAACTGACACGCCAACACTCACACCGACTGCAACCGCGACGAACACGCCAACACTCACGCCGACCGCGACCGCGAC
>JACRPR010000114.1 GCA_016223105.1 Chloroflexota bacterium | reverse complement strand
GGCGGAGTTTGTTTGTGCCGACGCGGAGAATGAAATCACCGCGTCAGAAATTTTGGATGTGTTACTGCGGCTGATTGACAAATCGCTCGTCATTGTAAAAGAGCAGAGCGGCGCAACACGTTACCATTTCCTCGAAACGATCCGCGAGTACGCGCGGGAAAAATTGACGCAAGCCGGTGAAGCGGAAAAATTTCAGCAGTGTCACCTGGAATGGTTTCTCCAATTTGCGCTTGACACGGACGCGAAATTGCACAAGCCGGGAATGAGCATCGGATTCAAACTGTTGGATGCTGAGATTGACAATTGCCGCGCCGCGCTCGCGTGGGCATTTGAGAATGGACATAGCGCGGAGGGGGCGCAACTCAACGCCGCGCTGAGCTGGTACTTGTTCAACCGAAATCATTTTCGCGAAGCGAAACGGTGGAGCGAAAAAGCCGAAGCATTGACGCGCGACGCGCCGGCGGCGATTCGCGCAGACGCGCACTTTGCGTTGGGCTATGCAGTCGGGGCTATCGGCGAACTCGCGCGTGCGGAAGCGAATCTTCAAGCGGCGTTGCCGCTTTATCGTCAAGCGAAAAATCAGTGGCGCGTCGGCAGGGTTCTTATTGTGTTGGGCGTGGTCACTTTACGGCAAGGCAAGTGGGACCAGGCGGAACAGTATTTCCAAGAAGCGTTGGCGCTGTATCGCGCGATTGGCGACATCTGGGGGATTACGTCCGCGCTCCAAAATCTTGACACATTTGCAGAACGCGCCGGAGATTTTGCGCGCGCCAAAGCGATCAACGAGGAAGGTCTGAGGTTATCGGAAGAACTCGGCGACGAGCGGATGATCGCGCGGCGCTGGGCTGACCTGGGACGGATTGCTTATCGCCAGGGCGATTTGAGGCAAGCCGAAATATTGTTGAAAAGAGCATTGTCCGCGGTGTGGCAGAGGAAGGAATATTTTTCGGTGTTTCAGTCGCTTGAGACATTCGTCCAAGTCCTGGTAGCACGAGGCGACGCGCGCCGCGCCGCGCAAATTCTTGGCGCAATCGAGACCGAGCGCGACATCTCGGGAATGTCGTTAGCCGGGATCTGGAAGGAAGAAATGGAACAAACCCTTCGGATAATTCGCGCGCAATTGGGTGAAGATGCTTTCGCGCGCGCGTTCGCAGAAGGTCGCGCGATGACTCTCGAAAAGATTGTCGAGGATGTATTGAATGACGGAACGGAATAATTTGCCACTCGCGCTGACGCGCTTTATCGGGCGCGAGAAAGAAATCGCGGAGGTCACGCGTTTGCTCGGAGACCTTCCAGGTTTCCTAAACCTGGAAGGTCTGCCGCGCACGCGCTTGCTCACGCTCACCGGTTCCGGCGGGTGTGGCAAAACGCGCCTCGCGTTGCAAGTCGCGCGAGACCTGACAGGTTTCCGAAACCTGTCAGGTCTCGCGCCGTTTCCCGACGGCGTGTGGCTCATCGAATTATCCGCGCTCGCGGATCCCGCGCTCGTGCCGCAAACCGTCGCGTCTATTTTCGATTTGCGCGCGAGCGGCAATCTCGCGCCGATGGATCTGCTCAAGAATTACCTCCGCGAAAAAAATCTCCTGCTCGTGTTGGACAACTGCGAACACTTGATTGACGCGTGCGCGCAATTAGCCGAAGCGCTGTTGACGAGTTGTCCCGATCTAAAAATTCTCGCGACGAGCCGCGAACCGTTGAACATCGCCGGCGAGATCACATTCCGCGTGCCGTCGCTCGCGCTCCCCGATTTGCGCGGGCAACCACAAGGGTTGCCCCTACACGATTTGGCGCAATTTGAAGCGATTCAATTGTTCACCGAACGCGCGCGCGTCGCGCAATCCGATTTTGCGTTGACCGACGCGAACAAAGCGTTCATCGCGCAAATCTGCGCGCGGTTGGATGGGATGCCGCTCGCGCTTGAACTTGCCGCGGCGCGCGTTAAAACATTATCGGTCGAGCAAATCGCGGCGCGGCTCGACGATCGGTTTCACTTGCTCACAACCGGCAGTCGCACCGCGCCGACGCGTCAACAAACCTTGCGCGCGGCGATGGAGTGGAGTTACGCGTTGTTATCGGACGACGAGCGCATCGTGTTGAATCGCGTGTCGGTGTTTGCGGGCGGGTGGACGCTGGACGCGGCGGAAGCGGTAACAAATCCCAAATCCCAAAAACCAAATCCCAAAATCGAAAATCGAAATTCAAAAATCGAAATTCAAAATACCGAAACTGCGCCAGCCCCAATTGGGATTTCGGATTTGGGATTTGGGATTTTAGATGTGTTGTCGCGTCTCGTGGACAAATCGCTTGTGATCGCGGAAACGCGCGACGGCGCGACGCGCTATCGGATGTTAGAAACGATTCGGCAGTACGCACGCGAGGAACTCGCGCAAGCGGAATCGGGTGAACGCGCGAATGTGCAGAATCGGCATTTGGAATTTTTTGTGAAACTGGCGGAAGAAGCTGAACCCAAACTGCGTAGGGCTGAGCAAATAATCTGGTTCAATCGTTTGGAAAGCGAGTTGGATAATTTTCGTGCCGCGCTCGATTGGTCAACCCGCGCGGAGAAAATCGAAACTGGTTTGCGGTTAGGCGGCGCGCTGGGGCAATTCTGGGTTCGGCACGGTTACTGGTCCGAGGGACACAAGCGCTTGGTAGCCTTGTTGAAAAGCAAAGGGGGAGAAAAAAGTCTCGCGCGCGCAAACGCGTTACACCTTGCCGCCGAATTATCAAATCGCACCGGATTTTTCGTAGAAATGCGTCCACTCTTTGAAGAGAGCATTCAGATGTTACGGGAACTGGGCGAAGAGGGCAAGCGTTGGCTTGGCTATGCGCTGGCACGCTATGCGTGGGCGTACCTTGATCGCGATCTTGCACTCGCGCGCACTCTCATCGAAGAAGGCATCCGAACGAGTCGTGAATCGGGTAATCTATTTGGTCTGGGGCACTGTCTCGTTGCGTTGGGGCTAGCAACACGCCGGCTCTCTGACTTTGGCACGGCGCGTTCGGCATTGGAAGAGAGTGCGGCTCTGTTTCAAACTCTGGGAGACATGCACATGTACGCCCTAGCGTTGAACAGCCACGCGGTCGTTGATTACTTTGAGGGGCATCTGCACAAAGCAAAGACGTCCTATGAGCACGCGTTGCGGATATTCCAAGAATTGAACGACAAAATTGGTGTGGGGGCGGCAGTTGTGGGGTTGGGAGACATTGCGCGATTACAAGGCAACTATGCCGAGGCAAGCGCGCTCTTGCAAAAAAATCTTACCCTCCACCGAAATATGGGCCAAGTCCATCGCGAAGTCGTCCTTGATTTGTACTACCTGGGTCTGTTGGAACTCACCAAAGGAAATTTGCGCGAATCGAACGAGTACCTACAAGAAAGTATCACACAGGCGCACAAAGCAAATCTGCGATTCTGGCTCCCCTTTTTGATGGATGCATTCGGCTATCTCGCCGCCACCGTGAAACTTCCAGAACGCGCGGCGCGGCTTTTTGGCGCGGCGGAAGTGTTGCGCGAACAATTGCAAACGCCAATGCCACCAGTGTATCGCGACGATTATGAAAAATATCTTCCGCTCGCGCGCGCGCAACTTGATGACGCGATGTTCAACGCGGCATTTGCAGAAGGTCGCGCGATGAATCTCGATCAAGCGATCGCGTTCGCGCTCGCCGAAATCGAAATTCCCGATGCGCCCGCGCTCTCACCGCGCCAAATCGCGAAAGAAAAATTCGATGGACTGACCGCGCGCGAACGCGAAGTCGCCGCGCTGATCGCGCAAGGCAAATCGAATCGCGCGATTGCGGACGCGCTTGTGTTGAGCGAACGCACAATTGAAGGACACGTTACGAACATTCTCAACAAACTCGGTTTCAATGCGCGTACGCAAATCGCGACGTGGGCGGTCGAGAAGGGTCTGCCGCGTGAGGACAAAAATCACAATGACCGAAAATAATAATCTCCCGCTCGCGCTCACGCGTTTCATCGGACGCGAAAAAGAGATCGCGGCGATCAAACATTCGCTCGAATCCACGCGTTTGATCACGTTGACCGGATCGGGCGGGTGTGGCAAAACGCGCCTCGCGTTGCAAGTGGCGCGAGACCTTCCAGGTTTCCAAAACTTGGAAGGTCTGGAATTTCCCGACTGCGTGTGGCTCATCGAATTATCCGCGCTCGCCGATCCCACGCTCGTGCCGCAAACCATCGCGTCCGTTTTTGATTTGCGCGCGGGCGGCAATCGCGCGCCGATGGATTTGCTCAAAAATTTTCTGCGCGAAAAAAATCTCTTGCTCGTGTTGGACAATTGCGAACACTTGATTGACGCGTGCGCGCAGTTCGCTGAAACCATCCTCACACATTGTCCCGATGTGAAAATTTTGGCGACGAGCCGCGAAGCGTTGAACATCGCCGGCGAGATCACATTTCGCGTGCCGTCGCTCGCGCTCCCCGATTTGCGCGGGCAACCACAAGGGTTGCCCCTACACGATTTGGCGCAATTTGAAGCGATTCGCTTGTTCATCGAACGCGCGCGCGCCGCGCAATCGGAATTTGAGTTGACCGACGCGAACAAATTGTTCATCGCGCAAATTTGTGCGCGGCTTGATGGGATGCCGCTCGCGATTGAACTTGCGGCGGCGCGCGTTAAAACAATGACGGTCGAGGAAATCGCCGCGCGGCTCGACGATCGGTTTCACTTGCTCACAACCGGCAGTCGCACCGCGCCGACGCGTCAACAAACCTTGCGCGCGGCGATGGAGTGGAGTTACGCGTTGTTGTCGGACGCAGAACGCATCGTGCTGAATCGCGTGTCGGTGTTTGCGGGCGGGTGGACGCTGGACGCGGCGGAATTTGTTTGTGCAGAAGAGAAAAATTCTCCCGCGCTCCCGCGCTCCCCTGCTCCCCAGCTCGATGTGCTCGCGCGTCTCGCGGACAAATCGCTCGTCATTGTTGAAACACGCGACGGCGCGACGCGCTATCGAATGTTGGAAACGATTCGGCAGTACGCGCGCGAGAAATTGAGCGACGCGCGCCAAGTCGAAATAATGCGCGCGCGACATTGCGATTTTTTTGTCGCGCTCGCCGAAACCGCCGAACCGCAACTCAAAGGTCCCGCCGCGAAAGAATGGATGGATGGTTTGGAGCGCGAGTACGATAACATCCGCGCGGTCTTTGAGTACGCGCTGGCAAACGATGTGAAAGTTGCGGTGCGCCTGACTTTGGCACTGGTAATGTTCTGGGTTCGCCGTAACTATCTGATCGAAGAGCGCAAGATGCTTGCTCAACTTTTGGCGCGACCTGAAATTACAGCCGAACCGGCATTGTATGTCAAGATACTCAACTCGGCTGGTTATTTGGATATGATCATTCAAGATTTTGTTAGCGCGCGTTCACTCTATTTGCAAGGATTGGACATTGCCAAACAGTTGGAAGACATTGGTGAAATTGCCCGCGCATTACACGGGCTAGGACGAACGCATGATTTGATGGGGGATTTTGAGGCGGCGCGCCCGTTGTTGGAAGAGGGGCTGATGCTTTATCGGGTCATCGGCGATGCGTGGGGCGAGGCGCACGCGCTTTTCCTTTTGGGCACGAATGTGTGGCTTTTGGGCGACGCGCCACGCGGTCAAACGCTTCTTGAAGAATCACTCCAAAGGTTTCGCGCCATCGGAGACATTACCGATAGTGCGTTCCCGCTCTATGTGCTCGGTAACATCGCGCGGCGTCAAGGCGATTATGATCGCGCCGCGATATTCTATACCGAGTGCATTGCAATTTGCCGGCAACAGGATAACCGAATTGATATCGGACATTCGACTATGGCGATGGGTTTGAATGTTTTGGAACAAGGCGATTACCGACGCGCAGTCGAATTTTTGACAGAGAGCATCGAACACTTTCACCGACGCGGCAAACCCAAGTCGCTTGTGAGTAGCTTGCTTGGTTTAGCGGGTGTCATCAACGCGGTGGGCAAGCCCGCGGCAGTCGCGCACATCTTGGGCGCGCTGGAAGGATTGCCCGAAGCAAAAACCACGCATGGGTTTCGCAACTCTGCCGCCAACGATTTGCGGACGCGGCTCGAACGTGAAACGCGCCACGCCTTGAGCGCGGAAACCTTCATACAGTCCTGGCAAGCCGGACACGCGCTGGATTTGGATAAAGCCATCGCGTTCGCGCTTGCCGAAATTAAAATTCTCGATGCACGCGACAGCACGAAAGAAAAATTCGCTGGCTTGACCGCGCGCGAACGCGAGGTCGCCGCGCTGATCGCGCAAGGTAAAACAAATCGCGAGATTGCGGACGCGTTGGTGTTGAGCGAACGCACCGTCGAAAGTTATGTCGGGAACATGCTCAACAAACTGGGTTTCAACACCCGCGCGCAAATCGCGGCGTGGGCGGTTGAAAAAGGGGTGTTTCGACGGGATGAAAAATCAGTACGGTAGAGACGTTGCATTGCAAGGTCTCTTTTTTTATACCGTTTTAATTCGCGACGAAAATTACTGTACTCGATTCGTCGCGCGATCGTACTTTCCACGTAATTTTGCCGGCGCATTT
Organism: Chloroflexota bacterium; assembly: GCA_016223105.1. Classification (GTDB taxonomy): domain Bacteria; phylum Chloroflexota; class Anaerolineae; order UBA4142; family UBA4142; genus JACRPR01. Next base: position 23,457 of record JACRPR010000114.1, on the reverse strand, counting down.
CTGGTTTAATGGCGACAGTGGTGAAAACAAATCTCATTCACCCAGGAGGAAAAAATGCAAAACTCGTTTACGCTTCGCCGCTTTTCGCTGACCGCGTTCGCGCTCGCGTTGTTGATCGCGCTGGTTGTGGGAGCGTTGTTTGTGGTCGGCGCGCAAAACGCGGTTCAAGCATCGGCGCAGACGCAGATGACTGACGCCGCCGCCGCGCAAGATTTACAAATGGTTCTGCAAGAGTTGGAACGCGAGCGACTCGATCAACCGAACGCCCATCCGCCGTCAACGCACTGGGAGAGCGCGCCGACATTTTTTGAATCATCGGTGCATGGGTACGAAGAGCATCCAAGTATGGAGTGAACGGCGCGCCCAAACAAGAACCGAAACCCGAAGGGTCTGCAAGACCCTTCGGGTTTTGATGCTTACGGATTCGTGCGCGAATCAGTGGGACACTGCTCAGCGTGCAAATACTTGGCGCACTCTTCTTTCGTCAACGCGCGCGCCACGCGCGATTTCGCAAGCGCGATCAATTCCTCGATCCGCAGTAAATAAAATCGCACCGTCCCGTCTTCGCTCGTCGTAATCAGGCGCGTGTCATCCGGCATAAACGCGACGCCGTCCGCGCCGTTCGTGTGCCCGTAGAGCGTAAGCAATTCTTTGCCGGTTGTCGCAGACCAGATTTTGCTCGTGGCATCGTAACTCGCGGTCGCGAGGCGCGTGCCATCGTGACTGAACGTAACCGCAAAGACGGTGCTGGTGTGCCCGGTCAGTTTGAACAATTCCGCGCGCGTCGCTAAATCCCAAACTTTGGCGGTGCCATCGCGACTCGCGGTGGCAAAGCGTTTGCCATCGGGACTAAACGCGATGCCAAAGATTGTATTCGCGTGCGCGTCCAAAGTGAATTGCAATTTGCCGGTCTGCGCGTCCCAAAAACGCAACGGGCATTGACACCCGGTAACAATCAGATTTCCCTCCGGGCTATACGCGACCGCGTCCACTTCGTTCGGGTGATCGGGCAGAGTAAAAATTTCCTTGCCGGTAGCCGCGTCCCAAATTTTCGCGGTGTGATCATTGCTCGTCGTCGCGATCTGTTTTCCATCCGGGCTATACGCGACGCGGACGAGGTAATCCTGGTGTCCGACGAGATCGAACAAGGGCTTGCCCGCGACGACATCCCACACTTGCGCCGTCCAATCATCATTCACGCGCACGAGTCGCGATCCATCCGGGCTATACGCGATATCATTCACACCCAGATTCGATTTGCTGGTCTCAAGAATTTTGCGCGGTAGCGTCGTCAGCAGTTTACCGGTCGCAGTGTCCCACACATCCACCGCGCCGCCGCGATGCGCCGCGGCAATCTGCTTTCCATCGCGAGGCATACTGAATCCCCAAATCGGCGCGGCGCTGAGCGTAAGCAATTCGCGCGTCGGTTGCAATTCCCACACTTGCGCCGTGCTATCCCGACCGGCGGTAACGAGACGTTTGCCGTCGGGACTGAACGCGACGCTGAACACCGCGTCGCTGTGCCCGAGCAGAGTGAACAACACTTTGCCACTTGTCGCATCCCACACGAACGCTTTGCGATCCAATCCGCCGGTCGCGATGCGCGTCCCATCCGGGCTAAACGCAATTCCGTAAACAAAATTCGTGTGCCCGGAAAACGTGAGCAATTCTCTGCCCGTGCGCGTGTCCCACACTTTGGCGGTGCCATCACTGCTGGCAGTCGCGAGGCGCGTGCCATCGGGACTGAACGCGAGCGATTGAATGAGAAGCGAATGTCCGGCAAGCGTCAACAGCAAATTGCCGGTTTGCGCGTCCCAGATTTTCGCGGTGCGATCATCGCTCGCGGTTGCGATGCGCGTACCGTCGGGACTAAACGCCACATCCTGGACATAGCTCGTATGCCCGCGCAGTGTCAGCAACAAATTGCCGGTCGTCAAATCCCACACGGTTGCGGTCTTGTCAAAATGACCAAAAACCATGCGGGTTCCGTCCGGGCTGGTCGCGTTCCAGGTTGTCGTTTTTGCCGGGACTGGGAGCGCGACCGTCGCAATGATTTTGCCGCTAATCACGTCCCAGGTTTCGACATTCACCCGCGACGCGTCGTCCGCACCCAAATTGAGATTGAGTGCGCGTGTGCCATCGCGACTGAACCAGGGTTTGGATGTCCACGGCGCGTTGATTAAAAGCGTCGGCGCGGTGAGCAATTCTTTGCCGGTAACAGAATCCCACACCTTGAACTGTTTGTCGAAACTGACCGTCGCAATGCGCGCGCCATCGGGACTGGACGCGACGCGATAAATGCGCGCGGAGTGGCCGCGAAAAACGAACGGCGCGCGCGCCGCCGGCACCGCGCGATGCAAGGCGTCTTCCGCTTCAAACGTAACGGTCTGGTCAATCGAGTACGTCGCGGCGACGGCTTGTAACGCGAGCAGAACACTGCGTTCGGGATCAATGTCGAGATTATTGATCGCGCTGGCGGAGAGTTCGCGCGCAAACGCGACGCGGCGTTCCTGCTCCGCGGTGCGCGCGTTGACTTGCGCGCTGACTGCGCTGGCGCGCGCTTGCTCGCCGAAGAACAAGGCGATGAACGCGAACACAATCGCCAACGCGAATGCGCTCGCGAGAAAATACGCGCGGCGGCGCAATTGTTTCGCCGCACGCGTTTGGGTTTCCGCCAATTGTTGCGCGGCTTGCAATTCGCGTTGTCTTTGCGCTTCGCGTTCGGTTTCTTCGCGGCGAACCATTTCGAGCGACGCGCCTAGAAATTCACATTCGAGATGATTCAATTCCAGCGCGTCCCCGCGCGTCCATTCCAACGCTTGCGCCAACCGCGCGCCGCGATACAACTCGCCCGGATCGCGCTTTAAGCGTTCCCAGGATTGCGCGGCGTCGGTCAACCGACGATGCAAGCGCAACGCTTCGCGATTTTCGTTCAACCACTCGCGCAAACGCGCCCACTCGCGAATCAACGCTTCGTGCGCGACCTCCACGCTGTCTTCGCCCAAACTGACCAGGCGCGCGTCGGCGAGCGTGTTCAACACCGCGCGCAGTTGCGCGGCTTGTTCCGCGTGCGGCACGAGTTCGGTCAGCGTGGCGCGCCGGCGGGTGTCTTCCGTGCCTTCGCCCAGTTCGGTCAAACGCAGAAAAATATCGCGCGCAAATTCTTGTTGCGCGCGATTGAACTGATCGGTGAACACACTCTCCGCCGTTTGCGCGATCGCGCCGCGCACGCCGCCCGACGCGCGATACCCTTCCAGCGTCATCACACGCCCGCGCCGATGTTCCCAGGTCGCGAGCAAGGCGTGCGAGAGCAGAGGCAACGCGCCCGGTTCTTGATCGCGCGCACTGTCCGCGCCAATGTCGCGGAGCAAAATCTCCACCAACCCGGTTTCAAATTCCCAGCCGCCGCGTTGCGCCGGTTCTTCAATCGCGCGGCGCAATTCCACCGGCGTCATCTGCCCGATGTATTCCTGGTGCGCGGCGATGGCTTGGCGCAATTGGGGATACTGCGCGCAGTGCGAATAAAAATCCGCGCGCAAGGCAAGCGTTACCGCGACCGGCTTTAGCGGATCGTCTGCCAGCGCGAGCAGGTTTTCGATGAACGCGGCGCGCGCGGTTTCATCGCGGCACAAGGTAAACACTTCTTCGAATTGATCCACGATGAGCAAGGTCGGCGCATCGGCGCGCATCCAATTCGCGTCCATCATTTTGAGCGGTTGCGCGGTCGGCGTGCCGACGCGCACATTCCAGCCGGCGTGTTTGAGCGCGACCGCGAGTCCCGCGCGCACGACGGACGATTTGCCGCTACCCGACGCGCCAACAATCGCGAGCAATCGCCCATCGCGTTTGCCGATCAGCGTGTTGATATGTTCGGCGAGATGCGCGGTGAGCGCGTCGCGTCCGAAAAACCATTCGGCATCGGACTCGTCGAAAAATAATAAACCTTTGTACGGCGCGAGACCGGGCGCGGGCGCGTCTTCGATGCGCGCGGATTCGGCTAATTCGATCAAGCGGGTAACGAGTTCGGTTTCGTGTTCGAGGTGTAACGCGGGGACAAAGAGCGCTTGGAGCGCGGCGCGGTCGGGCAAGCGTTGATTATTTTCGAGGCGGCTGATTTGCGATTCGCTGTAACCGACCGCGATGGAAAGTTCGAGTTGCGTGAGCCGTTCGCGGCGACGCAGAAATTTCAAGAGATCGCCAAAATTGGAAAACGCCAACGTTGCGAGGGGCGAGGTATGCGGAATCATATACCTCCTGATCGTTTCATCAATCGTTCACAATCCAACCCGAATTGTGTGCGTCCATTCTAATCCCAAATGTTGAGAAATTCAATAGCCGCGCGCCCGAGTTTTCGCAGTTGGCAAGAAATGGCAACCGCGTACCGCAAGAAATGGCATATCGCGCGCGACGAAATCGGCTAGAGTGTCGGCAGAGATCAGCCGAATTTTGAGACGGACTCGAAATCGCCTGATCGAGGAGGAAAAAATGTTTGTTCAACGATTTTTTAACATAGCGATTGCCGTTTCGCTCATCCTGGTCGCCGCGCTCACCGGGCATTTTGCCATTGCGACATCCGCGGTCATCTCAAACGAACGCGACTCGGATTACGCGTTGCGACATCCCGGCGCGATCGCGCAAACTAATTCGAACGATGCGTCGGATTGGTTCGAACGGCATCGCGATCCGAACACGAACGCGAACACGGGCGCGTCCGATTGGTACGAACGCCATCGCGATCCGAACACGAACGCGAACATGGGCGCGTCCGATTGGTACGAACGGCATCGCGGTCCGAACCCGATTGTGGGCGCGTCCGATTGGTACGAGCGTCATCGGAATTTCGCGATTCGTTAGCCGCGCGATTGGAATTAGACCGCACATGAATGATAGCCCGCAGGACTCTGCGGGCTTGATTTCCCCGTACCGTCCGAAAAAATCTCCGTACTCGTTTTGCCGCGACCCTGTGTTTTCCACGTTATCTTGCGGCGGCGAGTGTGGTTTAATGGCGACAGTAAGGCAAATTTATAAATTTGCCCTACATTTTCAGAGGAGGATAAAATGCAAAACTCGTATACCCTGCGCCACTTTTCGCTTGACGCGATGACGCTCACATTGATCATCACGCTCGCGCTCGCGCTTGTGTTCGTGATTGGCGCGCAAGTTTCAGCGCAACCAGCAACGCCGATGCCCGGCACAAACACCACCGCGCCGGATCTGCCGGTGATGGCGCCGGAGTTGGAACGCGAAAATCTCGATCGCCCCAACACCATTCCGCCGTCAACGCACTGGGAGAGCGCGCCGACATTTTTCGAATCGTCGGTGCACGGGCACGAAGTGCATCCCAGTATGGAGTAACCGTCCCCCGGACTACCATTCGCGAAATCCCCGTACTCGCTTTGCCGCGACCCTGTGTTTTCCACGTTATCTTGCGGCGGCGAGTGTGGTTTAATGACGGCAGTAGGGCAAATTTACGCGAAGCGTTTGCCGTTCTCGATCCGCGCGTGAGTTGCGACCGGTGAGCGAAGCGCATCAAAAACCCGGTTGATTGCGCGAAACACGATCAGCCGGGTTTTGATTCGATCAATCACTTTAACACGCGTCTTATGAATGCTTGACGCTGATTTGACGCGGTTGGTGTACCTTGCCGATTGATAAACTGATCGAGAGGAGGTGATCCCAAAGCCAGCCCAGTAGCACATTTGTCAAACTCGATGCGTCACCAGGGACGCAAGTCGGAGACTTGCGTTACATTTTCAAAGGAGGTTCGCGATGTCGCTTTATATGGACATTCACCAGCACGTCGAGGGACTGACTGCCGACGCGGTCAAGGGCGCGCACGCGCGCGATCTCGAGGTGCAAAAAAAATACGGCGTCCAGTATCTAAAGTACTGGTACGACGAAACGACCGGCAAAGTGTTTTGTCTCGTGGATGCGCCGAGCCAGGATGCCGCAATCGCGGTGCATCGTGAAGCGCACGGACTCGTCGCGGATGAGATCGTCGCGGTGCGCGAAGGCGCATAGCCATACCCCAAGGAGGATATGATGAACAAACAAACCTTTGGGCGCGGCGTTGTGGCGCTCGTGCTTGTCATCCTCGGAATGATCGCGGCGACGATGACCGTGTTCGCAGATAATCCAACCATCCTGCCGCCGAACTCGAAACCATTTGGCAAAACCTATGGCGAGTGGTCGGTGGAGCATTGGAAGTGGATCTATTCTTTGCCGGTGGATCATCATCCCCTGTTCGATACAGCGGATTGCAGTGCGGGACAATCCGGCAAAGTGTGGTTTTTGGGCGGGATGTTCAGCGTAACAAATCCATCTCCCGGTGTCTTTATCGGCAACACGACGCGCAATTGCAAAGTGCCGGTCGGCAAAGCATTGTTCTTTCCGATCGTGGATGTCGAAGGATCGACGGTTGAAGGAAATGGCGTAACCGAAGCCGAGTTGCGCGCGTTTGCAAACTTTGTGGCGGATCACGCGGCAAACTTGTTCGCCGAAATTGACGGCAAGCCGATCACAAATTTGAACGCGTACCGCGCCCAATCGCCGTTGTTCACTTTTGGACCATTACCGGCGAACAATGCGCTCGGGTTGCCTCAGGGCACAACCAGTCCAGCGGTTTCGGATGGATACTTTTTGATGATCGCTCCGCTCTCCTCCGGACGTCACACCATCCATTTCAAAGGATCGATCATCTTGGGACAACCCACCGACCCGGGTTACTTTGAATTCTCTCTGGACATCACCTACAACATCACCGTGAAATAAACACAAACGCACGATGCGAGTTGTCGCGTCGAATACCAGGACAACTGATGATCGGTCGTCACATTCTCCGAAGGAGGGAGAGATGCTTACGAAAAATATTTCGCTCGTGTTCGTGATCGCGAGTGTATTGCTTGCGGCGTGCGCGCCGCAACCCGCGCCCGCGCCGGTGGTGCAAACGCGCCTCGTCGAAAAGGTCGTCGAAAAGATCGTCACCGCGACGCCCGCGCCGGTTGTGGCGTCCGCGATGGCGCACGTTATGGTCATGCCGAATGATGTGAAATGGGCGGATGTGCCATCCTTGCCCAAGGGCGCGAAAATCGCCGTCATCGAAGGCGTTTTGAGCGAAGCGGTACCCTTTACCGTCCGCATCAAATTCCCGGCGGATTATAAACTACCCGCGCATTGGCATCCCGCCGTCGAACGCGTGACGGTCTTGGCGGGCACATTTAACATCGGCATGGGCGATCTGTTGGACACGCAAAAAACGACGGCATTGGAATCGGGCAGTCTCATTATCATGCAACCCAAGACGAATCACTTTGCGTGGACCAAAGAGGAAACGATCGTGCAACTCAACGGGACGGGACCCTGGGGCATTACCTACGTCAACCCGGCGGATGATCCGCGCAAACAATAACCGGCTTTACAAAAACCCGAAAGATCGGAGCGATCTTTCGGGTTTTGTGATCTTTGCATCCGTACTGGCTCGCGCAAAAACCCCGTACTCGTTTTGCCGCAACCGAGTGTTTTCCACCTTATTCTGCGTCGCGATTTCTGGTTTAATGGCGGTAGTGATCGAAACAAATCTGATTCATCCGCCAGGAGGATAAAATGCAAAACTCGTATACGCTTCGCCGCTTTTCGCAAACCGCAATCGTGCTCGCGTTGTTGGTCGCGCTGATCGCGGGAGTGATGATCGTGATCGTCGCGCAAACGCCGGTTCAGTCGGCAGTGCCAGTGCGTTTGACGAACGCCGCCGCCGAACAAGACTTGCGAATGGTGATGCAAGAATAATTTTTCCCACGGATGCAAAAGAACACGGATGATTTTTTCCGCATCCGTGTTCCCTTGGATCCGTGGGAAGATTCTGACGAAAGGACACAGAATGAAACCATATTTTGGTCATCGCTCGATCAAACTCGGTGCGATTGGCGTGCTCCTGCTCGGCGCGCTCGCGCTCTTTGGCTCGGTTGCGTTCGCGATCGGCGCGACGCCGATTCAAAAACCGGACGTGCTTGCCGATGTTACGTTCACCAGCACGTTCAGCAATGCGGACACGCGATATTTGCAAACCAGTTTGGAATGGTTGCGCGAGTATCTGCCCGAGTGGTACGCGTATGTCGCCGATGCCAAGCCGTTCATTTTCGCGCGGGACGAAGAATTGCAAACGCGCGGGATTATCTCGTACGCGAAATGTTGTTACACACGCGACACCGGCGCGATCACGTTCGGCGAACCGTTGGGGCAGTGGAAGATTGACGAAATGCCGAACGTCCCAGGAATGCAAACGCAACAAGTTCAGTTTCTCAGCGTGCTGATTCACGAGGTTACGCACATTCGGGAGCGGCGGAAGGGACGCATCGAAGCCGCCAATTGGCAAACGTGCATCGCGGCGGAAAAATCCGCGAATGTGAAAGAATTGGAATTCGCGCGCGCGTTGACCCGCGTGCAAATCGCCGGCGATGCGACCGCGCGCGCGAATTATCGGCAGGTGGTTGATCGGCATTTGGAAATCACGCAAGAAAATCTGGACGGCGTGTCGTGGAAAATCGCGTGTATCCTGACGTATCTGGATTCCGAAGGACCATGATAACACCCGCGCCAAAATCTTTCCACGGATTCAACGGAACACGGGTGCAGAAAAAAATGGTTCTCCGGGAATTAGTGGGGTTAGTCGCGTAGCATAGCGCCTTGTGCGCGTACTTTTCCATTTCAACGCCCACAAGGGGCTATGCTACCCCACTAATTCCTGAAGAGCCAAAAAAATAAAAAACATCCGTGTTCTCTTATATCCATGGGAAAAATTTATTCGCTCAAGAATGTGCATCCGTGCTCTTGAGGTCTTTCGTGGAAATTTTCTCACAACCTGGTTGACAACACCCCGCGTCAAGTGTAAGATTGCCCCACGCTCACAGAGGATGAACTCCTCCTAGAAACGTGGAATGGCAAATCACGCGTTGCCGCTCGCGCTCACGCGCTTCATCGGGCGCGAAAAAGCAATCGTAGAGATTACGCGATTGATCAACCATCCCGGTTTGCAAAGCCGGGATGGTCTGCCGCGCACGCGCCTACTCACACTGACGGGTTCCGGCGGATGCGGCAAAACCCGGCTCGCACTTGAGATCGCGACGCGCCTTACCGACGCGTTCGAACACAATGTCGCGTGGATCGAGTTTGCGCCGTTGAGCGATGGCGCGCGCGTGCCCGACGCGGTGGCAAATGCGCTCGACGTGCGCGCATCCGCCGAGCAATCCCTCACCCAAACCCTCGCCGATTTTTTGCGCCCGCAACAATTTCTACTCGTCTTTGACAATTGCGAACACCTCATCGGCGCGTGCGCGCAGATCGCTGAAGCGCTGTTGCGCGCGTGCCCGCGCGTTTCGATTCTCGCGACGAGCCGCGAATCGCTCAATGTGCCCGGCGAAATCGCGTGGCGCGTGCCGCCGCTCGAAATTCCTAATCCGCAAACGACGACCGCGCCAGAAACTTTGCTCGCGTCTGAGTCCGCGCGGTTGTTCATTGATCGCGCGAATTTGGTTGACCAAACTTTTTCCGCGCACGATCACCACGCGCACGCGATCGCGCAGATTTGCTTTCGACTTGATGGAATGCCGCTCGCGATTGAACTTGCCGCGGCGCGCGTCAAAGCGTTAGCGGTCGAACAAATCGCGGCGCGATTGAATGACCGATTTTATCTGCTCACGACCGGCAAGCGCACTGCGCCGACGCGCCAACAAACTTTGCGCGCGACGATAGATTGGAGTTACGGATTATTGTCGTCCGTGGAAAAAATTCTTTTTCAGCGTCTCGCGGTTTTTGCCGGCGGGTGGACGCTCGACGCGGCAGAATCAATCTGCGCGGACGTAACGACGGGGCGACACGGCGACGCGGAGAATAAAATCACCGCGTCAGAGATTTTCGATGTCCTCTCGCGCCTCGTTGACAAATCGCTCGTCAACGTTGAAATGCGCGACAGCGAAACGCGGTATCGAATGTTGGAAACGATTCGCCAGTACGCGCACGAAAAATTGAACGACGCGCGCGAAGTCGAAATGATGCGCGCGCGGCATTGCGATTTCTTTATTCAACTTGCCGAAACTGCCGAACCGCAACTCAAAGGTCCCGATGCAAAAGAATGGATGGATCGTTTGGAAAGGGATTACGCCAACCTCCGCGCGGTCTTTGAGTACGCGACGACGAACGATGTCGCGGCGGCGGCGCGCCTGGCGTGGGCGCTCGTAATGTTGTGGGTGCGGCGCGCGTATTTGATCGAAGGGCGCAATGTGCTGATTCAACTTTTGGCGCGCCCCGAAGCGCAAGCCCCAACGCGTTTGCGTTTGTCCGCGCTCAAGACCATCGGTTATTTGCAAATTTATACCCAGGACTCGGACGCGGTGCGCGCGTACTTTGAAGAAGGTTTGGCAATTGCGAACATGTTGGAAGATGAAAACGAGATTGCGTTTACGCTTCACGGCGTAGGACGGGCGTTTATTTTTTTGCACGATTATCCGGCGGCGCGTCCATTCATCGAAGAGAGTTTGATCCTCTATCGGCAAATTGGTGGGCAATGGGGCGAAGCGCAGTCGCTTTACTCACTCGGCACGGTGATCTATGAATTGGGTGAGTGCGAACGCGCTCAAATGCTGATGGAAGAATCCCTGGAAAAGTTTCAGCAGATTGGAGATATTTGTGACACCGTGTGGCCCCTGAATTCGCTTGGACTCTTTGCGCGCGATCGCGGCGACTATACGGGCGCCATCGCGCTCTATGAAACGTGTCTTGATATTGATCGGCGTGTGGATGATCGGATTCATTTGGGAATGGCGATGATTGGTCTGGGATGGACTGTACTGCAACAGGGCGATTATCGGCGCGCGGTCGAACTTTACCCCGAGATGCTCGAAATCATCAAACGCCGTGGCAGACCGGTCTTGTTTGTGCAATGGTTGATTGCGACCGCCAGTGTGATCCGCGGACTCGGCAAGCCCGCGGTGGCGGCGCAGATTTTAGGGGCGGCAGATGGGTTGTTTGAATTGTTTGTGGCAAAGGGCATCTCCAATCCCGTCTACCGGCGCATGTATGATCGCAGTTCAAGTGGGGTGCGCGCCGAATTGAGCGCGGAAATTTTCGCGCAGAATTGGCAAACCGGTCGCGCGCTGGATTTGGAACAAGCCATCGCGTTCGCGTTGAGTGAGATGAAATTTTCCGATTCACCGGATCCGCGCGCGGCATCGCTTTCGCCGCGCCAAATCGCGAAAGAAAAATTCGATGGGCTGACCGCGCGCGAACGCGAGGTCGCCGCGCTGATCGCGCAGGGTCAATCGAATCGCGAGATTGCGGAAATGCTCGTGTTGAGCGAACGCACGATTGAGGGACACGTCGGCAACATTCTTAACAAACTCGGCTTCAACGCGCGCACGCAGATCGCGGCGTGGGCGACGCAAAAGGGACTGACATGAACGCCAAGACCCGTCAGGTGGGTTGGGCGGGAACCTGACCGCTTGCCGGGTTTTGGTCATGTGAAAAGTTTGGCAAACGCCGGTTGACAACGCCCGACGTCAAAGATAAGATTGTCGCACTGGTTGGTCTCGCATGAAAGGAGCGCTCCCATGCCAATCTACATGGATCGTCACTATGTGGTGGGCATCACGCGCCATGCCATCGCCAACGCGCACGAAAAAGATTTGGCGGTGCAGGGCAAGTACGGCATCCGCTTCCTCACCTATTGGATGGATGAGGAACGTTCTACCGGTTTCTGTCTCGTGGATTCGCCGAATCGAGAGATGATCAAAAAGGCGCACGATGAAGCGCACGGGCAAGTGCCGAGTGAAATCATCGAGGTGGATCCCGTAACCGTCGAGGCATTCCTGGGTCGCATTCGCGATCCGGCGCCCGCGGCGCATCCCGCCCTGTTTGATTCCGCGTTTCGCGCGATCATGGTCACCGATCTGAAGGATTCGACCGCGATGATTACCCAGTTGGGCGAAACGCTGGCGCTGCACTTGCTTCGTGTGCACAACGCGTTGACGCGCAACGCCCTGCGCGATTATGACGGACGCGAAGTGAAACACACCGGCGACGGCATCATGGCGTCGTTCGCCTCCGTCGCCAACTCCATCGAGTGCGCGCGGATGATTCAAACGTCATTCGCGGCGTTCAACGCCGATAATTCGGAAACGCCCTTGCGTCTGCGAATTGGCTTGAGCGCGGGCGAGCCGGTCGAAGAGGATCACGATTTATTCGGCGCGGCGGTCAACCTTGCGGTGCGAATTTGCGCGCACGCGCAACCCGATCAGATTTTAGCGTCGCAGGTCATTCTCGATCAGTACCCGGGCGACCGGGCTTGCTTCTCCGACGCCGGCTTTTTCAAGCCCAAAGGATTTGCCAGTCCAACGCCCGTTTATCAGGTCAACTGGCGGAGCGCGTAAAATCAAGCGCGCCGCAAAAAACGAAACACGGATGAACAGTGTAAAAGTGTTCATCCGTGTTTCGTTTAGGTTCGCCAAAATTTTCGCGGCTACCAATTTGCCGCCGCCGTCACCTCGATGCGGCTGTCGCGTTCCGCGAGGACGCGTGGTAGATCGAGGATGAGGATGGTCCCAGCGCGATATTGAATCAAGCCGCGCTTGTCCCACTCTTGCAAAAGATGATTGATCCATCCGCGCTTGACGCCAACGAGCGACGCGAGATCGGACTGGGTGAGATTCAGATCGAGCCGGTAACGTTTCCCCGGCTCTAGTTCTTGCCCAAAACGATCCTTGTAGTGCAACAGGATGTGAAGCAATCGTCCCGCCGCATCGTACTGCGCGAGCGATTCGGCAAAATCCGTCGTCCAGCGCGCTTTGGCGATGATCAGGCGAATCACGCCGAGCGCGAGATCGGGCATCACGCGCAAATGCGCGAGAAATTGTTGTTTCGTGATCCGCAAGAGCGTGGACGCTTCGAGCGCCTGAGCGGACGCGGAACGATCTTGATTGTCGAGCGGCGCGAACTCGCCGAAAATTTTTCCCGCCGAAAAAATATCAATCGTCGTCTCATTCCCCGAAGCGGCGAGCCGAAAAACGCGCACCTTGCCGCTCACCACGACATAGATCTCCTCGCCCGCATCGCCCTGATGAAAAACCATTTCGTCTTTTTTGAACGCGCGCGGCTTGAAATCGCGACAGAGCGTTAGCAGGTCGGCGTCCGTCAGTGTGGTAAACGGCGCAACGGCGCGGAGAAATTCGACGCGCTTGGTTTCTTGTCGCGCGTCAAGGTGAAGCGGCACATGACCTCCTCGTAAACCGACCTGTGTCTACTACTGAACAGTCCCCGTGTCTATCAGAGAACCGCGCGCGGGCGGGGTTGCTGATACATTAGCGGCAAAGAAATTATAGCACAGGACGAGATACCCGGCTAGCCGTCTCTCGGCGAACCTCCCGAGAAACCCGTTTTCTCTTTTTCAAGACACATGCGGGCGCAAGTCGCCAGAAGACGGGTTTCTGAATTGCCCGCTCCGACCAACTGCTAGGGTATCGCGCGGGGACATACAGAAAAATACCCGTACTCGATTTTCCAAAATCCCGTACTTTCCACGTTATCTCTCTTGTGCGATTCTGGTTTAATTGCCGCAGTGAGGCAACCCTGACTGATGTGTTCGACTGGAGGATAAAATGTTCAAATCAACCACCCGACAAAAACTCGTCCGCGATGCGCTCTTCATCGTGTTCGCGGCGATATTGGCGGCAGTCGCCCTGATCGTGATGGATGTGCGACAATCGGTTCAGTCGGCAGAGTCGCCGAGCGTGAGTGATCGCGCCGCCGCGCGCGATCAAGCAATGGTTCTGCAAGAATTGGAACGCGAGCGGTTCGATCAACTGAACGCGAGCGCGTCCCTCGAAGCGCTCCGCGCGCGCATCGCCGCCTCGCAAGATTTGCAGATGGTGATGCGCGAGTTGGAACGCGAACGTTTTCCGCAAGTGTACGCCAAAGCAATTGACGCGGCATCTGTGTCTTGCCTCGACGCGCGCGTGAGTTGCGACCGCTAAAGTGCAAATAAACCGGACAAGTGTTCGGATAGAAACTCGATTCTCATTTACCCACAAGGAGGGCAAAATGAAAAATAGATGGGCAGTTGCGTTTGGGCTCGCGGCAATCGCGTGCGGGTTGATGTTCGCGCTCGCGCCCGCGACGCTCGCGGACGATCCGCTCGGCGCGCAAATCGCGCGCGTGCGCGCGGCGACGGTTCACTTTCACGATGTCGCCGCCGCGCAAGCCGCGGGCTATGGTCAATTCCTGGGATGTATTAGCGAACCAGGTCAAGGCGCGATGGGCATTCACTTTCCCAACGGCAATCTCGTCGGCGACACCGTGCTCGATCCACTGCGCCCCGAAGTGATGATTTACGAGCCGAAGGCAAATGGTCAATTGCATTTGGTCGCGATGGAATACCTTGTGTTCGCGGCGGCGTGGGATGCGGAACATTCGCAACCGCCCGTGTTGTTTGGGCAAACGTTCCACCGCGTCGGCAGTCCGAATCGGTACGGTCTCCCGCCGTTCTACGAACTTCACATTTGGGCGTGGAAACACAATCCGCGCGGAATGTTCTACGACTGGAATCCAAAAGTAACCTGTCCCGGTTCCTAGCATCAAAACCCGAAGGGTTTGCAAAACCCTTCGGGTTTTTGTTTGTGTCTTGACACAACCAGGTATTCGGGGTAACATTTTAGCAACAACGGAGGACGAACAATGTCGCGCGATGCACCTGGTCAGGTTAGCAAACCGCTCTGCGTTTATCTCCTCGGCGCGTTCCGCGTTGAACGTGGAACGAAAACCATTCGTTTCCCCGCCCGCAAAGTTGAATCGCTCTTTGCGTTTCTCGCGTTGCATCCCGAACCACATCCGCGCGAAAAACTGTCCGCGCTCCTCTGGGGCGATTCCACGGACGAACAAGCCCGCCACTCGCTCCGCACCGCGCTCGCCTCGCTCCGCAAAGAACTCGGCGATGCTGTGCTGATCGCGGATCGCGAATCCGTGCAGATCAATCCTGGGTTTTCGATGTGGGTGGACGCGCGGGAGATTTCAGATTTCAGATTTCAAATTTCAGATTGGACATCCCAGCAATCTGAAATCTTAAATCTGAAATCTGAAATTGATTTGCTCCCCGATTTCTACGACGACTGGATTCTCCCCGAACGCGAACGCTTGCGCGCGATTTTTCTCGACGCGTTACTGCAACTCGCGCAAGCGCATCGCGAAAAAAGCGATTACACGCGCGCGATGGAGATCGCGCAGAAAATTTTGGCGCACGATCCCGCGAATGAGAAAGCGTACCAACATCTCATCTTTTGTCTCGCCGCGACCGGTGATCGCATCGGCGCGCTCAAGCAATTCGACGCGTGCGAAAAAAAGTTGCGCGATGAACTCGGTGTTGAGCCATCGCCGGAAACGATCGCGCTCCGCGATCAGATCGAAGCCGCGTTGACCGGCGCGAAATCGCGCGAAGCGATGTTCACGAATGTGCCGCATCCGTTGACGAGTTTTGTGGGGAGGGAAAAGGAAAAAAGGGAAATCAGGGAAATAATGGAAAAGGCGCGCCTGATCGCGCTCACGGGCGCGGGGGGATGTGGCAAGACGCGGCTCGCGATTCAGGTTGCGACCGAACTCGCGAATGCGAATCGGTTCAAAAATGGCGTGTGGTGGGTCGAACTCGCGCCGCTGTCCGACGCGACGTTGGTCGCGCGTACCGTTGCCGCGGTGTTCAATTTGGATGAAGCGCCGAACACGCCGATGCTGACGACGCTCACAAATTATTTGCGCGCGAAAGATTTGCTCCTCATCCTCGACAACTGCGAACACTTGATTGACGCGTGCGCGCAACTGGCGGACGCGTTGTTGCGCGCCTGTCCGCAGTTGAAAATTCTCGCGAGCAGTCGCGAAGCGTTGGGCATCACGGGCGAAACGCCGTACAAAATTCCATCGCTCTCACTGCCGCCGCCAGACTTCCGAAGTTTCCCAAACTTCGGAAGTCTACTCCAATCCGAAGCGGTGCAATTGTTTGTGGAGCGCGCGCACACACTCGCGCCAACGTTCACGTTATCCCAAAGCAACGCTTCAGCGATCGCGCAAATTTGCGAACGACTCGATGGTATTCCGCTCGCGCTCGAACTCGCGGCGGCGCGGATCAAAACGTTGAGCGTCGAACAAATCGCGACACGGCTCGATGATCGTTTTCGTTTGCTCACCGGCGGCAGTCGCACCGCGTTGCCGCGCCAACAAACTTTGCGCGCGTTGATTGATTGGAGTTACGATTTGCTCACCGAAACCGAGCGCGCGGTGTTGCGACGATTATCTGTGTTCGCCGGTGGGTGGACGTTGGAGGCGGCGGAAGCGATCGCAAATCCCAAATCCCAAAATTCAAATTCCAAAACTGCGTCTGACCAAATTGGGGATTGGGATTTGGAGATTGGGATTTTAGATATGCTCGCGCATCTCGCGGACAAGTCGCTTGTGATTGCGGAACCACGCGCCGATGAAACGCGCTATCGCTTGATGGAAACGATTCGCCAGTACGCGCGCGATCGCTTGTTGGAATCCGGTGAAGTCGAAACGATTCGCGATCGGCATCTCGATTTTTTTATCGCGTTCGCGGAAAACATCGAACCCAAGTTGATGGGCGCGGAACAATTCGCGTGGTTGGATCGGCTTGACAGCGAGAACGATAATGTGCGCGCCGCGCTGGAATGGTCAACGAGTCCAGGTCGCGCGCAAAAAGGTTTGCAGATCGTCGGCGCATTGCGCTTGTTCTGGGATTTGCGCGCCCACACGAACGAAGCGTACGCGCGGATCCAAAAACTTTTGGCGCGACCGGAAGCCGCAGAAAAAACATTGGCGCGCGCACGCGCCTTGTTCACGCTCGCGATTTTGGCGGAGAATATCGAATCGGGCAAAGCGGCGCGCCCTTATCTTGAGGAAACGATTGAGCTCGCGCGCGCGTGCGGCGCGTCCGGCGAACGCCAACTCGCGATGGGCTTGGCGGAATTGAGTTTAGTCGTCCGGGTGGATCAACCGGAACGCGCGCAAACCCTCGAAGACGAGAGCTTGGCAATCGCGCAAGCGCTGGGCGATGAATGGGTGAGCGCGACCATTCTCCATTATCGCGGTCATCGCTGTTTGGGCGAAGTGAATCGCCCAGCGGCGCGCCACGCGTTTGAAACAAGTATGACCTTGTTCCGCGCGCTGGGCGATCAGCATTGGGCAATGGTGTTGTATCGCGATATCGCGCGCATCAATTTCCGCGACGGCGATTACGCGACCGCGCGGCGACAGCACGAAGAAGCGTTGCAGTTTTTTCGCGCACAAAAGGATCGCCTCTCGACCGGCAGTACGTTAATTATGCTGGGCGAAATCGCGCGTGTGGAACAGGATTATCCGCGCGCGAAAAAATGTTACGAAGAAGCGCTCGCGATTGCACAAGACTTGGGCACGGCTCTCGGTCATCAGCTTGTGCTGGGCAACCTGGGCGTAACGCTTTTGCGGCTCGGCGATGTCGCGCGCGCGCGCAAATTGTTGACCGAAAATCTTGAGCTGGCGCGCCAATCGACGCGTGAACGCATCATTAGTTACAGTCTAGAGGGAATGGCGTTTGTCGAGACTGCCGAAAAACAATTCGCGCGCGCCGCGCGCTTGTTCGGTGCGGCGGATTCTTTCAAGCCACCGGCGGACAGCGCATACTCGCCCGCCGATGCCGCGGAGCGCGAGTACTATTTCGCCAGCGCGCGCGCGCAACTCGATGAAGCAACTTTTCGCGCGGCACAAGCAGAAGGACACATGTTGACGCTGGAGCAGGCGGTTGAATACGCGTTAGCGCAATAAAATCGCGGGAACTTTCAGACCTGACCGGTTTGGCAAACCGGTCAGGTTTTTTCATTTCTATCGTCAAAAAAATATTCCTCGTTTTGACGGTAAAACAAGCCGTTTTTTGCCGATGAATTGTCGCGCGCGCCGTAATCTGCGGTCAGAAAGATTCGCAGAGGAGGCGCAAAATGCAAACACAAAAAATCGGAACGGCAATCAAAATTTTCGGTGTGGTAATCGGATTGTTCGTTTTCTGCGTAATGCCCGCGACGACGCAAGCCGCGCCCGATGCGTTGAACACCATCACGCTCGCCGGTGAATTTAGCGACGCCGATGCGATCTTCCTCCGCACGAATCTCGAAACGCTCCGCGATCAATTCCCGACCTGGTATCAATACGTGATCGACGCGCAACCGTTGACGATCGCGATTGACTCGAGCGAAGGCGCGCTTGGACACGCGGCGATTGCGAAATGTTGCGACGCGCAAGGGCGCGGCGTCATCACCTTCGGATTTCATTTCGGACAATCGCCGGACGATGCGGAACAAACCATCGAAGCGCAACGCGTCGCGTTCATCGGCACACTCGTTCACGAAGTTACGCATATCCGCGATCAACGCGCCGGGCGCTTCACCACCAAGACCGATTACAAGTCGTGCGTCGCAATCGAAAAATCGGGACTCGAAAAACAATTGGAAGTGAAACGCGCGTTGGCGACCGGCGATCTGGGGGCGGCGTTCGCGCACGCGTTGAATCAACAAATCGGCGACGAAGCGACTGCGCTCCGCTCGCGCGAACTGTGGCAACACTATTGCGGCGCGTTTCAAAATTAAGCGCGTTGAAAATAAAACGCCGGAGATTTTTTCTCCGGCGTTTTTAGTTTGCGCGATACACATCGCGGCGATGTCGAACGCGATGCACAAGCAAAATTTGTTCTTGATGCAAGATGTCATACAACGCCCGATAATCACCCACACGCAATTTATACAAACCCGCGAGTGGACCTTTCAGTGGTTCAGGCGTAATATACTCAAAGTGATCGGCAAGCCACTGGATGCGTTTGCGAATTCTCTTCGCGATGGGTTTGTCTAATTGTTCCAGATCGCGCTCTGCCTCTGCCATAATTTCCGCGCGGTACATTGCTAATCCAAACCCAGCCGCTTGGCGACTTGATCCAGTGGCGTGCCGCGTTTGCCGGCGGCGTATTCGGCGCGCTGGCGTTGAATGCTCTCAATCATTTCCGGTCGCAATTCTAACCCGGCATCGGGATCGTTCAAGTATTTGTCCAATGTGCGCTGAACAGACGCTTCGATCATTTTGCGGAGTTCCGCGCGCGTCATATCGCCCACGCGCGATTCTGGTCGCGCAGTTGCCCGTGCGCGCTTGCGACTCAATGCGCTTGCCATTGTTTCCTCCTCTGGTTACATTATGCAATCGTTCGCGGGCGTTGTCAAAGCACGCTGAACTAGCGAATCGTTACACTTCCCACGCCGCCATCCACTTCGATTTCGATTTTGTTCGCCGCGCTCGCGAAATCCGCGCTCTCGTAAATTTTTCCCGCTTTTGGAAAACGCGTTTCGTCAATCCGAATCCCGCCGAGTCCGCTGTCCGCGCGAATGTGCGCGGCGACGCCCGGCGGAATTGTGATTGTCGCGTTGCCGACGCCGCCGTTGATTTTGATTTTCGTCGCGCCGGTCTTGGGCGCGAGCGCACTCACCGATCCCACACCCGCGTTGATGTCGAGCGATGTTACGGTCAACGCGCCGAGATCGAGATTGACGTTCCCGATGCCGCCGTTCACGCGAATCGCGAGCGGAATCCCGGCGTAGAGCGCGACATCCCAACGACTTGACGATGCGTTGAGCGGTGTAATCTTGTTTCCTTCTTCGTTGAGCGCGAGCCGACCTTCGGTTCCGTTCACGCTGTACTTTTTCTCGATGCGTGTGCTTTCGGGATGCGCGAATTTTCCTTCCATCAAATTCGCCGTGTCCGATCCGAGCGCAGTCACGAAAACGGACGACGCACCCGCGTTCAACTCAATCGTCGCGGTCTTGATGTCGCCGAGCGCTTGATTGATCTGCTCGGTCGTCGTCGCGCCCATCGGCACGAGTCCACTTGCTTGCGTGAACGCGAGCCACAGCACGCCGCCGATCACCGCGATCCACAAAACCAGGATCGCGAGCGCGCCGAGCCAGGATCGGCGACCGAAAATAATGTCGAGCCCGACCAGGATCAAAATCAGGGGCCAATACTGCGCGGCGATTTGCCAAATCGAAAACGGCAGATAGCCCAGGTTCGCGAGCAAAATCAAAACGCCAAGCGTGATCAGAATCAACGGTCCAATTAAACTGCGGGGTTTGTGTTCCATAATTCCTCCATTTCAGATTTCAAATTTCAGATTATCAATTTGAAATCTGAAATCTGAAATTTGAAATTACTTTCTGCCAAATTCTCTCTCCAACTGTCCCAGGTTCAGTTGAATCATCGTCGGGCGACCGTGCGGACAGGTGCGCGGCGCGGTTGTTTGTTCGAGCCGGCGAATCAACTCGCGCATTTCTTCGAGCGACAACACTTGCCCGCCTTTGACCGCGATGCTTTTGCACACGCTCGTAATCAAGCGCGCCTCCGCCGATTTTTCGAGCGGCGCTTCGCCCTGTTCGAGTTCATCAATTATTTCCACGAGCGTCGCGCGCGGATCGCTTTTTTTCATCACCGCCGGAATCGCGCGCAATAAAATTGTTTGACCGCCAAACTCTTCGATGCGAAAGCCGACCGAAGCGAGCGCATCGCGATGGGTTTCGAGCGCGCCGATCTGCGCGGGCGTAAGTTGCAGTGGCGCGGGATCGAGCAAATCCTGGGTCGCGATGTTCGCGCCAGCACCCTGAGCTTGTCGATGGGTCTCGCTGAGTTGTTCGTACAACACGCGTTCGTGCGCGGCGTGCTGATCGATCAAATACAATCCGTCCGATCCTTCCGCGATGATGTACGTCGAGAGAATTTGTCCCAGGACGCGCAACATTGGTAGTTTATTAGTTGGATAGTTTGCTGGTTGGATAGTTGGCGTTTGGAAATTGGAACTTGGTAATTGGTAATTGGTAAGTGGGCGATGGAGATCAATCGCGAGTTGCGATTCGGTGGGCGCGGGATAATCGCGCGGCGAAAACGTGATCGTCGGAATCGGCGCGTGCGCGGTGAGCGCGGCGCGCACCGCGCGTTGCACAGTCGTGAAAATCGTGTGCGTGTCGCGAAAACGCACTTCGCTTTTGGTCGGATGCACGTTCACGTCCACCATATCCGGCGGCACCGTAACATCGAGCGCGACAATCGGCGCGCGTCCAACCATCAACGCAGTGTGATACGCTTCGATGACCGCGTGTTGCAATGTGCGATCTTGCACCGCGCGATGATTCACAAAGAACAACATCTGTTTGCGATTCGAGCGTGTGATGCTGGGCGGCGAGACGTAGCCGGAAACCTGGATGTTGGACGCTTCGCGTGGATGTTGGATGTTGGATGGATCGCTTCCAACGTCCAACGTCCAACGTCCAACTTCTATCATTTGATTCGCGATCTCGATCCCCAACACCTTCACGAGCGCGTCGAACATTTTGCCGGTGCCCGGCGATTGAAACGCGAGGCGGTCTTCGTTGATGAACGCGAAACGCAAATGCGGAAACGCGAGCGCGTACGCGTTGATCAGATCGGCGATGTGTCCGGCTTCCGTCCCAGGTTGCTTCAGAAATTTCAAGCGCGCGGGAACATGACGAAACAAATCTTCGACGGTAATGATTGTGCCTTGCGGCGCGCCTTGCGCGCGTTTTTCGATCTGCTTGCCGCCGTCCATTTTGATCTGCGTCCCGGCATCTTCGCCGCGCGCGCGCGTGATCAGCGTTACGCGCGCGACCGACGCAATCGAAGGCAGTGCCTCGCCGCGAAAGCCGAGCGTTTGAATCGTGAACAGATCATCGGCAGAATCAATTTTGCTCGTCGCGTGCCGCGCGAACGCGGTCTCGACTTCGCGCGCCGGAATTCCGCCGCCATCGTCCGCGACGCGAATCAAGCGTTGACCGCCGCCGCGAATTTCGATTTTGATTTCGCGCGCGCCCGCGTCAATCGCGTTATCCACGAGTTCTTTGACGACCGACGCGGGGCGTTCGATCACTTCGCCCGCCTCGATTTTCGCGGCGAGGTCATCGGAGAGAATGTGAATAGCCATTGGGCGTATTGTATCACAAAATCGCGGGAAGGGAGAAAAGAGGGCGGAAGAGGGCATCAGAGGGCGTAGAGGTGTGAGAGGGCGCGCCCTCTTTGTCTTTTTCGCCTTCTCTGCCTTCTCTGCCCTCTTATCCCCTCTCTCCCTTCTGTCCCTTTGCATTTTAGAATCACATCGGCTAAAATTGCGCCACTATGTTTACACTCCATGATATTTACCACGCGCAAAAAATTATTCGCCCGCACATTTTTCGCACTGCTCTGCGCGAATCATTTTTGTTGAGCGAGACCCTTCGTCCTTCGACTGTCGCTCAGGATGCTCAGGGTGACGGCGCGCGCGTTTTTCTCAAACTCGAAAATTGGCAGATCACTGGCTCGTTCAAAGTGCGCGGCGCGGTGAATATGATGGCGCAAATGAGCGACGCTGAACGCGCGCGCGGCATTGTAACCGCGAGCGCGGGCAATCACGCGCTCGGCGTTGCGTTCGCGGCGCGTGCGTTCAACATCGCGCCCGCGCTGATTTTTGTGCCGCGCACTGCGCCGCGTGCGAAACTCGACAAACTGCGCGAGTTTGCGGTCGAGGTGCGCGCGGTCGGCGACACGTACGACGACGCGCATCACGCCGCGGACGCGTTCGCGCGCGAGACCGGTGCGACGTTCATTCACGCGTACGACGATCCGCGCACGGTCACGGGGCAGGGCACGATCGGCTTGGAAATTTTGGAGGATTTGCCGGACGTGGACGCGATTCTCGTCCCGGTTGGCGGCGGCGGAATGATCGCGGGGATCGCAGTCGCGGTGAAAGCGCTCGCGCCGAATGTGCAAATCATCGGCGTTCAACCGGCGGCGTCGCCCGCGTTGCGCGATTCGATCCGTGATGGAAAATGTTACGAGGAGTATAATGCCGCGCCAACAATCTGCGATGGGCTCGCGGGTGGGATCGGCAAAATCGTGTTTGAGATCGCGCAGAAAAAATTGATTGACGATGTGATCGTCGTCGAGGAAGCAGAAACCAGGTCGGCGGTGCGCGCGCTCGCGGAAACGCAACAGTTGATCGTCGAAGGTTCGGGCGCGGTCGGCATCGCCGCGTTGCTCGCGCGCAAAAACGCTTTTCGCGGCAAACGCGTCGCGGTGGTGTTGAGCGGGGGGAATATTGATCTCGCGTTGTTGAAAGAAATTCTGGGGTAGACGGCGCGAGCGCGATCCGAGCGAGAAAGAATCCAGGTTTCTCGGAGAAACCTGGATTCTGGCAAAGGTAAAATTCGTTGTTGTGGTACGCGCGGAAAAAATGACAACGAATTAAAGGATTTATCGAATTGAATCGCGCCGATTCGTTGAATCCTAAAATTCGTTGTCATTTCCCCCACCGACAAAAATAAAAAATCGGGGGGGCGCTTTGGTAACTGCGCTCTGCTGTCT
>JACRPR010000113.1 GCA_016223105.1 Chloroflexota bacterium | reverse complement strand
GCGCAACATCGTCGAATAAATTTTGCGATTGCGATATTCCGGCAATGTGGACGCGCCGCCCAGATACGCGATGCCGCCGCGTAGAATGGCGCGCGCATCCGCGACCGGCACGCCATCGAGGCGCGCCAAGTAATGGATTTCTTCATCGCGAAATTTTGGGTTTTTGTTGCGTTCGTAAAAACCAGGTCGGCGTTCGTCAATCTGCGCGGGCGTCCAATTGAAACAGCGTCCGATAATTTGCAAACACGCTTCAATCACCGCGTCATCGGTGCCGTCAATCAATTCGACGGACACTGCCGGGTTGATTGGAATGTCGAGATTATCCAAACCGACGCGCGCCATAAACGCCTGATCGCCGGCAAGCACGAGTCCGTGGCGTTCCAAGCGCGCGCGCAGATCGGCGGGCGTATCGTACGCGCTGACAAACCAGGTAAAGCCGACATTGCGCGCGCGATGTTCCTCGATCACCGCTAGAATTTTTGCGTCCGCGTCTTCCGCAGTCCACTGCGTGTCCGCAATGCCATTGCTTCCTGGGTGCGCGTCCTCGGAACTCCAACGCGATTCGGACAAGCCGCGCGTGCCGGTGATGTTGGGCGGAATCCATTCGTACACGTCAAAGGTGTACTGGAGCGACGCGAACAGACGATTGAGTTCATCATCGCTCAACGTCGCGGGCGCGACCCAGGTTTTATCGCGCCGCGCGCTCGGTTGTGGCGCGGGCGCGTACAGATCAATCATTTGCACGCGCTCATCTTTGAGCGCGAGAAACACCGCGCGATTGTGTTCGATGTAGCGCGCGTGTTCGGTCACTTGAATTCGAAATTGAATCGCGACGCGATGATCCTCGATCAAAATAGATTGCAGTTGCACCGTCGCGTCGCGCCACGCCGATGCTTCATCCATCAAGCGTTTAATGACGCGCGCGCGCGGACGATAAACCGCGCCATCGCGCAGTGTCGCGACGCGCAAGCCAGCATCGTCCGTCAAAATCGTTTCCCAACGCGCGGCATCGTTCGCGATCACCGCGTCGAGAAATTGTTGTGCGATGTTTTTGGGGTCGGACATTTTTCCTCAACCGTCAATGCCCCTCCCTCACCCTCCCCCGTCTTTGACGGGGGAAGGCAGGGGTGGAGGAGCGTCATTTTTTCGCGCGCAGTTTCCACGCCGCGCTCGTCAACGCGGTGAGCAAATTCCACGTTTCGTCGCGCGTGAACGGCTTGCCGCTTTTCAACGGCGCGTCGAGCGCGCTGATCGCATCGCCTAGTCGCGGCGCGCCTGGATTTTTCGCGAGCGTGTTGAGCGCGCTGATCGTTGCGCGCACGCGCGCGAGTTCGCTCTGCGCGATCTGTTTCGCGGTCGTTTCATCGCGCGCGAGAGATACTTGCGTTTCGACCCAACTCGCGCCCCAGTCCAAAATAATTTGCGCTTCCGCATCCACTAGGTTTGAGCGCAACCGCTCATCGCCGCACAAATTTTCAACTGCGCTTGCAATGATCTTGTCGAATTTTGCCACGGAGATTCCTCTTCGATCAGTTTGCGCGCAAGTATATCACAACTGACGCGAAAAATAAAAAGCCGGGCGAATAAATTCGCGGCAACGCATAGCCACGCCGACCTTCGTCGGCATCGAATTCAGGCGACAAAGGTCGTCTTGGCTCTGAGTTGTCGCGAATTTATTCGCCCGATCCAAAACCGGTTAACGCATCCGGCGCACGAGCAAAACTCCGCCGCCAATCACCGCGAGCGCGCCGATGCCCAACGCGATGCCAAACCAATCTGTTGTGGATTGCATCCCGACGGAATTTACCGCGATCGGCGTATGGCGCGCGCTCGTGCCATTCAGTTCGACGTCTTCCAATTGATAATAGTACGTTTGCGTGGCTTGCGTCTTGTCGTCCGTGTACGTGTACGTGCCGCCCGCGATCAGATCGTTTTTTGCCGGAATCAATTGCGGATTGATGCGCGTGTACGGACCATCGGCGCGCTCACTGCGATAGATGTTGAACCCGGCGGTGTTGATTTCGCTCGCGGTCGTCCACGACATCACGACGCGCGCGGAGATATTTTCCGTGATCATTCGCGCGGTGAAAGAAGACAGCGTTACTGCCGCGCTGGTAGTTTGCGGAAACGCGCTCATCGCAATTATCAGCGCGACGATGAAACCGAAAAATATTTTACTCGCTCGACTTGCCATCGTTACCTTCTCAAATTCAGACGCGCCAAGTTTTTTTAAAACCTGGCGCGTCCACATCATTCACGATCTAGCGGTTGATTTTTTTGCGTGCGAGAATCACGCCGCCGAGTGCGATGAGTGCGCCGATGCCGAGTCCTAGAAACGGAAGCGCATCCCCATTCGAGTTGCCGCGCTAAAGGTTGAGAGCGTTACCGCGGTTGGCGAACTCGTTGAGAGCGCCCAGGGCGAGAACGTGGCAACGCCGGTTTTTTCAACCCAGTTGTTCGTTGCATCGCGCGAGGTGGCTGGTTGCAATTCCCATTTGCCCAATCCCGAATTGTAACGATACAGATTCAACGCGGTTTCGACATTCGTGCCGAGTTCGGTTTCGAGATAGCGCAAGCGCACGGTCGCGGCATAACCCGATCCACCGGTTGGCGTGATTGTATATTGTCGCTGAACTGCATCCGGCAAAGTTGCCGGGGCTGTGCCTTTGACCAGGTTGACGACGACATTCGTCGGCGGCGTGCCGGAAGTGAAAGTGAGTTCCACATTGCCGTTGCCGAAATCGTACGTCGTTGCATTGACCAGCCCACTGCGCGACACATTGCCGATCACATCACCCGCGCCGGCTGAGGTTGCCGCGCTACCGAGCGTGAGTGTGTTCGCGCCGGTGTCGAGATCGGTCGTCAGAGTTAGCACACTGTTCACGGTTGCATTAGCGGTGAGCGTAACGCCAATCGTATTGCTGATCGTGAGCCTGCTGAATGGAGATAACGCTGATCCGCCAATCGTTTGCGCCGCACTGCCGTTGAAGGTAACCGCGCCAGTGGTCGCATCGGTCAACGCGCCAGACGACGAGTCATTCCAGTTGCCGCCGACGTTCAACGCAAAGTTGCCTGCCAAAGTGAGTGCCGCTGAACCGGACATTGTCAGGTTGCCGCTCACGGTTCGCGCCGCCGTGCGCGTCAAGGTTTTGGTGCCACTCGTACTGAGGATGAGGTTGTTATAGTTGCGATCGGAGATAGGTTGAGCACCGCCGGCATAGTACTCGACCGTGCCGTTCGTGTCCAGACTCGTCAGCGTCCAAGTACCAGAGCCATTGGTTTGAAATGATGTATTAGTTCCCGCAGGACCTAGTCCATCAGCGTCCGCTGTGCGTATCAGAGCACTTGCTCCCATCGTAACAGTATGGGTACCTGATCCAGCAGATTGGAAACTACCAGTCGTACCAAAATCAAGCGTTCCGTTGATGGTCAGACCAGTACCGGCAGTGCCCATAGTTACATCGTTGATTTCCCGCCCCCGCGTAATCAACGGTCATACTTGACAAGGTATCGGTTCCGAAAGCGTACTGGTTGCTATAGTCTGCTGTCGCTGTAATTCGAGTAACTTGAATTATGCCGGAACCGTTGATGGTATTTGTTGCTCCGCCAATTACAACTGTCGCTCCCGGGCTGAACACCGCGTTCGCGTTCACTGCCATCGTTCCATTCACGTTAAAGCTGGAGGTCGCGCTAATTGTGGCAGATGTGTTCGCGAGCGTGAGGTTTTCGAATGTAGTTGCGACTGAGCCATCAATCGTTTGTGCGGCAGTACCGTTGAGAACTACCGTGATAATGTCATCGCCTCCAACCGCGGTGAAGGTGTCATTGTTCGTGAAATTGCCGCCAACATTCAAAGTGTGCGTTCTTGTGCCAGTCGCACTCACAGCCGCGATTGCTCCATTGGGGCTGTTAATGACCACAGCCCCAGAAACTGTCAAACTGTCGCTCGCCGCGGCGTTAAAGTTGAGAATTCCATTTACCGTGAGACTTTGGATGGTCGAACTGGCGAGGTCATACGTAATGGTGTGCCCCGACACAATTGTCACGTCATCGGCGCTTCCGGGGACGAGTCCGCCACAGCCGCTCCATCGCGCGGTGTTGTTCCAGTTACCAGATCCGGTCGAAGTACACGCCAGCGCCGGCGCGGCATGCAAATTTGGCGCGGACACCAACAGTACTGCGATCATCAGCACCGCCAACATTCCAATTCGAACCAATTTCGTTTTCATCGCAAAATTCCTCCTTTAGAATTTTATGGGCTGTGCCAAGTATCCACCTTCCGCCTTGCAATTTAGTAACAATCGGGGTAACAAAATCGTAACAAAAAAAAGACCCGAAGGGTTCGCTTGCGCGAAACCCTGCGGGTCATTGGGCAAATTGGAAATTTGCCTTACGATTCTTTGCTTTGAAATTTATAGCCGACGCCGTGAACGTTGATCACGTAACGCGGATTCGCCGGGTCTTGCTCTAGCTTGCGGCGGAGGCGCGAGACATTGACTTTGACGACCTCATCATTTTCATCCGCGTCGTAGCCCCACACCGCGCCAATGATATCCGACGCGCTCACAACCATATCGCGATTCAACATCAAGTAATGCAACAGATCGAACTCGGTACGCGTGAGTTGCAAACTTCGATCAGCGATCGTTACAGATCGCGAACCGGGATCGAGTTTCACTTCGCCGAAAGTGAGTGGCACAGCGGATTTCTCTTGAACTTTGCCCGCACTGCGACTGCGCCGCAACAATGCTTGCGTGCGCGCGCGCAATTCGCGCGGGCGAAACGGCTTGACCAAATAATCATCCGCGCCGATTTCGAGCGCGTTCACGATATGTTCCTCGTCGCCCAACGCGGTCAGCATAATCACCGGCGTATTGCCGTGGCGGCGAATCTCACCCAGCACTTCCATGCCGTTCCGTTTCGGCATCATCAAATCCAACACAACCAGGTCGGGACATTCGCTTTGCGCCGCGCGCACTGCCATCTCGCCGTCGTACGCCAGCGCGACCGCATAGCCATCGCGCTGAAATGTATAGCGCAACAAATCAACCAGGTCGCGATCATCGTCTGCCACCAGAATTTTCATACGCGTCAATTCCTCCGATTGTCCGCTGGCTCGGCGCGCGGCAGACTAAACCAAAACGTCGTCCCTTCGCCGAGCTGACTGGTAACGCCAATCGCGCCGCCGTGCGCTTGAACGATTTCGCGCGCGAGCGCCAAACCCAAACCGATCCCGATGCCTTCTTCTTCCGCGCGTCTGCCGCGATAAAAACGTTGAAACAAATTCGCTTGTTCCTCCGGCAAAATTCCCGGACCGTGATCCGTTACCGCGATCTTGACGAAACCATCTTCGCGCCGAGCCGACAACACGATGGTTTCGCGCTCGGGTCCGTACTTGCTCGCGTTCGTCAACAAATTGATAATGACCTGGGTGATGCGCGCGCGATCCGCCAACACGAATCCCGGCGAGCCGGTATCTATTTTCACGTCCACACATTGCGCGCGACCTTGCAACAACGGCGTTACCTGCGCGAGCGCGTCCTCGATCAACACATTCACTTTGAGCGGTATGGTTCGCACGCGAAAGCGTCCGACCTGGATATTGCCCACGTCGAGCATATTCTCGACCAAGCCCTGAAACTTGATCACTGCACGTTGCATCGCTTTGAGCAAAACTCCCAGGTCTTGACGATCCATCGTCGCGTAATCTTCGACGAGCAATTCGACGGACGCGCGCAGTGAAGCCAGGGGTCCGCGAAATTCGTGCGCGGCGTTCATAATGAATTCATCTTTCGCGCGCACGAGTTGTTCTTGCGTGGACACATCGTGCAAAATGTGCACAAAACCCGCGGGCTTGCCGGCGACATTCACTTCGGTCGAGATCACATCCAGGTTGACCTGGGGATGCGCGCGCAGAGGAAACCGCCCGCGCACGATCAGCGTTTGATCTTCGCTCACTTCGGTCTCGCCCAAAGTCCACAACGACGCGTGTCCGTTGTTGGCTTTGCCATTGACCTGAAAAACCGCTTGCCAGGGCTGACCGAGCAAATCGGCTTGCGGTTGACGCAGGATTAATTCTGCCGCCGGATTCACCGCGGCGATGATAAGATTGTGATCGCTAATGATCGCCGCCGCACCCATAGATTGAATCACCGCGGCGTAACGATTGTGCGCGAGCGTCGCGGCTTGAATCGCCTGCTCAAGTTGCGTGCGCGTAAAATCCATTTGTCGTGCGAGATCGCCCAGCTCATCATTGCGCGCCAGGTGAATCGGATTGGAGAGATCGCCCTGTGCCATCGCTTGCGCGGCGCGATTCAATCGG
>JACRPR010000037.1 GCA_016223105.1 Chloroflexota bacterium | reverse complement strand
ATCAAGCCGCCGAAGAAAAATTCAAAGAAGCCGGCGAAGCGTATCAGGTTTTATCCGACGCGGAAAAACGCCAACTATACGATCGCTATGGTCACAACGCGCCGATGGGAAGCGGCGGCGGATTTACCGGCGATATGGGCGGCTTTGCCGACATCTTTGAAGAATTTTTCGGATTCGGCACGCGCTCTGCCGCGCGACGCGGTCCGCAACCGGGCGCGCATCTCAAATACAACCTCGCGCTCGAATTTGAACAAGCCGTCTTCGGCGTGGATCGCGAGCTCGAAATTCCGCGTCTGGAAACTTGCCAACATTGTCACGGCAGTGGCGCGGAACCGGGCACGACGCCGGTGCGGTGTCCGCAATGTCAAGGCAGTGGCGAAGTGCGCCGCGCCGCGCAATCCATTTTCGGATCGTTTGTCAACGTGATGCCCTGCCCGCGTTGCGAAGGCGAAGGCGAAATTGTTTCGACGCCGTGCTCGAATTGTCGCGGACAAAAACGCGTGCAGGTAACGCGCAAACTCAACATCAAAATTCCGGCGGGCGTGGATGATGGTACGCAAATTCGGCTCGCGGGCGAAGGCGAAGCCGGCGCGCGCGGCGGCCCGCCCGGCAATTTGTACGTCGTCGTCAACATCAAAGACCATCCGATTTTCCGGCGCGAGGGCAATGATCTCTTGCTCGATCTGCCGATCAACATCGCGCAAGCCGCGCTCGGCGATGAGATAGAAGTGCCAACAATGAATGGCAAAACCGAATTGACAATTCCGCCGGGAACACAACACGGCAAAACATTTCGTGTCAAAGACGAAGGCGTGCCACACTTGCGCCGCAAAGGGCGCGGCGATTTGATCGTCGCTGTTCAAATTACCGTGCCGCAAAATTTGAACGAGAAACAAAAAACATTACTGCGCGATTTTGCGCGCACACTCGGCAAAGAACCGAATTCGCCCAAGAGTGTGTTGGGCAAAGTGAAGGACGCGTTCAAGTAGGAGCGGATGTTGGATGTTGGAAGGTAAGCGTTCAGCCCCGTCTGTCATTGCGAGCGGTTTTTGCGAAGCAATCCCCACCTTGGCGATCCGGACTTGACACGCGGGGATTGCTTCGTCGCAAAAAACGCTCCTCGCAATGACACCTGAACGGTTACGTTGGAAGTTAGAGGTTGGATTCCAACATCCAACATCCAACTTCTAACTTCCAATCTACGCGGAGTTACCCATTGAATTGGATCGAACTGAGCATCGCGACCGATGCGGAAGGCGCGGAAGCCGCGGCGGCGTTGCTCAACGAATTTGTCAGCGGCGGCGCGGTGATCGAAGAAACGCTCATCGCCGAAACCGGTGAGCCGATTGACCCGGCGCGGGCGTTTACCGTCCGCGCCTTTTTTTCGTCGGACAACCGCGACCAGGTCGCGCGCGCGGAAACCGCGCTGTGGCATCTTTCGCAATTGCGCGCAATGACCACGCCGCAAACGCGCGAACTCGCGGAAGAAGATTGGGCGGAAGCGTGGAAAAAACATTACACGATTCTGCACATTGGCAAACATCTCGTCATCAAACCGTCCTGGCTTGAGTACTCCGCGCGCGCGGACGACGTCGTAATCGAACTCGATCCTGGGATGGCATTCGGCACCGGCTTGCATCCGACAACGCGAATGTGTATGGCGGCGCTGGAAGAACAGATGGCGCATCCTTCGACTGCGCTCCGCTCCGCTCAGGATGCCGCTTGGACGATGCTCGATGTTGGATGCGGTTCCGGCATTCTTTCGATTACTGCCGCAAAACTTGGCGCGCGTAAAATTCGCGCGCTCGATCTCGACGCGATCGCGGTCGAGACGACCGCGCGCAATGTCGCGATCAATCGCGCGGATTCAATCGTACGCGTCGAACATCGCTCGATTGACGCGGATCGCGATTGTAACCAATTCGATCTCGTCTGCATCAATATACTTGCGGAAATCATTTGCGAGCTCGCGCCCACCGTCGCAAGCGCATTGCGCGCGGGCGGCATCGTTATCGCGTCCGGCATTCTCGATTTCAAAGCCGCCGATGTGCGCGACGCGTTTGCGGAATTCGGAATTGATGTGATCGAGAAAAAGCAGGAAGAGGATTGGGTTACATTAATCGGGGTGAAAAATAATTCGGATCAACCGCAACTATCGAACTATTCAACTACCCAACAATCAAACTAACCATGCACCGATTCTTCATTTCACCTCAAGCCATTCACGATGACCGCGCGATTCTGCGCGGCACGCTCGTCCACCAAATTCGCGATGTTCTGCGGATGCGTCCCGGCGATGAAATCGTTTTGCTCGATAATACCGGCGCGGCGTATCGCGCCGAACTCGTAACGATTGATCGCGACACGGTGCGCGCGCGGATCGCGGACAAGTGGAAATTGGAAACCGAGCCGCCCGTGCGCGTCGCGTTGTATCAAGGTTTGCTCAAGGGGCAAAAATTCGATTGGGTTTTGCAAAAGGGCACTGAGATCGGCGTTTCCGTTTTTGTGCCGCTTCTCGCGGAACGTTGTATCGTCGGCAGTCTCGACGACGTGAGCGATGCGCGCGTCGAACGCTGGGATCGCATCATCGTCGAAGCCGCCGAGCAAGCCGGGCGCGCGGTTCTGCCGAACCTACTGCCGCCGACCTTGTTCGCACACGCGTGCGATCAAACTCCGGCGAATGGACTCGCGTTGATTCCGCACGAAGGCGAAAAATCGCGCGGCTTGCGCGAAGCGATTGCGAACGCGCCGCGCGCCAAAGCGATCAATCTGTTCATCGGTCCCGAAGGCGGCTTTACCGAAGATGAAATCGCGCTCGCGAAAAGCAAAGGCGTGATCCCGGTATCGCTCGGTCCGCGCATCTTGCGCGCCGAGACCGCGGGCATGGTTGCCGTGTCCGCGATTTTGTACGAGTTGGGCGACCTGGGGTGATTTTCAATTTCAAATTTCAAATTGCAGATTGATGAGTTCTAAATCTGAAATTTGAAATCTGAAATCTGCAATGGAGGCACGATGATCAAGCCAGGACGAACTATATACATCTGCCGCGTGTGTCATAATGTTGGCGCGCGCCCGCTCCACTGTCATCGCAACCAATCGCGCAAATGCGAAATCGGACAACCAGGTGATGAACGTTCCCAGCCGCTCTTTGATGCGGAGGGACAACTCGTAACGCGCGCGCCCAAGTGGTGGGTGGAAGCGTGTTTCAAGTCCAAAGTAAAAAGTGAAAAGGAAAAAGTAATCCGTGATTCGTAATCCGTATTGCGTATTGCGTATTGCGTATTGCGTATTGCGTATTGCATAATTCGAGGTGAATTACAATGACTGAGAATCTAGTTATCATCGGATCGGGACCCGCGGGCTTGACTGCCGCGATTTATGCGGCGCGCGGAAATTTGATGCCGCTCGTTTTGACCGGGCAAGAAATCGGCGGACAGATCGCGCTGACGAATGAAGTCGAAAATTTTCCGGGCTTTCCCGATGGAATCACCGGACCCGAACTCGTCCAGTTGATGCAAAAGCAAGCGGAGAAATTTGGCGCGCGGATCGAAATTGATGTCGTCGAAAGTGTGAATCTCAAAATGCATCCGTTCCAATTGAAAACGCAAAACGGATTGGAGTACGAAACCAGGTCGCTGATCGTCGCGACCGGCGCATCGCCGCGCCGGTTGAATGTGCCGGGCGAACGCGAACTGACCGGGCGCGGCGTGTCGTACTGCGCGACGTGCGACGGCTTTTTCTTTCGCAATAAAGAGATCGCGGTGATCGGCGGCGGCGACAGCGCGTTGCAAGAGGGCTTGTTCCTCACACGCTTTGCAAGCAAGGTCAACATCATTCATCGGCGCGACGCGTTGCGCGCACAACCGATTCTACAAGATCGCGCGCGCCAGGATCCGAAAATCAATTTTGTGTGGAACTCGGTCGTGAAGGAAGTGCGCGGCAACGGCAAGATGGAATCGCTCATGTTGGAAAATGTACAGACGCGCGCCGTGTCCGAATTGCCCGCGCAAGGTGTGTTCGTTTACGTCGGTCACATTCCGAACACAGGTTTGTTCAAAGGGCAATTGGAGATGAACGACGAGGGCTATCTTCAAGTGGACGCGCAATTGCACACCAACATCCCAGGTGTGTTTGCCGCCGGCGAATCGCACGATCACATTTTCCGCCAAGCGGTGGTCAGCGCGGGGTACGGGTGTATGGCGGAGATGGAAGCGGAAAAGTGGTTGGCGAATTTAAAGTAGTTGTCAGGTGTCATTGCGAGGAGGCGGTTTTTGCCGACGAAGCAATCCCCGCGTTGTGAATCCGGATCGACCAGGTCGGGGATTGCTTCGCACACTTGCCCTGGCGGGAACGCAAGTGCCAGGGAAAACCGCTCGCAATGACACGGGCTGAGTAGTTACGTAAAATCTGCGTAACGGCTTGAGGCGGACTGACCGCTTGTTTTTGACAAAGATACCAAAGCAAAATTGGAAATACCGTAGCATAGGTTTGACATGAAAATCAAAAATGTGATATGGTACAGACAGTTCATCGAAAAACTCCAAGCCAAACATCACGTCGAGATCGAAGAAGCCGAACAAGCGCTTGAGAATCGCCGGCGTGCGCGGCGCGTCAAACGTGGACATGTGCGCGGCGAAGACGTTTATCTTGCGCTTAGTCAGGCGGAGGCGGGACGCTATCTCGCGGTCTTTATCATTTACAAGAAAACCCACGAGGCAATCGTGATTAGCGCGCGCGATATGGAAGACGCTGAAAGGGATGAATATGAAGAAAGTTAAACGCGATCCGATCCCAAAGGAATTTCGCACGCTAAAAGAAGCGGGCGAGTTTTGGGACACACACTCGGCGGCGGATTACTGGGATCAGATGGAAGATGTCGAGATGAAAGTAGACATCCAAGGTCGCCGCTTTGTCGTCTTGCTTGACGATGCGATTTACCGTGTGGCGCAACAACGCGCTAAAGCAAAACACCAGTCGCCGGATGAATTTGTCAATCAATTATTGCGTAAAGAGCTGGCGCGAGCGGCGCGCTAAAAGATGACAACGAATTCCAAGATTGAGCGCATATGGGCGAGAAATTGAATTTCTATTACGATCGCAAAGCCGATGTCTTGAATTTTTCCAAAGGGAATCCATATCCCGAACAAGATTTACAAGAAATCGGCGATGATATGGTGGTGCGACTCAATCCCAGGACGCGCGAGGTGGAAGGCATTACCATTCTGAATTTCTCACGACGCTTTACCGGCATTGACGCGTTGCCGCTCCCGATTACCGCGCAAAGGCAACTTGCCACCGCGTAAAAATGACAACGAATTTTAGAATTGCACGAATTTGTTTTTGGCTGATTCGATCAATTCCAAAATTCGTTGTCATTTTTCCGGCGACCAAAGGGGGGCAAAGTGTGCCCCCGCTGGACTCCCCCCGCTCAGAGCCCAGAGTCCAGAGGGTTCAGAGTGCAGAGTTAGGACACGCCCGCGACAACGCGAAAACCGCGGAACCTGCCCCCGAAGTCCGGGCCGTCCCCGCGGCGAAACGCCGCACGCACGCAGTTGGATTCAAAGCTGAACGCGCCACCGCGCAACACGCGGGGGAATTTTCCTTCAAGGTCTTCGCGGTGTTTTGAATCCGCATCATAAATTTTGTAATCCACAACCCATTTCGTACCGCACCACTCCCAGACATTCCCCGCCATATCCGCGCAACCGTACGGGCTATCACCCGCCGGACTAAATTGTCCCACCGCGGTCGTGTGTTGAATTTTACTTTCCGCCGTGTTCGCTTTGGCGGAATCAAACTCATCGCCCCAGGGATATTCGCGTCCGTGTTCACCGCGCGCGGCTTTTTCCCATTCCGCTTCGGTCGGCAATCGAATGATTTGATCGGGCGCAAGTTCGCCATTCGCGCGCAATGTTTCGGTCAGCCAATTGCAATACGCGACAGCTTCGTACCAACTGATGCCAACAACCGGATGATCGGGCAAATCAAAATCACCGCCGTACCGTTCCGGTTCTGCGCGATCTTTTTTCCAATCCCAGCCGGCTTGCGTCCAGTACACCTGGTTCGCGTAACCCTTTGCCGCGACAAAGCGCGCGAACTCGGCGTTCGTCACCGGATAGCGACCGATGCGATACGCATAATCAAGCATCACCTTTCGTTGCGGTTTTTCAGAATCGCCTGCCTGTTGGTTTTTGTCCTGGCTTCCCATCAAAAACGCGCCCGCCGGAATTTCGACAAACGCCGGCATCACGCGTTCGAGCGATTCGGGGCGCATCATTTTGGATTCGTGATCGCGCGGAACGCGCAGTGGTTCCGGCGGCGCGTGCGTTTCTTTTTCTTCGGGCTTGGCTTCGACCGGCGGCGCGCTCAAATGAATCAAGAGGTCGAGCATTTCTGGCGTTACATCAAAAGTGAAACGCGGTTGTTTCAGCACCGCCCACAAACGCGGAAAGCGTTCTTTGGGCCACCGTTCGTACTGCGCCGGCGTTTCAATCGTTTCGCCGCACGCAAGTTTGCGCGCGTTCTGCACAAACTCGGGTCGCTCGCGCAAGGGCAGTTGCCGCACAAAATCGGTAAACGATCGCTCTGCCGCGTCCAACACGAGCCAGCGCGTCATCGCGGCGCGATCCAGGTTTTGCGCTTGACCCGAATTGTACAACAACGCCCATTCGAGCTCGACATAGTTGATGAACGTTTTGATGCGGCGCGGATTCGTCGGCACACCAACCGCGATCAGCGGCAAATTTTCGCGCAGAGTTTCATCGAGACCGCGCCCCTGATGCAAGCCTTCGACAAATTGTTCGACATCCGTCGGACGGATCGGCGGCAATTCAAAACGCACCTGGATCAATTTTTCGAGGTACTGTTGATGATCCGCGCCGCTCGCTTTTTCGTGTTCCTGGTAATGCAGGCGAATCGCTTCTTGCACCACGCGTTCGGACGCGCCCAACACAAACACCGTGCCTGGTCGCCCAACCATCAACTTGATCGCTTCCAACACCTGAACCGTTTTGCCGGGCAAGCACCGATCCAAATCGTCAATGAAAATCGCGAGCACGCCTTCTTGATCGAGTTTGAGTCGTTCGCCTGGCGTCGCCTCCGCGAGATTCGGTCTGCCATCCACTTTGCGCCGCAGATACCACAACAACAATTGATCGAACACGCGTTGAAATTCGTCGAGGAACGGCAGATTTTCGCGGAACTGGGATTCGACCTGGAATTTCGAAAGGTCAACTTCGATCTGTCCCAGACTGAGCATTTGCGACAGCACCGAGAGCGCGGCTTCCGCGACGCGCAAGTGCGGGCGCGTCGGATCCGCCATCGTCGCGTACATTTCTTGGATGAATCCGTCGTCGCGCATCTGGCGCAAAATGGATTCGACGAGCGCGACCAGGATTTCTTTTTCGTGACCGTACTTCCACGCGTTGAACCACACGGTGCGGCAGTGGCGAAATTTGGAATGTTCATCCGAATTGATAAACGACAGCGGAGTGTCTTTGCCGAGCCGCTTGGTTTCGTCCAAACGATCGCGGATGGATTGAAGCAAGGTCGTTTTGCCGGTGCCCCATTCGCCAAACACGCCGATCGTCAGCGGCGTGCGCGTCGTCTTCGCCGCGATCAGGCGCGCGAGCGTGTCCGCGTACGGTTGAAATTGAAAGTACGCGATTTCATTTTGCGGCACGGGTTCGTCGTTAAAGATCAACGGCGTCGCACGTTGTTTGTCTGATTCAGCCATTGCTCCTCCAAAACCTGGAAGGTCGGTCGAAAATCACCGGATCCATTTTACCACATCATCCAACCATCGCGCGTTCCTTCTCCTCGTGCCGCGCCGCGAGCGCGCTCTTGATCGTGTCCCACTCTGCGCCCGCGAGCGGATACCAGCGCAGTAGCACAAAACACAAAAACAATAACAGACCTGGCACGAGACCCCAGCCGATTAAAATTCCCATCTGCGCGGACGCCGATTGCAAACCCTTGTCGAGCGATTGGTTGTAACCGAACGCGGTGGTGATCCACAGAAACACCGCTTGCGCGATGCTGATCGCCGGTTTTGTGATAAAACTGTTGACGCCCGCGTACATTCCCTCGCGGCGCAACCCCGTGCGATGTTCGTCCGCGTCAATCACATCGCCGTTCATCAGCGGCACCAAAAACATTCCGCCGGAAAATCCCAGCCCGAGCAAAAAGAAACACGCGATCGCGACGATGAACACGCCGCCGCCAAACGCTAACGCGAGACAACCGATCGCAAAGAGCAGTGTCATCGCGCGCATCGCGCCTTTGACATTTTGTCTCAGCCGCACCCACGCGACCAGCCCAACGATCACGCCGACACCGAGCGCGGCGAATAATGGAAGCGGCGCGATTTTCAACTCATCGAAATAGTACAACACGCCTTGCATCAAGCCAGTCTGCGCGTAAATCACCGTGAACGACAAGACCTCGAACACGATAAACGAAAAATTTTTAAAACATTCCCGGAACGATTGGATGAGCGGAAATTGTCCTTCGGCTTGTTGAAAATTCTTCTCGCGATAAAAAAACGTGCTGGAGAAAATTATTACGCCGACGCCGACGCCGAACGCGGTCATGATCCAGCGAAACGGATCCGCGTCCTGGTTCGGACCGGGTTGAATGATCGGAATGATGATGAGCGGCGCGGCAATCGCGAGCGCGTTGAACAACACTTTCCAAATGATAATGCTCCCGCGCGCCTTGTTCGACACCGCCATTTCGTACGGCATAATGTAAAGCGAGGTCGCGATCACCGTGTAGAGCGTATCGAACGCGAAAAGCAAAACGAGCATTTGCGCGAACATCGCGATTTGATCGGTCTGCGTGCCCGGCAAGTTGAGCCAGCACGCGACGAACGCGAGCGCGAACAACGGTGCGCCGTAACGAATGTACGGAATCCGCCGACCCAGTTTGTGTTTTGTGCGATCACTGATGTAGCCGAACAATGGATCGTTGAACGCGTTCCACAGTCCAAACAGCAACCACACAATCCCGGCATAACCAGGATCGAGACCGCGCCAGCGCGTAAAATAGTACGTCAGCGCGCCGCCGCCGATCATGCCTTGCAACATCGCGACCGCGCCATCCGCCGCCGAGACCATAATCCGACTCGACCACGGCACGAACTCTTCTTTGATTGCGCTTGCGTTGGTCATATTCCCCCTTTGGAATTTCAGATTTCAAATTTCAGATTTCAGATTCGCGCCAACGATACAACTATGCAACTATCCAACCATCCAACTACTCAACTAAAAAAACTAGGTGCGCGGCACAATTGCAATCACCCGCGCCGAAACGTGGAACGATCACACGCGCGTTCGGCATCGCGAGCGCGGCTTGCGCCCAGACACATTCGAGCCGCTCGTCGCCCTGGTGCGTCCACACTTCTTTGATACGCGCGTGCGCGAGCAAATAATCAATGTGCCAGCGCAATTTTTTGTCGGCGCGAATGTGCCGCGCGATGCGCGCGCTCAATCCATTCAGGGCACTGCCGATGTAGAGATATTTGCCGCGCGGAAATCGAAACGCGCCGAGCGCGCCGACACGAATCGTTTGCGCGCGTGGCAAATCAATTACAAGCGTGTACGTTCCGCGCGATTTGGTCGGCAGATTGGATTTAATCACGGATGTTCTGCAGTCTGAGCGGAGTTGCGATCTTTGCAACGCAGTCGAAGACGGTGTTCCTCGACTTCGCTTCGCTCCGCTCGGAATGCCTTGTGTAAGGTGAGTCATTCAATCGGCAAACCTTCCATCTGCATAATTTTCAACGCGTTCGTCGTCGGGCAGGGTCCGCGCTGAAGCTTGAAATCGAAAACCAATTTGCCGTCGGCAACGTCATCGCGAAAATGATAGTTGTGAACCTGGGAATGTTGATCCGCAAACCCAGCCAGTTCCAAATCGTGCGTCGCGATCAAGCCCACGCCGTTCGCGTCGAGCAAGGCGCGAATGTACGCGCGACTTCCCAGCAAGCGTTCGCGATTATTTGTCCCGCGAAAAATTTCGTCAATCAAAAACAATAACGGCAAATCATTTTTCGAATTCAATTCGTCCAATAAATGTTTGAGCGATTTGACCTCTGCGTAAAAATACGAAAAGCCGTCGGTGATCGAATCGCTGATGCGGATGCACGTCTGCAGGCGAAACGGCATCGCGCGAAATTGCGTCGCGACGACCGGCGCGCCCGCGTACGCGAGACACAGATTGATGCCGACCGATTTGAGAAACGTACTTTTCCCTGCCATATTCGAGCCGGTGAGGATCGCCAATTCGCCCGGCGCGTCGAACGCGAAATCGTTGCGGACATTGTGCGCGTGCGGAATCAACGGATGACCGAGATCGCGCGCGGAAAAAATCGGACGCGCGTCCGGCGTGATGTCGGGAAAAACATAATCGGGATTGCTGTACGCAAAATTCGCGAGCGCGCAGTACGCGTCGAGTTCGTAACAGACGCGCCACCACTGCGGCATCAACGCGACGACTTGCGCGCGATAACGATCCGCGAGGAATGCGAACAAGAAATCCCAGGGCGCGATGAAATTGAGCGCGAGACCAAACACCGGGTTAGCGCGCAAACCCACGCCGAGCGCGACGAGTTTGAGTTTGCGCGTGTACGCCGATGGGCGCGAAGCGTGGCGCGCATCGCGCACCGGCGCACACAAGCGCGCGAGATGCGCGTGCGATCCGAGTGGCACTTTTTCCAAATAATCGAGAAGCGCGTGAAACCGATCCAATTCCGCATCAATCCGCGACAGCGCGCCGAAAATCGTGGTGAGCCAGGATTGATTGAGAAAATAAAACGCGACGTAAAGCGCAAGGGGAACGATCCAATATGCGGGTAGATCGCGCGAAAAACTCAAGGCGAGAAGAAAAAGATTTGCCGCGACGAGCAAGGTCGCAATCGGCAATGCCCATTTCAAACGATGCGATTGAAAAGTTACCGCGAGCCACTCGACCAGTTTCTCGCCCTCGAACGGCTCGCGCAGAACCAAGCGAAACGCGAGACCGAATCGCTCGCGCAAACGCGCGCACGCGAGCAGATCGTGCACGATGTTTTGGCGCGCGTGAATTTGCTCGAGCGCGGGATGATGCTGGGTCAGCCAATCGGCAAGGAGTTGGCTCGCCTGGCGCGACAAGGTCGTGTCGAGAAGTTGATGCAAGGAACGTGCGCCGGTCAAATCGAGATCGAGCGCGAAGGTTTTGGCGCGTCCGCTCGCGGCGGAATAATTCGCGAGATTTTCCCAATCGTGCGTCATTCGCGCGAGTTGATCCGCGCGCATTGCGCGCCAGGTCGCGAAGGTGTCAGCCCAATTTTCCAATCGCCGGTGATACCACACGACCGCGAAAAATAGCGCGAGCGCGATGGCAAACACACTCGCCCCGGCAAATCCATTCACCTGACTGCCGATGATCAACGCGCCGACGAGTCCCGCGAAAAAAATCGCGACGCGCACCCACGACACGCGGTTGCTCGCAATTCGCAGAGGAATCAAGCGACGTTCCAAGCGCGCGATTTGTTGCGCGATGGCGCGTTGGCGCGCGTGGCGAATGTTCGGATCACGCATTGCGCTTGTCTGCCATCCGCGTCTCGATCCCCAGCTTTCGATTTTCCTTCACCATTCGCACGGTCTCTTCGATTCGCCTTTGCCGCGTCGCGTCGCGTTTCGCTTCGGTGATCCAATAAATAAATTGGCGTTTGTGCGATGGCGCGAGATTTTCAAAATTTTGTCGCGCGATTTTATCCGATGCAAGCGCGCGTTTCAAATCGGGCGGAATGTTCGTCGTGTCTTCGCGTTGCGATGCCTTGTCCCATTCGCCGTTCGCTTTTGCTTCTTCGACCTTCGCCAATCCGACCGGCGTCATTCGCTTTTGCGCGATCATTTTCGCGACGCGCGCTTTATTCGTCTCCGACCAAATCGCGCCTTTGCGCCGTGGACAAAATCGCAACGCGTATTTTTCATCGTCAATGCCTTTGACAATGCCGTCAATCCAACCAAAGCACAACGCTTCCTCGACCGCCTCATCGTACGACACCGTCGGCTTGCCGCTATTTTTTTTGTAGAACACGAGCCACAATTCATGCGCGCGCGCGTAATTTTTTTCGAGCCACGCGCGCCACGCATCGCGATTTTTGAAAAATTTGCGTTTACCAATTTCGGGCATGGTTAAACCTCGCACAACAAATTGTGGCTACTTTACCACATTGTCCGCGTGAAATCAATCTTTGGCGCGGACGCGGGGATGTGGTATAATGATCGCGTTGAAATTCTTTTGGAGGCAGTGAAGCCCTATGAATGAGTACAAAGCGGACAGGATCCGCAACATTGTTTTGGTTGGACACTCGAGTTCCGGCAAAACCTCGCTTGCCGAAGCCCTGCTCTTCAACACCGGCGCGGTCACGCGCCTCGGCAAAGTGGACGACACCACCAGCGTCTCCGATTTTGACCCCGAAGAACAACGCCGCAAAATTTCGATCAACACCTCGCTCATCCCCTGCGAATGGAACGGTTACAAGATCAATTTGCTCGACACGCCCGGCTATATGGATTTCGCGGGCGAAGTCAAAAGCGCGTTGCGCGTCGCCGAGTGCGCGATTGTCGTCGTGGACGCGGTGAGCGGCGTCGAGGTCGGCACCGAGTTGGTGTGGCAGTACGCGGACGAAATCAAATTGCCGCGCATGATTTTGATCAACAAAGTGGATCGCGAGAATGCGGATCATGATCGCGTGCTCGCGCAATTGCGCGAACGTTTCGGCAAGAGCGTCGTCTCTCTGCAAATTCCGATTGGCACGGAAGCGGATTTCAAAGGCGAAGTCAACGTCGTCAATCGCAAAGCATTCATCGGCGAAAAAGACGGCGACATCCCGGGCGATTTGTCCGCGCGCGTCGAAGAGGAACGCGCGAAATTAATGGAAGTCGCCGCCGAGAGCGATGACAAACTCATCGAAAAATTTATCGGCGGCGAAGAACTGACCGACGATGAAATGAAAACCGGGTTGAAACTCGGATTGAAACAAGGCACACTCGTGCCGGTATTGTGCGGCTCGGCGGGACAAAACATCGGCGTCTCGTACCTCTTGAAATTTTTCGCGGATTATCTCCCCTCCCCGCTCGATGGCAAACCGGCAGTCGCGAAAAATCCGGCGACCGGCAAAGATGAAACACTCGCGGTGAACGAAGCCGCGCCGCTCGCCGCGTTCGTTTTCAAAACGATGGCGGATCCATTCGTCGGTAAACTCACTTATTTTCGCGTCTATTCCGGCGCGCTGTCGTCGAACTCGACCGCGCAAAATTCGCGCAGTGGCAACACGGAGCGCATCGGTCAACTGTACATTCTGCGCGGCAAAGAACAAATCACGATCGCGAAAGTAAACGCCGGCGACATTGGCGCAATCGCGAAATTGCAAGAGACTGCGACCGGTGATACGTTCTGCGACAAGGCGCATCCGCTCGTTCTACCCAAAGTCGTGTACCCGAATCCGGTGTACTCGGTTTCACTCACACCGAAAACCAAAACCGATCTTGACAAAATGGGCGCGGCATTGACGCGCCTCGTCGAAGAAGACCCGACTTTGCGCGTCTATCGCGAACACGATACCGCC
Source organism: Chloroflexota bacterium (assembly GCA_016223105.1). Lineage (GTDB taxonomy): Bacteria > Chloroflexota > Anaerolineae > UBA4142 > UBA4142 > JACRPR01. The sequence continues at coordinate 13,654 of JACRPR010000037.1, read as the reverse complement.
GAAACGATTATGTCGGGAATGGGCGACTCGCATGTGGATGTCGCGGTGCGCCGACTCAAACAAAAATTCGGCGTCGAACTTTTGACCGGCGTGCCGAAAATTCCGTACAAAGAAACGATCACCAAAATTGCCAAAGTGCAAGGTCGCCACAAAAAGCAAAGCGGCGGGCGCGGGCAATTCGGCGATACCTGGATTCGCTTCGAGCCGATGCCGCGCAACGCGGGCTTTGAATTTACCGAAGAAATTTTCGGCGGCTCGGTGCCGCACTCGTTCATCCCCGCGGTCGAAAAAGGGATGCGCGAAATCCTGGGCAAAGGTGTGCTTGCCGGTTTTCCGACGATTGATTTTCGCGCGGTGCTGTACGACGGCTCGTATCACGCGGTTGATTCGTCTGAAATCGCGTTCAAGCTCGCGGCGCACAAGGCATTCAAAACCGGGATTCCGCTCGCGGGTCCGGTTCTGCTCGAACCGGTGATGAATGTTTCGATTACCGTGCCGGATAATTTTATGGGCGACGTGTTGGGCGATCTCAACGCCAAGCGCGGGCGCGTGCAGGGGATGGATCAAAAAGGGGTGTGGAGCGTCGTAACCGCGCAAGCGCCGCTCGCGGAATTGCAACGCTACGCGACCGACTTGCGTTCGATGACCCAGGGACGCGGGTACTTTACGCTGGAGTTTAGTCACTACGACCCGGTGCCCAGCCACATCGCATCGCAAATTATTGAGCGGGCGAAGAAGGAACGCGCCGGCGAAGAAGAAGAAGAGAGCGAAGAATAAATCAAAACTTCCAGGTCTGATCGACCTGGAAGTTTTTTTATCGCGCCGCGCGGGTGTCATTGCGAGGAGCGTTTTTTGCGACGAAGCAATCCCCGCGTTGCGAAACCCGGATCGCCCGGATTGGGGATTGCTTCGCTTCGCTCGCAATGACAGATTGCGTTTTTTTATCGCGCCCCCATCAAGCGCAGGGGAATTTGCAAAAACCATTTGAGAAATTTCGATCCGCCCTTTGCGGTCAACGCGCGATCATACGCGGACAGCGCGTCCATAAAGCGACCGCGTTGCAAGTGCATCTGGCTCAACGCGCGATACGTGTCGGCTTCAAAATCGCGCTGACCGAGTTGCTGAAATAATTCGGCGGCGCGCAGATAATACTTTTCCGCCTGCTCGGTCGCGCGCGCGCGCTTCAACACTTGCGCGAGATTGCCGGTGGCTTTGGCTTGTCCCGCGAGATCGCCCGATTTTTCAAAGGTGGTCAACACGTCTTCAAAAACCTGGGTCGCTTCGCCGCGCCGCCCGGCGAGATAGTACACCACACCCAGATCGTTGCCGACCGTCGCGGCTTGGGTCGCGTCGCCTTGTTGCAGATATTCCGTGCGCGCTTGCTGAAACGCCGCGAGCGCGTCTTCCAACGAACCGGCGGCGTACAATTGTTTGCCTTTTTCGTACACTGCTTCTGCGGACACCGCGCGCCTCCTACACCCGTCATTCTGAGCGAAGCGAAGAATCCCCAGCATTGCGCGCGAGACCCTTCACTTTGTTCAGGGTGACACATCCATAAACGCAACAGAATTTTTCTCTAATGCACCACGAGCAAAATTTCGCCGAGTTCTTTCAACTTGTCCGTCGGCAGATCGCGGAATTTCATCGCCATTCGCAGGAACGGCAAGTTGGACGAATCGAGCATAAAGCCGCGCACATCTTTCGGCAAGCGCACGAGTTTTTCCAAATCGAGGACGCCGCCGCGTTCGAGCGCTTTCGCTTCTTCGACAAAATAAAAAAGATTCACACCCAAAAATTGCGCCAGCCCTTCCAACTCAGTGATCGGAATGTCGCCGATACCGCGCTCGTACCGCCCGATTGTGCCGGGCTTGCGCGCGATGATTTCCGCGCACTCCTCTTTCGATTTGCCGGCGGCGATGCGCGCCTGTTTGATTTTCGCGCCGAGCATCGCTTTGCGTTTGCGAATTTCTTCTTGTGTCGGCGGGAACGGCGGCTGTTCTTGAATGAGCGATTGCTCGCTCAAAAAATAACTGAGCGGCATTTCGATATACAGCGCGAGCAATTCGAGTTCGGGAAATGAAATTTCGCGCGCGCCGTTTTCGTACTGGCGCACGCGTCCCGGCGTAACGCCCAATCTTTGCGCGACCTGCTGAACCGTGCGGTGCGCTTTTTCGCGCGCCGCGCGAATCAACACGCCGATAATTTTTCGTCGAACGAGCAATGCTTCGGAATCCATCGCGACCTCCGGGGGTGCCATCGCCAACGATTATAGCACAAACATCGCGCGCAAACAAGGGAACACCCACTCGTAAAATAAAAACATCCCGACGCAAAATATTCCGGGAGGTTGGAACGATGAACAGCGGAAATTTGCCGGTTCCGGATTCGACGCTTTAGCGGGTTGTTTGTCCAAGCACGCCACCCGCTAAAGCGTCGAATCCCGTGATCGTCAAATGCCATTGAGATATTGATCGCGCAAATTCACCAACTCCGTATCGGTCGGCATTATACCGGTGGGCTTTAAGCAACCGCGCACGCGATTGACCGCCACGCCGGCGCGCCGCGATGGTCTCCAAGTTTCACGCAACGCCCGCGTGATGGATTCGAGCAATTGGAATTGTTCTTCAAGCGAGAGATTCCGAATTTCAAGCATCAGATTTTGGACGGTCATTTGTCCTCCTCGTTGAAATGATTATACACCAATTTTCAACGCGTGCAACGAACACACAGAAATTCAGAAAGACTCCAATCCTCTACAAATTCACAATCCCCAAAATCTCGCGCACGCTTTCCAAAACGTAATCCGGTTTGACCGACGCGGACGCGATGTGTTCGCGCCGCGTCACGCCGGTGAGCACGAGCGCGGTCTGCGCGCCCGCGCGTTGTCCCATCACCATATCGGTGTCGAGCCGGTCGCCGACGACGAGACACTCGTCCGCGCGCACGCCCATGCGCGCGATCCCGGTTTCGATGATCAGCGGCGAGGGTTTACCCGCGACGAGTTCGCATTTTTTCCCGGTCGTCGCTTCGAGCGCGGCGATGATGCCGCCGCAATCGGGAACCTCGCCGCCTTCGACCGGGCAAGTGCGGTCGCCGTTCGTCGCGACAAAATGCGCGCCGTGAAATTTGATCGCTTGAAATGCGATATTCCATTTGCGATAATCGAACGTGCGATCAAACGCGGCGATCACGTACTCGATGTGCGCCGGGTCTTCGACGATTTGCAAACCGGCTTGGCGCATCTCGTCGAGCAGAGGCGGCTCGCCGATCACAAAGACGCGCGCGCCCGGCGCGACGCGCGCGAGGTGCGCGCCCATCACGCGCCCGGAAGTAATCACATCGTCCGGCGTCGCCGGGATTCCGAGCCGCGTGAGTTTCGCGGCGTATGCTGATCCTGGTTCGAGCGGCTTGTTCGAAATAAAAATCGTTTTGCAACCGCGCGCGCGCAGAGTCGCGATCGTTTCGGGCGCGCCGGGAATCGCGTGCTCGCTCAGATAAATCGTGCCGTCGAGATCGAAAATGAAACCGCGGAGGTTGAGCATTGGGTTACGGTCCCATCACATTCGTCAGCGCGAGTTTGAAAATCGCGGCGAGCAACGCGGTCGAGGGAATCGTCAAAATCCACGCCATAACAATTTCGCCCGCGACATTCCAGCGCACTTTGCTCACGCGTTCCGATGAGCCGACGCCCATAATCACCGAACTCACCACCTGGGTCGTGCTGACCGGTCCGCCGATCAACGCCGCGCCGAGAATGACGGACGCGGACGCGACCTGACTCGTGAATCCATGCACCGGACGAATCTTGTAAAATTTCGCGCCGAGTGTGCGAATCAATTTCCAACCACCGAGCGCAGTGCCGAGCGAAATCGCGCCCGCGCTCGCGGCGATCACCCACAGCGGCACCTCGAACGATTGCAGTTGCCCCACCGTCACCAACGCCAGCGTGATAATGCCCATCGTTTTTTGCGCGTCATTCGTGCCGTGACTTAACGCGAGCGCGACAGCGGTAACAATTTGCGAACGTTTGAAAAACCAATTAATATGCGGCGATGCGCCGCGCGCCAAAAAGAAAACGAGTTTGCCCAAAAAATATCCGGCAACCAATCCAATAATCGGCGACGAAAATAACGCGATCAAAATTTTTGTGATGCCTTCCATTTTAATCGCGCCCGCGCCGGCGTGTAGGGTTACCGCGCCGAGAATGCCGCCGATGAGCGCGTGCGACGAACTTGATGGAATTCCGAGCAACCAGGTCGCGAAATTCCAAATGATCGCCGCGATCAGCGCGGCGCAAATCACGGTCAGCGTGATCGCTTCGGCTTGCACGATTTCATGCCCGATCGTTTTTGCGACGGCGACGCCGAACAAAAATGGTCCGAAAAATTCGCAGAGCGCGGTGATGAACAACGCGGTGTGCGGTTCGAGCGCGCGCGAGGAAATCACCGTCGCGACAATGTTGCTCGAATCGTGAAAGCCATTGAGAAAATCGAACACGAGCGCGAGGACGATCAGAATAACGAGAACAGTGAGCACAACTACTTCCTTTTCTATCCAAAGATGTGCGCCCGATTATACCAATCCAGCGCGATAATGCAAACGAGGTTTTGGTATTTGGAAATTGGAAGGCAAAGATTTCTCGCTTCGCTCGCAATGACATCGAGTAACGCGAATTCACAAAGCGGGCAACTTGGCTTATAATGCAAAACGGACGATGAAAAATTCAACTCGCTCTCCTTCAGCAAAATCGCGTACGCGCGCGGCGAATGAACAACTCGCGCTCACGCTTCGCAGTATCGGCGATGGTGTAATCACGACCGACACCGCCGAGCGCATCACGTTGTTCAACGCGGCGGCGGAACACTTGACCGGCTGGCGCGCCGACGAAGCGTTGGGCAAACCATTACTTCAGGTCTTTCACATCGTCAATTACAAAACGCGTCAACCCGCGCCGAATCCGGCGGAGAGCGTGCTCGCGACCGGGAATGTGATCGGCTTGGCGATGGACACCGCGTTGATCGCGCGCGATGGCAGTGAGCGGTTGATCTCCAGCAGTGTCGCGCCGATTCGCGATCGCGCCAACGCGATCACCGGCGTCGTCCTGGTTTTTCGCGATATCACGCGCTTGCGCCGCGCGGAAGAAGCATTGCAAGAATCGCAAGCGTACAATCGCAGTTTGATTGACAGCTCGCTCGATATGATTATCGCGGTGGATTTGGATCGCCGCATCATCGAATTCAACCACGCCGCACAAGAGACCTTTGGTTACGCCGCGGCTGAAATTATCGGCGCGGACGCGCGGCTTTTGTACGCGGATCCAGAGCAGGGTCGTGCGATCCAGGTTGCCATCGCGGAACACGGCAGACATTCGCAAGAGGTGATCAATCGGCGTAAGAATGGCGAACTGTTTCCCGCGCTCTTGTCGGCATCGTATTTGAAAAACGCGCAAGGCGATGTGATCGGCGTGATGGGCGTCTCGCGCGATATCACGCAGATTAAACTCGCGGAGCAAGCGCACATCAAAGCCGAACGACTCGCCGCGCTGGGACGCCTCGCGGCGGCGCTCGCGCACGAAATCAACAATCCCCTGCAAGCGATTCGCAGTACGATGGATTTGGTGCTCGATTATGAATTGCCGACCGCCGAGCGCGAAGAAAATTTGCGCGTGATTCGCCAAGAGATCGAACGGCTGAGCGAAATCGCGAGTCGCATCTTGCAATTCTCGCGTCCCGCGACCGCGCCGCGCCGGTTGATCGCGCTCGCCGATTTGATCGAACAAACGCTCACGCTTGCGCGCAAACAAATGCAACACGCGCAAATTCGCGTCGCGACCGATCTGCAACCGCTTCCGCGCGTGCTGGCATCGCCGGAACAAATGGCGCAAGTGTTTCTCAATTTGATGCTCAACGCGGTTGAGGCGATCAACGAAAGCGGCGCGATCCAAATTCGCGCGCGCGTCGAAAACTCGGACGCGGTGATCGAATTTATCAACGATGGTCCGATCATTCCACCCGACACCTTGCCGCATTTGTTCGAACCATTTTTTACGACCAAGCCGGACGGCAGTGGGCTGGGATTGTCGGTGAGTCGCAACATCGTCGAACAACACGGCGGCACGATCAGGGTCGAAAATTTAAGCGACGCGCGGGGCGTCGCGTTTACGGTCCGCTTGCCGCTTGAAATTGCATGAAAAAGTGTTTTTGAAATTCACTGTGGCGCGGCTTTTCCAAGCCGCCGCGGCGGGCACGCAAGCAAAGCCCGCGCCACAAATTTCAAAACCATTCTGAGGAGATCCGTATGGCTCAAGAGCGAATTCTCGTCGTCGAAGATGAAGTGCGCGTGGCGCAGGCATTGTGCCGCGTATTCGCGCTTCCCGAAGGCGGCGGTCATCACGTTGAACATTGCGAAACCGGCGAAGCCGCGCTCGCGCGTCTGAAACAAGATCATTTCGATCTGATCATTTGCGATTTGCGAATGGCGGGAATGAACGGTCTCGATTTGTTGGAGCAGGCGCATCAAATCAGTCCCACAACACGTTCGGTGTTGATCACCGCGTACGGCAGTCCGAACATCGAAGAACGCGCGAAAGAAATCGCGAATGCGTACGTCACCAAACCGTTTAGCATGCAAGGATTTGTGCGAACCGTGCGCCAAATTTTGGCGGACGCGCCACGGCGCGTCAGTCCGTCATCCGAAGCACATCCACTTGCGGACGCGCCACCACCGCCGCCGCGCCGGCTCGTCGCGTTTTCCGAAGAAGGTTTGCGCGCGACCAGGTCGAAAATGGAACACCTCTGCGCGGATCTCGGCGCGTCCGGCGCGTTGCTCTCCGATCCCGCCGGGCAATTGATTCTCGAATCGGGACGGCACGGCGATTTTGAACTCGGCACATTTCTGGCGTTGCTCGGCAACGCAATGGCGGCGTCGAATCAATTGATTCATTCTCTGCAAGATGAAGCGTCGTTCAATTTGCATTATCACGAAGGCAAAAATTACGAAATGTATACGACGCGCATCGGCGACCAGATTTTTCTTACGCTGATTTTTGATCGGCAAGGCGGCGGGCAGGGACGCGTCGGAATGATTTGGATCGCGCTCCGCCGCGCGCGCACCGAAATTCGCGCGGCGTTAGAACACGCGGTCGTCGCGCCGACTGCGCGCAGTGAAACCAAAATCGCCGACGCGCCCGCACACAGTAATCCCGCGCCGCCGCGTCCGCGCGCCGCGCGCGATCCGCAACCCAGTGTGGATGATGATCCGCTCCCGGTTTCGCCCATCGCCGAAGCCGAAGTTGGCGTGTTATCGTACGAACAAGCACGCGCGCTGGGACTCATCAACCTGGATGATCTCGAAGCGGGCAAATAATTTGGGTGTTTTCAAATTGGACACCGATGAACACAGATGAACACAGATTATTCAAAAAAATCGTAACTACTCAGGTGTCATTGCGAGGAGGCGGTTTTTGCCGACGAAGCAATCCCCGCGTTGTGAATCCGGATCGACCAGGTCGGGGATTGCTTCGCAAAAACCGCTCGCAATGACATGGGCTGAGTAGTTACAAAAAATCAGTGACAATCTGTGTGAATCAGTGTCCAATAAAAATGAAAACGCCGCGCGACAAGGGACAATTTGAAAAATTGTCCTACACTCCAAAGGAATTTCACCAATGATTGATCCGAAAAATTTTCCGGGCAAAGGGCAGGTCGCGATTTTACGCACGCGCCCGGCGACCGTGCTCGACGATTACGCGCGATTATTGCGGCTCGCGCGCTATCAAGATAATTTGCCGCAAAACCAGGACACGCTACTCAAAATAAATATCTCGTGGCAAATTTGGTATCCAAGCTGTTCGACGACGCCCTGGCAATTGGAAGGCGTAATCAAAACTCTGCTCGCGGATGGATTCGCGCGCGAAAAAATAATCGCGACGCACAACGATACCGTCGTCGTGAATGGACGCGAAGGACAGCGCAACAATCGGCACGAATTCGTGCAAGCGCGGTACGGTTTGCAAACGGCGGAAACGTACGTGCGCGGCGTCGAGTGGGAAACGTATCAACCCAAGCAACCATTTCTCGCGCTCGATAAAGTGTATCCCGACGGTGTACGAATTCCAAAATTTTTCTACGCTAAAAATGTTTTGCACTTGCCGACGATGAAGACGCACGTTTTCACCAACATTACCGGCGCGATGAAAAACGCGTTCGGCGGCTTGCTCGATCAAAAACGCCATTGGACGCACAGCGTCATTCACGACACGCTTGTTGACCTGTTGCAAATTCAGCAGGACATTCATTCGGGAATTTTCGCGGTGATGGATGGCACACTCGCGGGCGAAGGACCCGGACCGCGCGCGACGCGCTGGCATTCCAAAAATGTGATTCTCGCGAGTTCCGACCCGGTCGCGCTCGACGCGGCGGCGGCGAAAATTATGGGCGTCGAGCCGATGAGTCTGCGCTTTATTCGCGCCGCGCACGAACGCGGGTTCGGCATCGGCGATCCGCGCGAAATAAAATTCATCGGCGACCAGGACGCCGCCGATGAGAATTGGCAATTCAGCGCGTATGAAGACACCTTTGCGTCGTGGGGACAAAAACAAATTTATCACGGCGTTTTGCATCCGTTCGAACATTTGCTTTTGCGAACGCCGCTTGTGCCCTGGTCGTTTGCCGCGTCGAACATTTATCACAATTGGTATTGGTATCCGTTCGTCGGCAAACGCCGGATGGAACGCGCGCTACGAAGCGAGTGGGGACAATTGCTTCAACGCGTGTACAGTCCCGGCGAACCGATCAACGCGGGGTACGGCTCGCGCCGACCGTTCATCGCCGCGAGCGTTGGCGCGGCGGCATTCGCGTTTGCGTTCGGTCTCGGTTTGTTGATGGCGATGCGACGCAAAGAATAAATGTGGCGCGGCTTTTCAAGCCGCTTGATGCGGGCTAGAAAGCCCGCCCCACAAACACAAGATTAGTTTCAAAATGCAAAATCTTCGTCGCCGAATTATTCTTTCGTTGTTGTTCGCGCTCGTCGTGTTTGTCGCGCTCGCGTTTTACGCGGACGCGCCGCGCTTGGTGTCCGCGTTCGAACAATTCGATTGGCGTTTTTTTCTGCCCGCGCTCGCGATCACACTGTTGAATTATCTTCTGCGATTCGCGCGCTGGCATTATTATTTGCGCGTGCTCGACATTCGCAACCTCACGACACGCGATTCGTTCCTGGTTTTTTTGAGCGGATTCAGTTTGACAATGACGCCGGGCAAGTTGGGCGAATTGCTCAAATCGCTTTTGCTGAAATCGAAATGCAGGACGCCACTCAGTTATTCCGCGCCGATCATCGCGATTGAACGCTTGACCGACGCGCTCGGAATGGTGATCCTCGCCGCGACTGGGTTGACCTTTTTCCCGCAGTTCGGCATCGGCGCGCTCATCGCGATCATCGTCGCGACGATTGCGTTTGTTTTGCTCGCGCAACAACGCGTGTTGGCGGAGCGCGTGTTTGCGTTCGGCGAACGCGTGCGCGTGCTGGCGCGATTCGTCGGCGTCGCGCGCAATTTGTACGCGAGCGCGTTTCAACTGTTGCAATTCAAGCCGCTGATGATCGCGATTGCGCTCGCGGTCGCGGCATGGTTCGCGGAATGTGTCGCGTTCGTGTTCGTGTTGATGGGGATTGGACTCGCGCCCAGCCCGTTGTTGTTATTGCAAGCCACATTCATTTACGCGGCGGCGTCGCTCTTTGGCGCGGCGTTGATGACGCCGGGCGGACTCGGCGCGACCGAAGGCGGAATGGCGTTATTGCTGGAGCAAATCGTCGCGGTCGCGCGCGAGAGCGCGGTGGCGGCGACGTTGATCGTGCGCTTGTGCACATTGTGGTTCGCGGTTCTGCTCGGCGTGATCGCGCTACTGCTGATCGGCGTGCCGCAAACTGAAATCGAACGCGAATAAAGATTTTTACCACAGATGCAAAGGAACACGGATAAAAAATTATCCGTGTTCCTTTTTTTCAATCGGTAGAATTTTTTCCGCGTTCATTCGCGTCCAAATAATTCAGGGCGACTGAATTGCAAAAGACAGAGTCGAGCGTTTACGCGGTTGTTCACTCGACTAAGCAACCCGCTAAAGCGTCGAATCCAGGTTGCGCCGACGTAGGGCAAATATATAAATTTGCCCTACATTTATTTTTTCGCCGCGCGTTCGTACACGGCGAGCGTTTCGCGCGCGGTGCGCGTCCAGGGAAACAAGCGCGCGCGTTCCAACCCTTCCCGGCGTTTTTGCGCGCGCAGATCAGGATCGGTCAACGCGCGCGCCATCGCGTTCGCCAATTCATCCACGTCCATTGGATCGACAAAAATTCCGGCAGACCCGGCAATTTCCGGCATCGAAGCAATGTTCGACGTGATGACCGGGACGCCGCACGCCATCGCTTCCAGAATCGGCAAACCAAATCCCTCGTACAGCGAAGGATACACAAACAATTCCGCGGCGTTGTAAATCAGAGCGAGTTCGTCTTCGGGCACATAGCCGGTCAAAATCACGCGCTCGGTCAACGCGAGCGTTTCAATCGCGCGGAATAATTCGCCGTACTTCCAACCCTTGTCGCCGATCAGCACGAGCGTATGCGGCAGACCGCGATCGACGAGCGCGCGAAAGGCGCGCACGAGCATCGGCAAATTTTTGCGCGGTTCGAGAACGCCCGTGTTCAAAATAATTTTTTCGGGCAAATGATATTTGGCGCGCATCCGCGCGATGGCGGCGCGATCGTTCGCCGGTTGAAAATGCGGCGCGACGCCGAGTGGCACCGCCGACACGCGGTCGGGGTCGAGGTGAATGATTCGCAAAATATCCTGGCGCGTGCTTTCGGAATCCGCGATGATCGCGCGGGCGCGCGTAGCGGAGAGTGAAATCATCGAGCGGAAAAAAAACACCTTGTCCGCCTTGTGTAACTCGGGGAAGAGAAAAAAAGTCATGTCGTGAAAGGTTACGACGATGGGACAGGTCGCGCGAAACGGCATCGTGTAATGCGGGCAATGCAATACGTCCAAGTGATGCCGGATCGCGAGTTGCGGCAACGCGAGTTGTTCCCACCCAACGCGATGCAAACGCGAAGGCAAATGCACACATTCGATTTGCGCGCGTCCGATTGATGCGAACAATGCCGCGTGGAGGGGCTTGACAAAAATCACATACGCGTTCGTCGCGTCGACTTGAAGCAGAGCGCGGATTAAATTGACGATGTAGTTTGCGGCTCCAAATTGGAGCAAAGGCAGAGCCGTCGCGTCTATGCCGATTCGCATGTTGAATTAGACCATGAGCGCTCAAATTTATGCGGCATCATTATACACTTGAAGCGTTTGTTGAATCGCACGGTCTAACGAAAAAGTTTGCGCGCGCTTCAAACCGCGTTCGCATAGCGCGGCGCGGCGCGCGGGATCGCCAAGCAGTTGCGCGATTTCGTCCGCGATGACGTTCGGCTCGTTTAGCGCGACGCAGACGCCCGCGTCGCCGACGACTTCGGGTAACGCGGCGGTGTTGGAAACCAGGACGGGCGCGCCGCACGCCATCGCTTCCAACACCGGCAAACCAAATCCTTCGTAACGCGAGAGATACACAAACAGATCCGCGCCGGCATAAATCGCCGGTAAATCAGCGTCGGGCACATAGCCCAGCACGATCACTTGCGCGTTCAATTCAAGTTCCTGGATCACGCGAAAAATGTTTTGCGCGAACCAGCCGCGTTGCCCGACCAACACCAAACGATGTTGCACATTCGCGATTTGCCGCGCGCGCGCAAAGACGCGGATGAGCAGTTCGATATTTTTGCGCGGTTCGAGTGTGCCGACAAAAAGCAGGTAGCGCACCGGCAAGTGATAGCGCGCGCGCGTTGCAATCGCGTTGAATTGCGGTGTGAACAGCGCGCGCGCGTACGGATAGATCACGCGAATTTTTTCCGCCGGGACATTGAGAAAGGTTTGCACATCGCGCCGCGTGCTTTCGGACAAGGTAATGATGCGCGTCGCGCGCGCAATGCCGCGTCTGCCGAAAAATTTCCACCACATTCGTCCGACGCGCGTCATCGTTTCGGGAAAGCGTTCAAACGTCAAATCGAAAATCGTCGTAACGCTCGGACGCGCGTACCCAAGCGGCGGCACGAACACAGCGGAATGAAGCAAATCGAGTTGACCGCGCGTGTGTCAATCGCGATAGAGTTGTTGGCGCAACGCGTTCGGCATCCAGCGCGGCGTTTGCACATCGCGATAATGCAAATTCGATTGGATCGGCATTGCGCGTTCGCGCAACATTTGCGCGTTCGCGAAAATTTCGTACGCGTTGCGCGCATCGAGTTCCGCCAAGCCGGTGATCAATTGCTCGAAATAGCGATGCGACCCGGCGATGGGGTTCTGTAAAACGATTCCGTCTAGTCCGATTTTCATACGCGCTGACGAAACCCACTCTACCACAAAACGAATTCCATCGCAAACCATCCCATCCCATTTTCATTTTGCACACCGCCGATCTTCCGGCGCGGGATTTTCGACAAAAACAATCCCGCGTTCGTTGAAAAAACGCGGGGGTTGCTAAAATTATGGTTCTCCGGGAATTAGTGGGGTTAGTCGCGTAGCATAGCGCCTTGTGCGCGTACTTTTCCATTTCAACGCCCACAAGGGGCTATGCTACCCCACTAATTCCTGAAGAGCCAAAATTATTTGGGAGCGCGATGCGGTATCTATTTAAGAATCACTGGCGAAAAGAATTTGTACAATTCGCTCAACACGTTGAGCGTTACCGGCACCGACACTGGACTGCCGGAAACCGGGTCGCCATTCGCCGTTGCATTGATGACGATGTTGCCAAGCGTATACACACCCGGCGGTCGGCTAGCGGTAGAAATCGTTGCGGTGGAATTCATCGTTGTCGTAACCGTCCCGGCAGAGGGGGCAAGCGTTACGCCCGGTGGCGCGGTCGCGCTCCACCCAAAATTACCGCCGCCGGTATTGGTGATTTGCAGAATCGCTTGCGTGCTTCCCGGCACGTATGCTAAAAACGCGGCAGTGATGGACGCCGGGCTTTGAAACAGATGCGGCACATTTTGTCCCGCGCGTCCGGAATGAATTGCATCATGTCGAAACATTTGCCAGGGGAGCGCCGCGCCCGCCGCGTTGCCCGGCGCGTTGGGCCATCGAAAGGCGACGACCCAGCCGCGATAATTGCGAACCTGGTTCGTGATCGGATAGTATTCGCCCGCCGCGACAATTTCCAGGTTGCCATCCAAATCAATATCCGCGACTGCCGGTGAATTTGAAATCGGCGACGCGCCAACCCACAATGTCGGTTTGCTACTAGTCACATTGTCCGCCGTCAACTGTTGCCCGCTCGCACTCACGACACAAATTTCCGGTCCCAAGCCAAATAAAATTTCTGGTCCCGCGCTCGTCGGCACAATATCCGCGACAATCGGCGATGAAGTGATGAGCAAATTTTGTCCGTTGTAAATTTTTGGCGCGATGCTCCACAGCAACGAAAAATCGCGCCCGCTCCACGCGTACAATGTGCCCGGCGGTGGATTCGCTTGATTCAATCGCTCCGTCCCCGCGATGATGTCCAAGTATCCATCGCCGTTGATGTCCGCTAATGCCGGCGAGCCGAACACAACGCCATCC
>JACRPR010000036.1 GCA_016223105.1 Chloroflexota bacterium | reverse complement strand
GGTCCGCCTTCGTTCTCGCTCGCGAAGACGAAGATCGTATCGCCTTTGGCGATGTGCTTGCCACCATACATTGTCTTTTGCGCGCTGAACGCGAACGTCTCCGCGCGCGGATCGCTAACCGCGGCTTTGATCGCGAACACTATGCTTCTCATCTTGCACGATTAATTCCATTCACCGCTTTCTTCACGAGCGCGCTGATCCTTGCTTCTTCGGCGGCGGTCAACTCCTTCAGCGCGAAGGAGGTTGACCACATAGCGCCTTCGTCGAGCTTCGCCGCGTCGCTAAAGCCGAACGTCGCGTACCGCGCGTTGAACTTGTGTGCGCTTTGGAAGAAGCAGACGACCTTACCATCCTGGTTGGCATACGCGGGCATCCCGTACCAGGTTTTCGGCGAGAGGGCTGGCGCGCTGGCTTTGATGATCGTATGTAGCCGCCTTGCCATAGTGCGATCCGGTTCTGGCATCTCGGCGATCTTGGCGAGCAAGGCGCTTACGCCGTCCGCCTTTTCCGCTTCCGCCTTCAGCTCTTTGGCGCGCTCCTTCATCGCGGCTTTTTCTTCGTCCGTGAATCCCTTGGACGCCTTGCCGGTCGCGGTGGTGTCCTTGGCTGACTTGAGCGCGGCTCTCTTGGTGGTACGCTTATCTTGGTTCATGAGAATCTCCTTCCATTTGTGGAGATTATATAACAAATCCCAGAGAAGGGAAATCCCCCACCGCCAACTCAAAAAAAAGTGAGTGATCAATCTGGGGGCGCGGATCGGGCTTGGTGAGGATCGCGATCCACAAGGAATAGTTGTGCCCCAGCAACGCGCCGATCACTTGTCTTGCAGTGCCGCCACACCCGGCAGAACGCGCCCCTCTAAAAATTCGAGTGATGCGCCGCCGCCGGTGGAGATGTGCGTCATTTGATTCGCGACGCCGGCTTGCTCGACCGCCGCCGCGCTGTCGCCGCCGCCGATGATCGTCGTCGCGCGTGATTGCGCGAGCCGTTTCGCGATTTCGACCGTGCCGCGCGCGAACGCCGGAAATTCAAACACGCCGAGCGGTCCATTCCATACAACCGTTTGCGCGTCGCTCAAAATTTTCGCGAACGCGTCAATCGTTTGCGGACCGACATCCAACATCCGCCAATCGCTTGGGATCGCGTTCACATCTACGACCTGGTTCAACGCGTCCTTGTCGAACTTGTCCGCGATCACCGCGTCCACCGGCAAAACGATTTTCGCCCCGGCTTTTTCGAGCAGTGCTTTTGCCATGTCGAGTTTATCCGTCTCGACAAGCGACTGTCCCAGGTTCACGCCGCGCGCGGTGAGAAAGGTGTTCGCCATTCCGCCGCCGATCAAGAGCGCGTCCACCAGCGGCAAAAGATTTTCGATCACCTTGATCTTGTCGCTCACCTTCGCGCCGCCGAGAATCGCGACGAAGGGTCGCGCCGGGTTCGCGAGTGCGGTGCCGAGATAGTTCAATTCTTTTTCCATCAAAAACCCGGCGACGCCCTGCAAAATTTTCGCGACGCCTTCCGTGCTCGCGTGCGCGCGATGCGCCGAGCCGAACGCATCGTTCACGTACACATCGCCGAACGCCGCGAGTTTTTTCGCGAACGCAGGGTCGTTCTTTTCCTCTTCGGGATAGAACCGTACATTTTCCAACAACACGACATCGCCCGCGTTCATTCCCTCGACAACGCGCTCGACCGGTTGCCCGATGCAATCGGCGATGAATGTAACCGGCTTGCCGAGCAAATGCTCCAAGCGCGCCGCGACCGGACGCAAGGAAAATTTTTGATCCTTGCCTTTCGGTCGTCCGAGGTGCGAACACAAAATCACTTTTGCGCCTTGCTCGATCAAAAACTGAATCGTCGGGAGGGACGCGACGATGCGCGTGTCGTCGGTTACGTGCCCCTTGTCATCGAGCGGCACATTGAAATCCACGCGCACGAGCGCGCGTTTGTTTTTGAGCGCGAGATCGCGAATGGTTTTTTTGTTCATAGTGTGTTTGGAGGTTGGAAGTTAGAAATTGGATGTTGGAAGCATCGTCCAACTTCCAACATCCAACTTCCAATTTCCAATTACAATTTGCTCGCCACCATCGCCGCGAGATCCGCGACGCGACACGCGTAGCCCCACTCGTTATCGTACCACGCGATCACCTTGACCAGGTTGCCCAGCACCAACGTATCCATCGCGCTGTAGATCGAAGAGAACGTCGTGCCGCGCAGATCGGACGAGACGAGCGGCTCGTCCGTTACATCGAGGATGCCTTTCATTGACGCGCCCGCGTATTCAAGCATCGCGTCGCGAATGTTTTCTTTGCTCGCTTCCTTGTTGAGGATCGCGGTAAAGTCAACGACGGAAACCGTCGTCGTCGGCACGCGGAACGCCATTCCGCCAAACTTGCCTTTCAATTCTGGGATCACGAGCCCGACCGCTTTCGCCGCGCCGGTTTCCGATGGCACGATATTTTGCGCGGCGGCGCGCGCATCGCGCAAATCTTTCGCGCCGAGGTCTTGCAGTTTTTGCGTATTCGTGTACGCGTGCACTGTTGTCAACAAACCTTTTTCGATCCCAAACACATCATTCAAAACTTTGGCGACCGGCGCGAGACCGTTCGTCGTGCACGACGCGTTCGAGATCATGCGATGCTTCGCCGGCTCATACTTGTCGCCGTTCACGCCGAGCACGATCGTAATGTCCTCGTTTTTCGCGGGCGCGCTGATGATCACTTTTTTCGCGCCGCCCGAAGTGATGTGCCCGACCGATTTCGTCGCGTCGGTGAACAAGCCGGTGGATTCGATCACGACATCCACGCCCATCTCCGCCCACTTGATCGCATTCAAATCTTTTTCGGCGGTCACCTTGATCGTCTCGCCATCTACAACCAGGTTGCCATCGCGCGCCTCGACCGTGCCGGCGTACGCGCCGTACGTCGAATCGTACTTGAGCAAGTGCGCGTTGATCGTTGGCTCGAACAGATCGTTGATCGCGACCACTTTAATCTTGTCCGCGACGCGTTGCTTGATCGTGCGGAAGACGAGTCGTCCGATGCGACCGAAACCGTTGATACCAATTCGAGTTGTCATTTGTGTTCTCCTCCTTGAGAGAAATTTAGAGCTTGTTAGATCAGCCACAGCGGGCACAGGGATCGCAGAGATTTTTTATTTTCGCAAAGCATCTGTGCTTTCTGTATTCTCTGTGGCGAAAAATTTCAGCGTCGTTGCGCGTCGTAGAGATCGAGGATGACGCGCGCGAGTTTTGCCGGGTCGTGCCGCCACGGTTTTGATTCGTCCACCAGATCGGCATTGATCAGTTGAAATGCGCGCGCGCCATTTTCGCGCCGACGCACCATTTTGCTTTTGGTGTGTTCGGGATAACTAAATTTCCAATTATCGTTCGCGATGACGCGTGTAAAAATTTCCGCGCCGATGTGTTGCGCGAGCGCGTCCCAGTGATCCTCGACTGAAAAATCATTCGTCTCGCCGGGTTGCGTCGCGACGTTGCACACGTACACCTTGACCGCTTGCGATGCGTCAAGCGCGCGCTGAATATCTTGCACGAGCAAGTTGGGCAAGACGCTCGTGTACAAACTGCCCGGTCCCGCGATGATCAAATCCGCGTCGAGGATCGCGCGCACCGCACCGGGATATGCCGGTACATTTTCGGGATCGAGATAGACGCGCGCGATGCGCGAGAGCGTGCCTTGATGCGTGATTTCCGATTCGCCCGCGACGCGCGTGCTTCCATTCGATCCCAGGTCGCGCAGATCGGCGCACAGCGTTACGTTCTGCAACGTCGAGGGCAGAATTTGTCCGCGCACGGCAAGCACGCGCGACGATTCAAGAAGCGCGCGTTCGAAATTGCCGGTAACGCCTGCCATCGCGGTAATAAATAAATTTCCGAATGAATGTCCGTCGAGTCCCGCGCCTTGTCCGAAACGATATTGGAACAGTTGCGTCATCAACGGTTCCGAGTCCGCGAGCGCGGCGATGCACTGGCGAAAATCGCCGGGTGGCAGAACGCCTAAATCGCGTCGAAGCCGTCCGGAACTTCCGCCGTCATCCGCGACCGTTACAATCGCGGTGATCTGATCGGTGTGTTCTTTCAAACCGCGCAGTAACGCCGAAAGCCCGGTGCCGCCGCCGAGCGCGACAATTTTCGGTCCCTTGCGCCGGGCGCGTTTGCGATACAACACTTCGATCAAGTTGGTGTCGTCGCTGATGAACGCGGACACGAGCGAGTGGCTCAACTTGGACAGCGCGATCGCGATGCACGCGAATCCGAGCGCGCCCAAAATAATGCCGCGCTCGAGGCGCGGAATAAATTGCAGAGTCAGATAATAGATCGCGTCCGGCATCGGGGCTTGGCGATAAATTGTAACGAACACGAACGCAACGCCGAGCGCGACGAGCGTGATGCCGAAAAATAAAAGCGCGAGCCAGCGTTTGATGCCAAGCCCGATATACAACCATTTCCAGGTTGAGCGATTGAACCAGCGCGAAAAAAAATTCATTTGGATTGCGTCCTTACGCAATTATAGCCCAAGCGGGGACGGTTGACAAATTTATTTGCCCACGCGCATCGCACGGTACTCGGGAATTTCGATCATCGGCTTGCGTTCGCGGTCGCGCAAGTCCGTTACATCCAAACGAAATTCATCGCGCGTGTACCGAATCAATTTGAGACTGGAATTCAATTCGTTCAACAATTGCGCGTTATGTTGTTTGCCGACGCGCGTCATCACGACCTGGATGATCTCGAACGCCATTTTGCTGAGCGCGCCGAGCGATTGATTGCGATGAATTCGTTGTTCCAAATCCACTTGCCCCATCGCGGACAAACCAAAGCGCGACCACAGATCAATCAGCAAACCGATCTCGACGCCATAGCCCTCGAAGAACGGCACGGTTTCGAGCGCGGCGCGGCGACCGGCATATTCGCCCGATAAGGGTTGCACAAAGCCGGACAATTCGGGATAAAACAAATTGAGCAGGGGTCGCGCAACCAATTCAGTAACGCGTCCGCCGCCGCGCGCTTGAAATTTTTTGCCCATCCGCAAGGGGCGTTGATAAAATCCTTTAACGTACATCAAGCGCGGCTCGCGCAGAAGCGGACCCAAAATGCCGTACACAAAGCGCGGATGAATGTTCACAATGTCCGTATCAATCCACGCGATCAGATCGCCGCGCAAAACGTACAAACTATTCCACAACGCTTCGCCCTTGCCCGCCCACACCTCGTACTGCGTCAGCACGTTGGAATGTTTGACGACCGGCACACCCAGCTCTTCAGCAATCGCGATCGTGCGATCACTCGAGTTCGAATCAATCACCACGATTTCATCGAGCAAAGGACACTCGGTCATAAATTGACGGCGCATCATTTTGATAATCTTGCCGATGGTTTTTTCTTCGTTGAGCGTCGGCAGACCCAGACTGATCGTGAGCCCGTGGTGTTCTTTCAACTTGACCAGGTCGCGCACATTTTGAAATTCGCTCGCGTGAAACGTGTTTTCGGCGAACCATTTATCCACGACGACGGAAATCGTGTAATCCACCGGCGCGCGTTCCGGTTCCGGTTGGGTCGGTGCGTCATCCAAGCCGGAAATTTCGCGCGGCGATTTGACGACGAGCGCGGCAAGCGGCACATTCGTGAGCGCGCGCGTCGCGGTGGGCCCGATGGCGGGATCATCCGGGCGCGGGCGCGCGATGGAACCCATCACGAGTAGTTGATGGTGCGGCGCGGCGCGCTGAATCGCCGCGATCACATCGCCGCGCGCGTGAACCCACCGCGTGACCTGGGGCAGTTGATGCAAGTGCGCGAGCGTTTGTTGATACGATTCATCTTGGCGGCGCGTCGGCGGAACCGCGTGAAGCACGGTGATCTCGGAATGATGCGCGCCGGCGATGGTCAACGCGATTCGCAACGCGCGCGCGGCAAACGGACCGCCGCGCATCGGAAGCAAAATGCGGCGAATCTTTTTCGGGCACGGCGGTTTGACGATGGCGAGATCACATTCCAGCGCGCGCATCCATTCTTGCGGGGGCATATCGGCGGCGTTGAGTAAAAGTAATGACGCGTGTTCGTCCGCAATCAGTTTGCCCAGTTCGCGCCAAATGTCGTGCGCGACGCGCGCGATCACGCGCGCGTCCGGCGCGCGATGCGCGATCGCTTCGCGCAAATGGCGTGCGCGCACCGCGCCCGCGCTCAACGATTCGCCCACTGGCACCGGCACCAAGCCGATCACGACCGGATTGGACGCGCCCGCGAGCGCGCGCGCAAACGGAATCAACGCCGCGAGATTCCGGCTCGACGTACCGGCGACGAGCACGCGTTCAAGCGCGTCTGCCATCGTGTTCTCCTTTGTGGCGCGGCTTGTCCAAGCCGCCGATGCGGGCACGCACTGCGAAGCCCTCACCACGAATTTCAAAACCCTTGTTCACGAGCGGCTCGATGCGCTCGGAAAAAATTCGATCCCAGGAATAATTTTTCACCACGCGTTGTTTGAGCCGATACGCATGATCGCGCGCGAGCGTGTCGGTGATGCATTGCGCGATCTGCGCGGGCGATGCGTCCGGCGCGAAATAGTGCGCGTGATCGCGCGCGGTTTCGCGGAACGGCGCGAGATCGGAACAGAAAATCGGTAAGCGTGCGAGCGCGGCTTCGAGGATCGGAATGCCAAATCCTTCGCGCGCGCTCGGAAACAAGAGCGCGTCGGCGATCAGAAACAAATCGCGTCGCACCGCGTCCTCCACGGATCCAAACTCGCGCAAAAAGATCACGGCGGATTCGACCCCCCGCGCGCGGCGCAATTCGCGCAACTCGTTCCAGTACGCGGCGTTCGCGGGATTGTGCGCGCCGAGCGGACCGGTGATGACGAGTTTCGCGGCATCGCCGCGCGCGCGCAATGCGGCGACGATCTCAATCGCGCGTTCGATCTGTTTGCGTCGCGTGATGCGCGCGGGCAAAAGCAACAACGGCGCGGCATCGCGGAGATCGAATTGATCGATCCACTGCGCGGTTTGCTCGGCGAAGTTGAAAAATTCGCGCGGCTCAATGCCGGGCGGGATGACGGTAATATCGCCGCGCGACTTCCACAAATTTTCCAATTCGATTTGGCGCGCGCGCGAAACGACGACATAGGTTACGTTCGCCCACGGCGCGCGGAGCAAATCCCAGGGCAAGCCCGGATACAGCGCGGCGGCGTACTGCGGATCCGTCCACGCGAAATCGTGACACCACGCGATCAAACGGATGCCGGCAAGTTCGCGGAGCGCGGCGGTGAGCGCGAGATTTTTGTGGAGCGACAGCGCGTTGTGCGCGATGAGGAGATCGCAATCGGCGAGCGCGGTGGCGAGCGCGCGTGTTAAATCGCGCGCGAGCGCGTGAAACGCGGGACTGACCTCGCCGCGCGCGAGTTCGGTATTGACTTGCAGGACGCGCGGCGATTGGGAATCGGCATCGGGGATGATTTCAAGCGGAATGTGCGGATCGAATGGCGCGCCGCATCCCGCGATAATTTTTACTGGATAAGCGTGGCGCGCGAACAAACGCGCGTGCGCGGCGAGCGTTGCTTCGACGCCGCCGATGGTCGGCGGCGCGGCATAGTGCAAAAGCGCGATGCGGGGTTTGCCGAGGGCGATTATTTTTCCACCTTGAATCCACTCGACGCATAGATCAACCGGATCGGTTTGTCGTCATGGGTCGCGTCCATTATAACCGGACTCTTCCACAACTCAAAAATATAGCCGAGCGTTTTTTCCGCATAGCGCAAGTCCAAATCGCCGAGCGAACCCTTGTCGTGGCGCAGACGCAATTCGCCGCGCGCGATTTCCGTCACAAAAATTTTGGGCGCGCCGTAATTGTAACGCGGCGCGAGCATCGCGCGCATCACCTCGTCGTACGCGCGGCTGGTAATTTCAATGTCGCCGTCGTGCTCGTCTTTTTCGTTCGCGTAACCGTAACTGAACAATTTTAGTTTGATCGCGAGATCGGGCGTGAGATAATTCGAGAGAAACGAAATATCATTTTCGGTCGCGCGCACTTCGAACAATTTGCCGAATCCATCCAACGTGGATTCGCCCGCGCCATACAGTTTGTCCCAGCGTTCCTTCACGTCCACGAGAATTTTGTAACCGAGATAGTACGGATTCAACTGCGCGCGTCCGCCGGGTTGCACGACGGACGAATGGAGCGACGCGAAATCAATCGTCTCGCGCGGCGAGAGGTTCGCGTACCGATTCAAAATTTCCGCATGCCAAAATGATGCCCAGCCCTCGTTCAACACTTTGGTTTCAAACTGCGGATAGAAATAGTACGCTTCTTCGCGAATAATTTCAAGCACATCCTTTTCCCAGGATTCCAGCGGCGCGTAATTCGCGAGAAACCATACCAGGTCGCGTTCCGGGTGCGGCGGAATTTTATCACCGATGACCTGGCTTGTGAGCGCGAGGTGCGCTTCGCCGAACAAATCCGCGAACGGCGCTTGGCGCAATTCTTTTTCAATCACCTGGCGCGCCGGATATTTTTTGCGCGCCAAGCCCTTGTGCGGATCAATGTGCCGGTCGAGCGCAAAGCCAATGTCCATCACGCGCTCGACGCGTTCCAAACCGTGCTTGTCAATGTACTCGTCAATCCGCCGCGCGTGCTCGACCGCTTCGTTTACCATATTCCGATTCGATCCGTCGAAATACGCGTTCACGCGAAAAAAATCGCTGTGCGCGAAAACGTGCGCGGCGACGAGCAGGTTTTCGATTTCGTCGTTCGTGTCGAGCAGGAACGCGTAGCACGGATCATTGTTCAACACGATCTCGTAAATTTTCGACAAACCCATCGCGCCGTGAATTTTGTGATGATTATAAACTTTGCCGTAACTCCAATGTTGCGCGCGCGTCGGCAAACCGTACGCCGCAATCTCGTGCATAATGTCGAGCGGGATCACTTCAAAGTGGGTGTCGAACGGAAACAGTCCCGCATCGCGCGCGAGTTTTTCCAAATCGATCATTCGATCTTCGAACATACAAACCTCGTCACTGTCATTGCGCGTGTAGCGAAGCAATTCCCAATCAGTTATTCGGAGATTGCTTCGCTTCGCGCGCAATGACGGGTCTAGCCGGTATTTCGCAACCCCGCGGCAATGCCATTGATCGTCAACACGATCACCTCGCGCAGTTCTTCGGCGGGCGCGCTTTCGGGATCGGGCAACGCGCGCAAGCGGCGCAATGTTTCGACTTGCAAATAATTGAGCGGGTCAACGTACGGATTGCGCGTTTTGATCGAACGTTGAATCACCGGGTCGGCGTCCATCAATTCGGCGTGCCCGGTGATCGCGAGGATCGCGTCGCGCGCGCACGCGTACTCGTTTTGAATCTGCGCGAAAATTTTTTGCGCCAACGCGCGATCCGAAACCAGGTCAACATAGCGCGCGGCGATCTCCATATCCGCTTTGAGCAGTGACATTTCCGCGTTGTCAATCAGCGCGCGAAAAAAAGCCCAGTCGCGATACATCGCGCCCATCAAATTTTTATCCGCGCGCGCGAGTCCACTGCCCAGTCCGTACCAGCCCGGCAGATTGAATCGGCTTTGCATCCATGAAAAAACCCAGGGAATCGCGCGCACATTTTCGATTCGCAATCCGCCGCCGCGCCGCGACGTTGGACGCGAACCGATCCGCAAACGATTGATCTCGTCAATCGGCGTCGCGCTTCGCCAGAATTCCGCAAACCCCGGCGTCGCGTGCACGAGCGCGCGATATTCATCGCGCGCCGCCGCGGACATTATCGCCATTGCCGCAGACCACTCGTGTTGCGCGGTCGCATCGCGCTCCGGCGCGCTCGCGAGCAAAACCGCATGGACGATTTGTTCGATGTGCCGATGCGCGAGATCGGGACTCGCGTAATTCGATGCGATCGTTTCGCCCTGTTGCGTCACGCGCAAACGTCCCTGCACGGTGCCGGGCGGTTGCGCGCGAATCGCGCGATTTGCCGGACCGCCGCCGCGCGCGACCGTGCCGCCGCGACCGTGAAAAATTGTCAACTTGGTGTTGTGCGCCGCGCACACGCGCGCGACCTGGTCTTGCGCGCGATACAATTCCCAATTCGCCGCGAGATACCCACCATCCTTGTTGCCGTCCGAATAACCGATCATCACCATTTGCGCGTTTCCACAGGACGTGAGATGATCGCGATACACATCGAGCGCGAACAAATCGGAAAGAATTTGCGGCGCGGCTTGCAAATCGGCGAGCGTTTCAAAGAGCGGCACAATGGACAAGCCCGCATCGCACTCCGCCCAACGCGCGAGCAGTAACACAGTCAACACATCGGCGGGACTGTGCGCCATCGAAATAATAAATGGTCCGAGCAACGCGCGTCCGTACACCGCTTGCACGCGTGCGATCAATTGAAACAACGCCCAGGTCTCTGCGGTTTCGACGGTGATCCCAGGATGGCGCGCGAGCGCGGGACGCGCTTGCGCGAACAAACGCGCCAACGTGGCGAGTCGCGCGGTTTCATCTTTTTGCGCGAACGTGAGATCGGTGCCGAGCGCGCGCAACACTTCCGCAAGCGCGGACACCAGGCGCGACGCGTCTTCGCGCAAATCGAGCCGCGCCGCGTGCAAACCAAAAATGTGCAATTGCCGCGCGAGCGTTTGCAAATGATCACGCGCGATGCGCGGCGGCAGAGCGCGCTCGATCATTTCGAGCGGCGTAGTCAGTTGCTCGAGCGTGATGCGCGCGGTGTGCGGCGTCGTTTCCAACAATCGCGCGGTCATATCATCGCGCGACGCGTGCGCGAGATCGGCGGACAAGATTGACGCAATCAAGCGGTACGGTTCGCTCGTGTAACGCGCTTCCAAGTACGCGGCGTGCGGCGGCAAGGGATGCCGCGCCTCGAGCCAGGATTGCAAATCGCGCGGCATCGGCACCAGGTGCGCGCTCATACTCAATCGCCGCGCCAGGTCTTGCAGCGCGCGGCGATGATGTTCAATCGCGAGACCGCGATGCAACCGCAACGTCTCGGCGGTAACGGTCATCGTTACGTTTGGATTGCCGTCGCGGTCGCCGCCGACCCAGGATGCGAGCGTCAACCAACGCGGCGACGCGGACAATCCCGGAAAATGTTTTGCGAGTGCGGCATCGAGTTCGGCATACACGCGCGGCAGGGTATCCCAAAAAACATTTTCGACGACGTACAACCCGGTGCGAACTTCGTCCTCGACTTTGGGGCGCGTCGTGCGCGTGCGTTCGGTCAACCACAGCGCGGCGATCTCGGCGCGCAAATTCATTTCGAGTTCCGCGCGTTCGCGGGGCAAGAGATCGCCGTCGTCCAAAACGCGCGTGATGTGCGCGATCCGTTCGAGTTTCGACAACACAGTGCGCCGTTTCGCTTCGGTCGGATGCGCGGTCAGCACGAGTTCGACGTTGAGCGCGGCGAGCAAATTTTGCATTTGCGCGCGCGTGATGCCGCGCGCCGCGAGCATCGCAATCGCGTCCGCGATGGATTCGGGTGCTGGCTCGGGATGCCGTTCGCGTTCGCGTTCGCGCAAAGTGTGCACGCGATACGTTTCTTCGATCAGATTCACGAGATCAAAATACACCGTGAACGCGGACGCGATCACACGCGCAACGTCCGGCGTGAGCGCGGCGACTTGCATCGCGAGTTGATCCGGCGCGCGATCTGAATCCGCGCGGCGCGCTTTGGCAAGTTGGCGAATCTGTTCGACCAGGTGAAAAAGTTGGGGCGATTCCTGTTCGCGAATTGTTGCGCCGAGCAGGTTGCCGATGAGATTGATTGTGGCTGAGAGGTTCATAATGCGAGAGATTGGAGATTGCGAGATTGCGAGATTGCGCGATTGGAGATTGGAGATTAGAGATTGGAAGTTGAAAGTTGGATTCGACGCTTTAGCGGGTTGCTCGCGAACATTCGACGCCCGCTAAAGCGTCAAATCCAAATTATGCCGGGATCGCATCGCGCACGGTGAGAAATTTTTTTAACGCTTCGTAAACCTGATCGCGTTTTTCAATCGTTACCGGCACGAAACGCGGATGACGGATCGCGCTAAATTCTTTGTAAAGCGTGCTCCATTGCGGACGATACGCGCCGCGCCCGGGATACGCGCCAAAAAATTCGTCATAGTTCACTTCACCGTACCCCACCATCGCGCTGACATCGAGTAAATCGCCGAGCAGGGTGAGACACTGTGGGTTGTCGTCCGCGAAATTATCGCCGTCGGAAAAATGGAACACGTAATTGTTCCAGCGCGCCGGCGGATGATGCTTTACGATATGATCGAGCGCGAGCGTGTACGCGCTACTGCACATTGTGCCGCCGCTGTTCGAGAGAATGAAAAAATCTTTTTCAGGAACGATTGCCGCCTCCGTGTCGTGCGCGATGAAAATGGTTTCGACCGTGTTGTATTTTAGCCGTAAAAAGCGCACCATCCAAAAAAAGAAACTTTTGGTGATGTACTTTTTTTCGGTCGTCATCGAACCGCTTCGATCCATCAATAAATAGACCGCACAGTTCGAGTGAAACTCTTCGTGAATTTCCGGGACGCGATAGCGCAAATCGTCGTCGGTGATCTTGCCGACCTTGCTTTTACCGCGCGCGGCTTGGCGTTTGAGATTTTCACGTAACGTGCGGCGTTTGTCCAAATTCGCGAGCGGACCTTTTTTGCGAATGTCGTTGTATTGCACCGTCGTCGTCTTGACCTGGTCCTTGTGCTTTTCTTCGATCCAGGGCAATGCCAGGTCTTCGAGCATCAGGCGCGTCAACTCATCGAGCGCGAATTCGGCTTCGTAAATCGCATGTCCCGGTTGATCGCCGGCTTGACCTGGCGTGGGCGCGTCATCCTCGCTCGCGATAATATCGCCGACATCGCCTTGTCCTTGCCCCACGCCGCGCCCGCGCGTGCCGCGATCAAAAATAAACCGGTACTGATCGAGATAACGCACCGGAATCTTCACCAGCTTTTTGCCGTCGGAGGTGATGATCGTTTCTTCCGCGATCAGTTCGCGCAAATTTTGTTTGATCGCTTCGCGTACGCGCTTGTCGTGACGAATCGAATCTTTCAACCCGCGCCGCCGCAAATCCCAGGGGATCGCCATGCTGGAAGTTACTACAGCCATAACTACTCCAAGTGGTAAGTGGTAATTGATAATTACCACTCACCACTTACCATTTACTTTTCCCGCGCCAGCAACGACGACACGTATTTGAGCAATTCGTTCGCGCAGACGGGACAATAGTTTTCGCGTTGGATCAGCGTGTCCACAACCTGGTTGATCTTGCTCAACTGATCGGGATCGGGATTGCGCGTCGAGACGGTGAGTTTAATCGTGTCGCGGCGTTCGTCGAACAATTGGCGCTCAATCGCTTCGCGCAAGCGGTCGTGCGAACGATAATCGAATTTTTCGCCGCGCCGTTCCGCCATCGCGACCTTCCGGAAAATTTCGTTGCGAAACGCGTCCTTGCCGCTCTCCGACACTTTGACTTTATCTTCAATCGAGCGCATCAATTTTTCATTCGGCGGAACTTCTTCGCCGGTGATCGGATCGCTGAGCCGCGCGTCGTCGAGATACGCTTCCACGTTGTCGAGATAATTTTCGAGCAGGGTGTGCGCCTCTTTTTCAAACGAGACGAAGAACGCTTTTTGCACATCGGTTCGCGCGATCTCGTCATACTCTTTGCGCGCGTCCGCGATCAAATTGATGTACCGCTCGCGCGCATCTTTGGCGAGACCGCTGTGCGCTTCGATGCCGTCTTTGATCGCGCGCAACGCGTCAATCGGATTCACGCAGGTCGTCCCAGGTTTGGTGAACGCCGCGCTGATGCGATTGATCACAAAACGCGGCGAGATGCCATCCATGCCTTCGCGCTCGGTTTGCTCTTTGATCTGCTTGACATCTTTTTGGCGAAAGCCCTCGACATCTTCCGCGCCATCGTACAACCGCATTTTTTTGCCAAGCGTCAATCCTTTGATTTTCGGTTCTTCGAGCCGCGACATTACCGCGAAGGTTGCCGCGACCTGGAGCGCGTGCGGCGCGATGTGAATGCCGCCGATGTTCGCCTGGCGCAAAAGTTTTTCGTAAATTTTTTCTTCGGCGGAGATGCGTAGATTGTACGGCATCCGCACGACGATCATACGATCTTGCAGGGCTTCCGATTTCTTGTCCGCCATAAACGCGTTGAACTCGGATTCGTTCGTGTGCGCGACGACGACCTCATCCGCGTAGATCAACGGGAAGCGTCCGGTCTTTATATTTTTTTCTTGCGACAGCGTGAGTAAAACGTAGAGGAAGCGCTCGTCCGCTTTGAGCATTTCGATAAATTCCATCAAGCCGCGATTCGCGATGTTGAGTTCGCCGTCGAAGCGATATGCGCGCGGATCGGATTCCGCGCCGTACTCGCCGATGGTTGAGAGATCAATACTGCCGACCAACTCCGTGATATCTTGCGATTTCGGGTCCGCCGGGACGAACGTGCCAATCCCTTTGCGTTCGCGTTCCGTGAAAAAAATCCGTTTCACCGGCACCGCGTAAATATCGTTCTTGTATTTCGTTCGCAAATTGAGCGCGCACATCGGACACAGTTCGCCCTCGATGTGAATTTTGTGTTCGCTCAAAAATTCGCCGCGCAGGGAATGCGGCACGAGATGCAACGGTTCTTCGTGCATCGGGCAATCGGCAATCGCGTACACCGCGCCTTCCGCTGTGCGCGTGTACTCTTCGATGCCGCGCTTTAGCAAAATCACAAATTGACTTTTGCCGGACGAGGGCGGTCCGTAAATCATCAGAATCCGCCGCCCCACATCCGAGCCGAGCGACGCGGCTTTGAAATACTCCATAATTTGTGCGAGCGCTTCATCCACGCCGAACAAATCGTTGCGGAAGAAGAGATATTTTTCCGTGCCCGCAAGCGGATCCGTTTCGACGCCTTGTGACCGCACCATATCGAAAATGCGCGCGTGCGCGAGTTGCGCGACGCGCGGATTCGCGCGCACCAGCGCGAGATACTCGCGCAAAGTGCCTTGCCATTCTTCGGCGTTGTACCTTTGCGTGT
This sequence comes from Chloroflexota bacterium, assembly GCA_016223105.1. GTDB lineage: Bacteria > Chloroflexota > Anaerolineae > UBA4142 > UBA4142 > JACRPR01. Next base: position 58,032 of record JACRPR010000036.1, on the reverse strand, counting down.
GCGCGTCGAGTCGTTCAAATACGTCGTTCATCGCTCCTCCTTTTCGAACCAGCCCAACCTCCAACGCAAGTCATCGCCCGGCGTGGCGATGACGCGCTGGCATAAAATCAAATCCCGAGAGCAGGGTAATGCAATGCGTCTCGGGATCATCTTTGTTCCCCGGTTTCAGCAAGTCTGAAACAGTCCGTCGCGCAACAGACCAGCGGCAATGGGAATTCACGATGCAAGTAGAATGTTCAATTGAAATGTGTGGAACGTTTGACGATTATTCGGCGATAGCAATTCACCCTGCGTTTGATTTGCCATCATTATAACGGACGCGTCCGCGCATTGTCAAGCGATAAATGTCACATCCCAAAAAAACATTAGACGAATGTGAGAGCAAAACGCGCAACCCCGATTGACGCTCGCTCTAGTTGTGTGCTACAATCGCAACCGTTCTGCGATTTGAAATGCACGCGCGCGATGACAGCGCGCAAAAATAATTCGCGGGAGTGACGAATGCTCTCGATAAAATTTTCCGGGCGGCGCGCGCGTCGCCCGATGGAAATGGATTTGCTTTTGCCGGTCATTGCGAATGACTGGCGCAGATATTTTCCGCGTGCTGGGTGTTTCCGCGTTTTCCTTTCCCCGTTGGTTGAACAAAAAATGAGCACCTTTCGGTCTGGCATTGTGCGCGCCGCTTTGCTAGAATGGCGCGCGCAAGGTCGAATTTTGTTTTATGCGAGGTGCGCGATATGAAATGCTCGAACTGTGCGTACGATAATCCTTCCGAATCAAAATTTTGCGAGAACTGCGGCAATGCGCTCGAACGCGCGTGTCCGAATTGCGGCAAGCCGGTCGCGGCGAATGTAAAATTTTGTCGCAATTGCGGATTCAATTTGATTGCCGCGCCCGCGACGCGTCTGAACGATTTGCAACAAGCCGCGCCGACCGCCATCAAAGAAAAAATTCGCACGGCAAGCGCGCAAATTGCCGGCGAACGCAAACTTGTTACCGTGTTGTTCACCGACATTGTCGGCTCGACCGCGCTCGCGGAAAAACTCGATCCCGAAGATTGGGGCGAGATTGTCGCGGGCGCGCATCAACGCGTCAGCGCGGCGGTGTATCGGTACGAGGGCACGATCGCGCAATTGCTCGGCGATGGCGTGCTCGCATTTTTCGGCGCGCCGATTACGCACGAGGACGACGCCGAACGCGCGATCAATGCCGCGCTCGAAATCCAAAACGCGATTCATGCATACGCGCACGAATTACAATCGCGCCAACAGGTTGATCATTTGCAAATGCGCGTCGGCTTGAATACCGGGCTCGTCGTCGTCGGCAACATCGGCTCGGATTTGCACGTCGAGTATCTCGCGATTGGCGACACGGTGAATCTCGCGGCGCGGATGCAGAGCGCGGCGGAACCGAACACGATTTTGATTACCGCGCAAACCGCGCGCGCGGTCAAGCACGCGTTCGATTTGGAAGCGCGCGACGCGATTCAAGTGAAAGGCAAAAGCGAACTCGTCCCGGTTTTTCGCGTGCTCGCGCGCAAAACCATCGCGACCTCCGCGCGCGGCATCGAAGGACTCGATTCGCCGCTCGTCGGACGCGAACGCGAAATGCAAACGCTCCGCGCGCGTCTCGCCGAATTGCATCAAGGTCACGGCGCGATCATTTCGCTGATGGGCGACGCGGGGCTGGGCAAATCGCGGTTGATGGCGGAAGTGCGGAAACAAATTTCAGATTTCAGATTTCAGATTTCGGAGGAAAATCTGCAATCCGAAATCCGAAATCTGAAATGGCTAGAGGGTCGCTCGCTCTCGTACGAAACCAACACGCCGTACGCGCCGTTCATTGATTTGTTGACCAAGTTGTTTGATGTGCGCGCGGAAGAAGACGACGCGCGCAAGTACGCGAAAATCAAAGCGCGCGCGGACGATGGCGCGCCGTTTCTCGCGACGATGCTCGGCATCGCGCCGCGCGGCGATGATGTCGAGCGCGTGAAATATCTCGAACCGCCGCAATTGCGCGGAGCGATTTTCCAAGCCGCGCGCGCGTTGTTCGAACAACTCGCGAGCGATGCGCCGACCGTCTTGGTCTTTGAAGATTTGCACTGGGCGGACGCGACCTCGCTCGATTTGCTCGACCAGGTCATGTCGCTCACCGAAAGCAAACCACTTCTGCTCATCGCCGCGTTTCGACCGCAACGCCAGGAACCGTCGTGGCATTTCCACGAAATCGCCGCGCGCGATTACGCGCATCGGTACACGCCCATCGCGCTCGAACCGTTGGATGAAACACAAGCGCGCACGCTCGTCGGAAATCTTTTGCACATTGAAGATTTGCCGGAACAAGTGCGCGCGCTCATTTTGAAAAAAGCCGAAGGCAATCCGTTTTTTGTCGAGGAAGTGATTCGCTCACTGCTCGATGCGAAACTTGTCGTGCGCGACAACGGGCATTGGCGCGCGACGCGCGAAATCGCGACCATCGCGATTCCCGATACGCTCGCGGGCGTCATCAGCGCGCGCCTCGACCGGCTCGATGATGATTCGAAACGCGCGGCGCAAACCGCCTCAGTCATCGGGCGCGAATTTCAACGCGGCGTGCTTACCGAAATTTTGGACGCGCCGCAAACACTCGATGGCGCGCTGGTAAATTTGCAACGCCGCGAACTCGTGCGCGAAAAATCGCGCGCGCCGGATGTGACCTGGTTGTTCAAGCACGCGCTCACGCAAGAAGCCGCGTACGCTTCGGTGTTGTTGAGCAAACGCCGCGACTTGCATCGCCGCGCCGCGGAATGTTTGGAGCGACTCGACCCGGAACGTATCTATGACATCGCGCGGCATTTTCTCGAAGCGCAAGAACCGGCGCGCGCTCTGCCGTATCTCGTGCAAGCCGGGGCGCGCGCCGCGCGCGAGTACTCGACCCAGGAAGCGATTGGTTATTTCGCGCGCGCGGTCGAAATCGCGCACGCGCAAAAAGATGTAACGCACGCGCGTCGCGCATACGAAGGTCTCGGCAACGCGCTCCTGCTCATCGGCGATGTGCCGCGCGTTCTGCAAAATTATCAAGCGATGCTCGAATTCGCGCGCGCACATACCGACACGGCAATGCAGGTCTCCGCGCTGAACAAATTCGCGATGGTGCAAATGATCGTGGGCGATTTTCCGACGGTCGAAACCAATTTGCGCGAATCCGAAAAAATCGCGCGCGCGGCGAACGATCGCACCGGGCTCGCAGAAATGTTTACCGTGCGTTGCGGCATTTGCACCAGTAGCGGCGATTTCGATGGCGCGATCAGATATCTCGGCGAATCGGTCGAGGTTGGGCGTGAACTGAATGTGAAAGAACAAATGGCGTTCGGCACGACACACACGGCGAACACGCTCATGTACATTACAAAATTCGACGAGGCGTGGCAAAAGGCGCAAGAGGCGATGCAGATTTGCGAAGAGATTGGCGACCGGCTCCATCAAGCGGAATTGCTCGCGGGCGTGTATGCGTTCATTCACATTCGCAAAGGCGAACTCGACACCGCGCGCGCTTTCGGCGAGCAAGGCGTTGCGATTGCCGCGCGCATCGGTTCGACGCTGGCGCTCACGGAGGGCAACTATATGCTGGGCACGATCGCGCGGTTGCGTGGGGATTACGAAAACGCGACGCGGCATTTCGAGCAATCCAGCGCCGCCGGGAAAATGTCCTATCCTGGGATGGACACCCTGGGGCTTGGAGCGCTTGGCACGACTCTGCTCGAAATCAGTCCAACCTTCGCGGACAAGGCGTTGGATTTGCACTCCCAGGTTTTGCGGGTGATGGATAACGCGTTTATCGCAAGTTTCAGCGCGACCGCGTGGGCGGACATTGGATTTTGCGCGCTGATGAGTGGCAACCTCGAACGCGCGGATGAATTTTTTCAAAAGGGCTTGAATTATCCGACGATGATGGGCTTGATGGTGCGCGCGCAATTCCTGCTCGGCGCGGGCTACGTCGCGCTCGCGCGGCATCAACTCGACGACGCGCTGAAATTCGTGAGCGCGGCGTGCGTGTATGCGCGCGCGCGCGGGATGAGCCATCTCGAACCAGAACTCGCGCTCGCGGACGCGCGTGTTAGCATCGCGCGCGGCGAACCTGGGATCGCGCTCGAACATTTCGCGCGCGCGGAAAAAATCGCGAGTGAAATGCAGATGCGTCCGGCAGTGTGGCAAGCGCGCGCCGGCGCATCCCAGGTTTTGCGCGAACTGGGTCGCGATGATGACGCGAACGCGCAACGCGACGCCGCGCGCGCGATGATAAATGAAATCGCCGAATTGTTCCGCGATGAGAGTTTGCGCGGAATGTTTTTGGAAAATGCGTTGAGTAAAACGTAATACGCAATACACAACACGTATTACGTAATTTGGAGTATTCAATGTAGTGTCCGAATTGCGCCTTTGAAAATTCCGCCGACGCAAAATTCTGCGAGAACTGCGGTCAAGCGTTTGCGCGCGCGTGTCCGAATTGCGGCAACGCGATTTCGGCGAACGCGAAATTTTGCAAGAACTGTGGATTCAATCTTGCGGGCGGCGCGCCGAGCGCGGCGACGCGGAGCGATTCGCTCGACGCGCTTCGCAAGACCGCGCCGCAAAATGTCGCGAACAAAATTCTTGCGGCGCGCGAACGCGCGGAAGGCGAACGCAAACTCGTGACCGCGCTCTTCACCGACATTGTTGGCTCGACCGCGCTCGCGGAACAGATGGACCCGGAAGATTGGCGCGAAATTGTGTCGGGCGCGCATCGGTGCGTGAGCGAAGCGGTCTATCGCTATGAGGGCACCATCGCGCAATTGCTTGGCGATGGCGTGCTTGCGTTTTTCGGCGCGCCGATCGCGCACGAGGATGACGCCGAACGCGCGATTCGTGTGGCGTGCGAGATTCTCGATTCGATTGAAACGTACGCATCCGAGTTGCGCGCGAAAAAGCGCGTCGAAAATTTTCAACTGCGAATCGGGTTGAATACCGGCTTGGTCGTCGTCGGTAATATCGGCAGTGATTTGCATATGGAATATCTCGCGATTGGCGACACGGTGAATCTTGCGGCGCGTATGCAAAGCGCGGCGGAAGCGAACACGATTTTGATTTCCGAAAGCACGCATCGGCTCGCCGCGAATTTATTTGATTTTGAAGACAAGGGCAAAATCGCGGTCAAGGGCAAAGCAGAACCGATCCAGGTTTATCGCGTGATCGGCGAACGTAAAGGCGCGGTGCGCGCGCGCGGCATCGCGGGCTTGACCTCGCCGATGGTCGGTCGCTCGCGCGAGTTTGCGACGCTCCTGCAAATCATCGCGGATGTGCGCGCGGGACGCGGCTCGATTGCCGCGATTATCGGCGAAGCCGGGTTGGGCAAATCGCGTTTGGTCGCGGAATGGCGTAAAGCCGCGCTCGCGGATGCGGAACGCCCGATTCGCTGGGTCGAGGGTCGCTGTTTGTCGTACGGGTCTTCGATGGCGCACCATCTCAGCACCGATATTTTGCGCGCGCTGATTAACGCGCCCGCCGGTTCGTCCGAAGAAGAAACGCATCGCGCGCTCGCGCAAACGACGCACGCATTACTCGACGGCGATATGAAAGAGGTGTATCCGTACCTGGGACACTTGCTCGGTTTGAAACTCGAAGAGGAAATGGCGGCGCGCGTCAAATATCTCGACGGTCCGGCTCTGCAAGCGAAATACATCGCCGCCTACAAAAAATTTTTGCAAGCTATCGCGCACGCGCAACCGACCGTCATTGTTTGCGAAGATGTGCATTGGGCGGATCCGTCCTCGGTCGAGCTGGGCGCGCAAGTGTTGTCCATCGCGTCCGAAGTTCCGATGGTGATTGTGTTTGTCACGCGCCCGGATAAAGACGCCGCCGGCTGGAAACTGATCGCGCAGTCGCACGAAATCACCGGCGTCGGCGCGCTCGAATTGCATCTCGCGCCCTTGTCCGATTCGGACAGCAAACAACTCGTGAACAATTTGTTGGAGATTGACGCGCTCCCGGAAAATTTACGCAAGATGATTCTCGCCAAAGCCGAGGGCAATCCGTTTTTCGTCGAAGAAGTTTTGCGAATGTTGATTGATCGCGGCGGCATCGCGCGCCACGCGGATAACGGCGAGTGGATCGTTACGCGCGAAATTCAAAACATTGAAATCCCGGACACTTTGCAAGGTGTGTTGACCGCGCGCATTGATCGTTTGCCGGACGATGCGAAACGCGTTTTGCAAATCGCCGCGGTGATCGGGCGCAAGTTTCAAGTGAAGGTTCTCGAACGAGTGTTGGAGCAGATGGGGTGAAACGTAAAACGTAAAACGTAAAACGTGATGCGTGATGCGTGATGCGTGAAGAAATAAAATCAGGGGGCGGAATTTTTGGAGTCGAGCGTTTACGCGGTTGATGGCTGGGGCAAGCAACCCGCTAAAGCGTCGAATCCAAGTCTGGCAAATCCGCAGTTTGTGACTGTGCGAAGTAAAATCGGTCATTCGCAATTCGCAATTACCATTTACCAATGATCTGAAATGTATCTCGATTCCACATTGACCCAACTCGAACGCGCGCAACTGGTACGGCAACTGAATGACGTTGAAGCGACGTACCAATTTCGCCACACGTTGACGCAGGAGACGATTTATCAATCGCTCTTGCGGACGACGCGGCGCGAGATTCATTTGCGCGTCGCGCAATCGCTCGAAATACTTGTCGCCGACCACCTCGACGAATTTGCCGCGTTGCTCGCGCAACATTATGGCGAAGCCGGCGACGACGCGAAAACGTTCGAGCACGCTCTGCGCGCGGGCGATGTCGCGGCGCGCGTGTACGCGCACGCCGAAGCCGAAATGCACTATGCGCGCGCGATTGAAAGCGGGTCGCATCCTGAGCGGAGTCCTGAGCGCAAGTCGAAGGAAGCGGAGTCGAAGGATGCGACGCAGTTAAAAAATGTGTATCTCAAACGCGGGCGCGTGTTGGAGTTGAGCGCGCGCTATGATGACGCGGACGTGAATTATCTGGAGCTGGAAACGCGCGGGCGCGCGCAAAATCAGCGCGCGCTGGAACTCGCCGCGTTGCTGGCGCGCGCGACACTCCACGCGACGCCGACCGCGCGCTACGACCTGGGATTGGCGCAAGAACTTTTGGGGCGCGCGCTCGCGTTGGCGCGTGAGTTGGACGATCCGGCCGCCGAAGCGAAAACGCTGTGGTCGCTGATGCTCGTCAATTATTTTCAAAGCAATTTTGATCAAGCCATCGCGTTGGGTGAACAATCGCTCGCACTCGCGCGCCAACTTGATGCGCGCGAGCAAATGGCGTACGCGCTCCACGATTTATCGCGCAATTATATCGCGCGTGGACGCGCGGACGAAGGTCGCGCGGCGATCACGCAAGCGCGCGCGCTGTGGCGCGAACTCGACAACTTGCCGATGCTCGCCGACAACCTGGCGACCTCGGCGGAAGGATGTTTTTTCCTCGGCGAGTTTTCGGCGGCGCGCGCGTTCGCGGACGAGGCGTATCAGATCAGCATCACCATCGGCAATTTGTGGAATCAAGCGTACAGTCGTTGGACGCTGGGTTATCTCGCGCTCGAAACCGGCGAAATCACCGAAGGCATCCGCGCGTTGCGCGACGCCGTGGAGGTGGGCAAGCAATCCGGTTTTATTGCCGCGATGTACGTCGCGCAAGGAATGTTGGGTTGGGCGATTGGTTTGCTCGGCGATCTCCAACAAGGCATTGCGATTGTTCAAGCCATTCCACACGAGCAAACGATTAGCATTGGATTTCGATCCTGGCATTTGGGTGTGCTCGCGCAATTGCATTTGTTGAATGGCGAACTCGCGCAAGCCGAAACGATTGTCGCGCGCGCGTACATCGGTTTGGATCTGAACGACCTGACCTGGTTCTCGCCGATTTTTGTGATGCTCGCGGACGGCGAAATCGCGATCACGCGCGGCGAGCCGGCGCGCGCCATCGCGCTTGCCGACCGACTCCTCGCGCGGATTCGCGAATTGAAAATGCGCCCGTTTGTTTTCGATGTGTTGTTACTCAAAGGCAAAGCGCTACGCGCGCTGAATGATCTCGATGCCGCGCGCGCGTGTTTGATCGCGGCGCGCGAGGACGCGCGCGACCTGGGTGTGCGGCGTTCGTTGTGGGAAATCCTCGCCGTGTTGAGCGCGGTTGAAACCGCGCGCGGTGATGCTGTGTCCGCGCGCGCCGCGCGTGACCAAGCGCGCGAAATTGTCGCGCACATCGCGGCGCACGCGCCGCCGGAATTGCGCGACGCTTTCCTGGGACAATCGGCGGTCCGAATGATTTTAGCAGATGCGAATTGAGTTTTGAATGATCTGTTCAAATTGCAATACGACGAATCGCGAGCAAGCAAATGTGTGCAAACAGTGTGGCGCTGTGCTTGCCCACACCTGTCCGCGTTGCAACGTCGCGTTACCCGACGCCGCGATTTTTTGCGATCACTGCGGACTGCGTCTCGTGGATTCGGTCGGCGCGTATTGGCAAACCGCGCCCAGCGCGCTACCGCGCGTTGAGATCGCGCCGCCACCCAAACCCAGTGTCGAACCGCGCGCGCCGATCGCGATCGCGCCGATTCCGGTTTTAGCCGAATCGAAACTGCAACAGTACATTCCCGAAGAATTGCGCGCGAAACTCGACGCCGCGCGCGCGAGCGGCGATATGGTCGGCGAGCGCAAACAAGTTACCGTGTTGTTCAGCGACATTGTTGGCTCGACCGCGCTCGCGGAAAAACTCGATCCCGAAGAGTGGGGCGAAATTGTTTCGGGCGCGCATCGCCGCGTGAGCGAAGCGATCTATCGGTACGAAGGCACGATCGCGCAACTGCTTGGCGACGGCGTGCTTGCATTTTTCGGCGCGCCGATCACGCACGAGGACGACCCGGTGCGCGCGGTGAACGCCGCGCTCGACATCCTCAAACAGATTGGCGAATATCGCAACGAACTGCGCGCCAAGAATCGCGTTCCCGATTTTCAAATGCGAATCGGACTCAACACCGGGCTTGTCGTTGTTGGCAACATCGGCAGTGATATGCACATGGAATATCTCGCGCTTGGCGACGCGATCAATCTCGCCGCGCGGATGGAACATACCGCGGCGCCTGGCACGGTGCAAATCGCGCACGATACGCACAAACAGGTCAAATCATTTTTTGAATTTGAAAATCTTGGCGGCATCGAGGTCAAGGGCAAGACCGAACCTGTGCCGGCGTATCGCGTCCTGGGGCGCAAAGAAAGCGCGAGCCGCATGCGCGGGATCGAAGGTTTGCACGCGGAGATGGTGGGGCGGGATGCGGAATTGATTACGTTGCGCGGCGTCATCACCGATCTCAAACAAGGGGTGGGGCGAATCGTTTGTGTGTTGGGCGAAGCCGGTTTGGGCAAGACGCGATTACTGCACGAAACCTTCCTGGTTTTCAAAAGTCTCGAAGGGCTGAACGCGCAATGGCACGAAACGCTCACACTCTCGTACGAATCCAATCAGGCGTACGGATTGATTCAGCGTTTGATTCGGCGCGTGAATGGCATCGGCGCGGAGGACGCGCCCGAAGCGATGCGCGCGAAACTCGGCGCGCTCGTCGAATGTTTAGCGGAGGATCGGCGCGCGCGCGCGTTGCAACTTTTCGAATCGTTGTTCGGCTTGGAGAGCCAAAACGGAAATGCGCCGCTCGACGGCGAAATGTTCAAACGCGAATTGTGCGAAGCGGTGCGCGATTGGATGCGCGCGCGCTTTGCGAATCAACCGACCGTCCTGGTTTTTGATGATCTGCACTGGTGCGATGCCGCGTCGGTCGAGATGCTTCGGCAACTGGTCGCGTTGACCGAAGAAATTCCGCTCGTCGTTTTGTGCGCTCTGCGAACCGAACGCCAAGCCCCCGCGTGGCAAATCAAAATCATTGCCGACGAAGAGTATCAGCATCGGTATACCGAAGTCGCATTGCGTCCGCTTTCGGAAGCGGAGAGCAACGAACTGTTGAATCGCTTGCTCGCGGTTGCCGAATTGCCGGATCGTTTGCGCGCGAACATTCTCGAAAAATCCGGCGGCAATCCATTTTTCATCGAAGAAGTGGTGCGAACGTTAATTGATAGCGGCGCGGTCGTGTCCGAAGATCGCGTCGTGAATGGAACCACGCGCCGCTATTGGCGCGCGACGAACGCGGGCGCGGATTTTGAAATCCCAGATAATTTGCAATCGCTTCTCGCGGCGCGTATGGATCGGCTCGAAGAATCAACGCGCGCGACACTGCAAATCGCGTCGGTGATTGGTCGCTCGTTTTATCGGCGCGTTCTGCAACTTGTGGATGAGGCGAGCCAGGATTTGGACAAGCACATCGGCACGTTGATTCGGTTGGATATGATTCGCGAATCGGCGCGCGTGCCGGAACTCGAATACGCGTTTCGCAATCCGCTGACCCAGGAAGCGGTTTACAAAACGATTTTGTTGAAACGCCGCCGCGCGTTTCATCGCCGCGTCGGTCAAGCGATGGAAATGCTTTTTCCGAATCGCTTGGAGGGACTCGCCGGTTTGCTGGCGTACCATTTCGCGCAAGCGGGCGAACGCGACAAGGCGATCACGTATGCGCGGCACGCGGCGCAACAAGCGGTCGCGGTGTATGCGTATGACGACGCGATTCAAAATTTACGCAAGGCGCTCGCGTTGATCGCGCCGGAAACGGCAATTGAATTGCAACTGGGTTTGCTCGAAGACCTGGGCGATGTGTATCGGCTCGTGCGCGATTTCGCGCAAGCGCTCGCGTTGTATCAACAAGCGCTCGCGCGCGCGCGCGATGGCGCGAGCGATAAAATTATCGCGGTGCGTTTGCATCGCAAAATCGTTCAAATCGCGACCGACGCGAAATGGTCGGTGGACGCGACGGCGTATCAACAGGTCAGCGAAATCCGCAATGAGTCGCGCGCGTGGCTCGAAGAAAACATCGTAACGAATGGCAACGAACCGCCGCACACGGAAACGGTGCAATTGCTCGTCGCGCTTTCGATGGACGCGTGGCGCAATCAAACGCCGCCGGATTGGGACAGCGCGCATCGCTTGGCGCAACGCGCGGTGCAAATGGCGGAGCAACTCGACGACGGCGTCGCGTTGTCGAAAGCATTGGGCGCGCTCGCGAATGTGTTCGACGGGCGGAGTTTACTGCGCGAACATTTGCAAGTCGCGACGCGGCGCTTGGAACTCTGTCGCGCCGGAAATTTTGACGACGCGCGTGAAAGCATTGACGCGTTGCGCGGGGTCGGCGTCGCGTTGATGTATTTCGGCGAATACGATCAAGCCCTGCCGTACTTGACCGAAGCGGAAACGCTCGCCGCGCGGATTCAAGCGACTGATCAACAGGTGAATGCGATTGGGATTCAGAGTCATTGCTTGTTTCGTTTGGATCGCTGGGACGAAGTGCTGACGACGGAAGCACGGTGGCGCGATCTGGAACGCCGTTACACGCGCGAGCGCGTAGGCGAGACCTGATTTTTTGTCGCGCTCAGCGCGACCGTCCACGCGTTGCGTGGCGAGCGAGAGCAAGCCCGGGCGTATGCCCAGGAATCGTACGATTATATGATCGGAATGTCCGGGCAACCGGATCAGTGGCAGAGAAATCAACACTATTGAAGATCGTTGCCGTTAAAGGCAAAGGGCGAGTTCGCTCTCGTGACTGAAACAATTGAGCAAGCGTTCAAGTTAGCCGGGCAACCGGTCAAGCGCGGTTCGATGGCGCACGATCACGATATGTATATGATGCTCGCGGATGCGGCGGCGCAAACCCAGGATGCCACCGCGTGCCGCGCGTATGCCGCGCGGCTAGAAGAATTGGCGGAACGCGACGGACACAAACTTTACCTCGCGATCGCGCATCGCGCGTGGGGCGTCGCGCATCGGTTGTCCGGCGAGCACGGCGAAGCGGAAACGCGTTTGAATTGCGCGCTCGAAATTTTTCGCGACCTGGGCACGCGTTGGCAGATCGGACGCACGCTCGTCGAGTTGGCGCACCTGGCGCGCGCGCGCGCTACGCGCGACGCCGCGCGCGATTTGTTCGCGCACGCGCTCGCGATCTTTGAAGCACTGCGCGCCCAGCCGGACGCCGAGCGCACGCGCGCGGCAATCGCGATGTTGAGTAAAGACCAAGCATCCTGAGCGGAGTCGTAGGGTGCGGTATATTCCGCGAGCCGCATCCTTCGACTTCGCTTCAGGATTCGCTACCTTCCGCATCCTGAGCGGAGTCGAAGGATGCGCGCAGTCTTCAAAACAGAGGAATCTATGGACGACGAAATGCTCAAGGTCAACATTTTGACGATTACCGTGGCGGGATTCTTGATGTTGTTGACCGGCGTCTTGCTCTATCTGTTTCGAAATTCCGTTTCCGAAAACATTCGCTTCTTTTTGCCGATTCCGCCGCTCGGCGTCGCCGCGTATATTTTCGTGTTTAATCTGTTCAATTATTATCGCGGTGATTTGCCCGGCACCGTTTGGGACACGACGCGCGAATTGTTGTACAGCGCGGTCGCGTCGGGCATCGTCTTTTGCGTTTTCATCACGGCGAACGTGGCGATCACGTACTGGCTCAAAAAAATTTTCTAGGTCGTGCAATGAATCTGGTTTCACCGCTCAATCAACTCGAACACGCGCAACTCGTGCGCCGTCTCCCCGAAGAAGAGATGGCGTACATTTTCAAGCACGCGCTCACGCAGGAAAACGCGCGCAACTCGTTACTGCAAAAACAACGCCGCGAAATTCATCTCTGCGTCGCGCACGCGTACGAACAACTGTACGCGGAGAATTTGGACGAGCACGCCGCATTGCTCGCGCAACATTACGCCGAATCCGGCGACGACGCGAAAACGCGCGAGTACTTGATGCGCGCCGGCGATGTCGCCGCGCGCGTGAACGCGAATGTCGAAGCGATCGCGCATTACACGCGCGCGCTCGATCGCGCGCAACGTGCCGGCGCGCATCCGCAAGATTTGCAACTCAAACTGGGACGACTGTACGAATTGAGTGATCAGCACGACCGCGCGCTGACGCTCTATGCCGAAATGGAAACGCGCGCGCGCGAATGTGGCGACCGCGCGATGGAACTCGCGGCATTGATGGCGCGCGCGACGATCTATTCGATTCCCAGCAAACAATCGGATCGCCAACTCGCGCAAACGTTGTGCGATCAAGCGTTGGAACTCGCGCGCGCGATTGGCGATCAACCGGCGGAAGCAAAAATTCTGTGGAATCTTTTACTGCTCAATACGCGTTTGCGAACGAATTATCGCCACGCGATCGGGTATGGCGAACAAGCGCTCGCGATCGCGCGCAAACTCGAATTGCGCGAACAAATCGCGTACTTGCTCAACGATCTCAGTTTGCCGTACGCGTATGCCATTGATCCCGAACGCGGCATCGAACTGAATTTGCAAGCGCGGCAAATGTGGCGTGAGATGAACATCGCGCCGATGATCGCGGACAATTTGAGTTATGCCGCGATGATTTATATCGCGCTCGCCCGGTATCAAGACGCGATTGCGGCGGCGGAAGAAGCGTATGCGCTCAGTTTGAGCATCGGCAATGTGTGGGGTCAAGCGTTCAGTCAAAGTTGGGTGGGTGAAGCATATCGCGCCATCGGACATGTCGCGCAAGCGATTACTTCGATGGAGGACGCGATTCGTACAGCCGTGAGCGGTTTTCAAGCGCCGCTCGCGTTTACGCGCGCCGACCTGGGCGCGTTGTACGGCGACCTGGGAATGATCGCGCGTGGCATCGAGCTTGCGGAACTCGCGTATCGCGCCGGGAGGAATCAAGCGCAAGTGATGGTCATTTGGACGGCGGCGCAACTCGGGCATTTGTATTTGCGCGATGGGCAGATCGCGCGCGCGGCTACGTACATCGCTGAAGCGACTGAAACGATCACCCCGACCGATCACGAATCGCTCTTTGGCGCGGCAAACATTTTAGCCGAAGCCGAATTGATGCTCGCGCAAAATGATTACCCGCGCGCGATTGCCGCGTGTGATCGGTTCATCGAATACAAGCACTCGCATCGCTTGCGTCAGGATTTGCCTAACGCGTTGTACATCAAAGGAATCGCCTTGTGCAAGAGTGGCAACACGAACGAAGCGATGATGATACTAAACGCGGCGCGCGTCGAAGCCGAAGACACAAATGCGCGATGGATTTGGTGGCGCATCCTTGCCGCGCTCGCGGAAATGGAAACTGATTCGACGCGCGCGCGCGCGTTGCGAACGCACGCGCGCGCAATCATCGAATACATCGCCGATCACACTCCCCAGGATTTGCGCGCATCGTTTTTGAATGTGCCGGATGTGAAATCTGTTTTGAAATAAGGAGCAACAAACAATGTGTTACGATGATACCGCGCGCCCGCCGTATCCGCCGATTTCCGGCGGCGCGGCGGATGGGAACGACCTGGTCTTGACCGCGCCGGACGGAAACCGGTTTTCCGCGTACATCGCGTACTCGGCGCAACCGAGCGGCGCGCAAGTGTTGATTTACCCGGACATTCGCGGCTTGCATCAATTTTACAAAGAACTCGCGTTGCGCTTTGCCGAAATCGGAATCCGCGCGCTCGCGATTGATTATTTCGGACGCACCGCCGGTCTCACCGCGCGCGATGAATCCTTCGAGTGGCAACCGCACGTCGAAAAAATGACGGTGCCAACTTTTCTCGCTGATGTGAATGCCGCGCTCGCGCATTTGCGTTTGTTGAGCCAATCGCCGCGCGCGACGTTCATCGTCGGCTTTTGTCGCGGCGGCACGCTCGGCTTGCACACCGGCGCGGAGACATTCGATCTCGCGGGCATCATCGCGTTTTACGCCGGGTTGAGTCGCGCGGTCGCCGGCGCAAAAGGGACGACGCTCGAACAAGCCGGGAAAAATCGTTACCCGGTGCTGGGCTTGTTCGGGGGCGCAGACCCAGGAATTCCGGCAAGCGATGTACAACAACTCGACGCGCAACTCGCGCGTGCCGGCGTCGCGCACGAAATCGTTTCGTATCCCGGCGCGCCGCACAGTTTTTTTGATCGCAAGTTTGTTGAGTTTGCGAACGAATCCGCCGACGCGTGGACGCGCGTCATCAATTTCATCAACGCCCATTCGACCGACTAAAACTGAGTTATCCGCGAACCCTTGCACCGCCCGCAAGGGCAGGTGTAACGCGAATAACGCGAATGTGAAAAAGAAAAAGTAACCGTTCAGGTGTCATTGCGAGGAGCGGTTTTTGCGACGAAGCAATCTCCGCGTTGCAAGTCCGGATCGACCAAGTCGGGGATTGCTTCGCACACTTGCCCTGGCGGGAACGCAAGTGCCAGGGAAAACCGCTCGCAATGACGGATGGGGCTGAACGCTTACAAGAAAAAAATTCGCGGATAAAAAATCCTGAATGAATCTCGACCCACAGCTCGGACAACTCGTAACCGAACAACTGGTGCACGCGTCGCGCGATCACGGCGACGAGTACACGTTCAAGCACGCGCTTACGCAAGAGACGGTTTATCGTTCGCTCTTGAAATCGCA
The DNA here is from genome assembly GCA_016223105.1 of Chloroflexota bacterium. GTDB lineage: Bacteria > Chloroflexota > Anaerolineae > UBA4142 > UBA4142 > JACRPR01. The sequence goes on along the minus strand of JACRPR010000036.1, from coordinate 42,493 downwards.
GAGGCGCGCGCTTCATCGCGCGGTCGCCGAAGCGATTGAAAAAACATTTCCCGAACGCAAAGGCAAGTTGAGCGACGTGCTGGGTTTTCATTGGGAGCAAGCCGACGTGCCCGATCGCGCGCGACGGTATCTGTTTCGCGCGGCGCAAAACGCTCTGCGTCAATACGCGAACCAAGAAGCGCTTGCTCTGCTCGAACGCGCGCTCGCGCTCAGCGCGGATGCCAAGCCGGACGAGGTGATGGCACTGCGCGAATCGCGCGCGCAGGTGTACGAATTTCTCAGCCAGTACGATCGCGCGATTGAAGATTATCAAGCCGCGCTTCCGCTCGCGCGTTCAGCGAAATTGGAAATTGACGAGTGTAGAATAATGTCGCGCATTGCTTGGCTCTACTCGTTGAGCGGGCGCGGCGCGGACGCGGTCGCGATGGCGTCCGAATCCGAAACGCGCGCGCGCGCATTGCAAGACGAGTCGGTCGCTCTGCGTGCGTACCTCGTGCAAGGAATGGTCGCGCAAGCCGACGGCGATCTCGCGTACGCGTATCCACGTTTGCGCCGCGCGTTGTTCGCATCCCGCGCGCGCGATGAAAAGCCGCTCGAAGGTGAAGCGTTGTTTTATCTCGGCATCCAAAATAATTTTATGGGACGCTTTGGTCGCGCGGCGGCGTGCGCGCGCAAAGCATACGACATCAAAAAAGGATTGAGCGATCGCGTCGGCGAAATCGTGTCGCTGTATTTGCTCGCGCGCGCGGAAGCCGGACGCGGCAACTACGACGCCGCGCTCGATGCGCTCGAAGCCGGGCGTGTGGTTTCGGAAGAGACGCGCAATCCGTTCGGCTTGGCGCAATACCCCAACACGCGCGCGTGGCTCGACGCGGAACTCGGCGATTGGGAATCCGCGTACGCGCGCGACCTGGTTGGATTGGACATTGCGAAACGCGCGCCGGTGCGTCCGCCGGAAATCAGCGTGCTGATCAACCTGGTCAACGACTGTACGATGCTCGGCAAACTCGATGAGGCGGACGCGCATCGCGCGGAATTGGCGCAGTGGATGGATCGTCCCGAATTTGGTTTTCACGCGTGGCGTTGGCAAACCCGGCTCGCGGATGCGAGCGCGCGCCTCGAATTCGCGCGCGGACGCGTGGACGACGCGGAAAAACAAATCGCCACATTGTTCGCGTTGACCGCGCGCACGCGATCCGCGAAATATCGCGCGCGTGGATTGATTCTCCAAGCCGATGTGCATCGCGCGCGTGGCGAAACAATCGCGGCGGAAAATTGTTTGATCACCGCGCGCGAGCTTGCGGACGCGCTGGGTTATTTACCCGCGCGGATTCACGCGCGGCGCGCGTTGACGCGCATCGGCAAACCCGCGCCCGATCTCGATCAACTCGTCGCCGATGCGCGCGCGCGTTTGCAAAACGCGGAACTCGCGCAAGCGTTTGCGCGCGGAATTTCTCAAGCGCGCGATTTGGGATGAGAGGGGATTGGCAAAGCGGAAATTTTGATGTAGTATCCGCGCCCATCAGTATTTTTTGAAGGAGAGGAACGCAATGCCCAAGCCAGTTATACTCACGCTCGACGACGAACCCGCCGTGTTGAACGCGGTCGAACGCGATCTGCGGCAAAAATATGGACGCGATTATCGCATCCTCAAAGCCGACGCCGGATCGGTCGCGCTCGACGCGCTCAAACAATTGCAAGCGCGCGCGGAAACCGTTGCGCTGTTGCTCGTGGATCAACGGATGCCGCAAATGAGCGGCACCGATTTTCTCGATCAGGCGCGCGCGCTTTTCCCGGACGCGAAAAAAGTTTTGCTCACCGCGTACGCGGACACACAAGCCGCGATCCAATCCATCAATCAGATCGGACTCGATTATTATTTGATGAAGCCCTGGGATCCGCCGCAAGAAAATTTGTATCCCGTGTTGGACGATTTGCTCGACGAGTGGAAAGCGAATGTGAAATTGCCGTTCGAAGGGATTCGCGTCGCGGGCGCGTTGTGGTCGCCGCACTCGCACACAGTCAAGGATTTTCTCGCGCGCCATTTGATTTCGTACCAGTGGCTCGATGTGGACAAGGACGAAACCGCGCGCGCGCTCGCGGACACGCACAAAAAATTGCCGGTCGTTGTGTTTCCCGATGGCGCGATTTTAGTTGAGCCATCACTGCAAGAACTCGCCGCGAAAGTTGGAATGCAAACGCGCGCGGAAACAAAATTGTACGACATCATCGCGATTGGCGCGGGTCCCGCCGGCTTGTCGGCGGCGGTGTATGCCGGGTCGGAGGGGCAGAGCGTCGTCGTGTTGGAGCGCGGCGTCCCAGGCGGTCAAGCCGGGAACAGTCCCAAGATCGAAAATTATCTCGGCTTTCCTTCCGGCGTATCGGGAATGGATCTCGCGCGGCGCGCGATCACGCAAGCCAAACGCTTTGGTGCGGAAATTCTCGAAGCGACTGAAGCGGTGCGCGTGCGCGTCGAAGACAAGTATCGGATCGTTACACTTGCGGACGGATCCGAGATCGTCGGCAAAACGTTGTTGATGGCGAGCGGCGCGACGTTTCGCCGACTCGATGTGCCGGGTATTGATGCAATGACCGGCGCGGGCGTGTATTACGGCGCGGCATTCACCGAAGCGACGTACTATCGCGATCAACCGGTCTTTGTAATCGGCGGCGCGAATTCGGCGGGGCAGGGCGCGATGTTCTTGTCGCGATTCGCGAGCCAGGTCACGATGTTGATTCGCCGCGATTCGCAATGGTCGTCGAAATATCTGCGCGACGCGGAAGAAGCGAATCCAAAAATCGAGCGGCTGTTTAATACCGAGGTGATCGCGCTTCACGGCACGCCGGGAAAACTCGAAGCGTTGACGATCAAGAATAGCAAGACCGGCGAAACGCAAACGGTTCCCGCGGCGGCGATGTTTATTTTCATCGGCGCGATGCCGAACAGCGAACTCGTGCGCGACCTGGTCGAGACGACGGACAAGGGATTCATCATCACCGGTCCCGACCTGGTGCGCGGCGGCAAACGTCCGAAAGGATGGATGTTGGATCGCGATCCGTACATTCTCGAAACAAGTTGTCCGGGAATTTTCGCCGCGGGCGATGTGCGCTTTGGCACGAACAATCGCGTCGCGCACGCGACCGGCGAAGGCGGTGTCGCGATCGCGGCGATTCAGCAATACCTGAGTACGTTGTAGTCGGGTACTAGAACTGGAAGTGGAATCGCTATGTGTGCAACACCTTACCTTTGGCTCCTGCGTTGTTGCACCTTCATGCTTGGATTTGCATTGATCTTTTGGTCTGGACTCACGAATGTATCGCCAACTCAAGCGGGCGGTATCGTTGGCAACGGTACGCCGCAATCTTGCACGTCGCAGGCGCTTGCTAACGCGATGTCAGGCGGCGGACTGGTCACGTTCAATTGCGGTGCCGCCCCCGCGATCATCATCATCACTACACCAGGCGGTTTGACGGTGGGGGGTGGAGAGAGTGTAATCATTGACGGCGCAAATAAGATTACACTCAGCGGCGCGAACAACACGCGCATCTTCTATGTGTTTTCGGCGGGGAATTTCCTCGGCAATCTGACGCTCCAGAACATTACTCTGAGCAACGGAACGGTGGGCGGCAGTGAAATTGGCGGTTGTATCCTGAATGATGGCGGCGTGCTCAATTTGTACAACACCATCGTCGAAAAGTGTTATTCTGGGCTTGACGGTGGCGCGATCGTCAATAACACAGCCGGTCGCGCGACGCTTACAAGCAGTACGATCCGCTACAACTCCGCCAATCGTACTTGTGGTGGCATCTGCGACTTTGGACAATATCTGATCCTAACGGACACGCTCGTTTATAGCAACACAGCCATAACTCTGGACGTGGGCGGTGTCGGCAGTGCCGGCGTGGTAACGATCACCAATTCCCGGATCTTTAGCAACACGGCAAACCTTGACGGGGGCGGACTCTACAACAATGTCCGCATGGTCATTCAGAATAGCACCCTGCTTGGCAATCGCTCGCTGAATGGCGTCGGCGGTAGCATTTACAGCGATGGAGTGCTCGAACTCTCGTCCGCCACACTTGCCAATAGTCGCGGCGATTGTGGCAACACCATTCACAACGCGGCGAGCGGTAGCGCAACGGTTATTGGTAGCGTCTTTGCACAGAATAGAACGACGTTCGGACCCTGTTCTGGTTTCGGTGGCGCTATCTACAGCGAAGGAACGCTGAACGTCGCGAATAGCAGTTTTGATGATAACGATGGCATCAATGGTGGAGGCGGCATCTTTGCGAAAGGTCCCACCACCATCGCCGACAGCACGTTCGCCCGAAATTCTGCCACCTACGGCGGCGCGCTGGATGTAGTTGCGCCGGGCGCGGTCACTGTGGATCGAGTTACGTTCATGAACAATTACAGCGATCACGGCGGAGGCGTCGGGATGAGTGGCGGAACGCTGACGATGACGAATGTAACGTTCAGCGGAAATTCGGGAGGGTTCGGTGGCGGAATCTGGTTGAGTCCAGTCGGTGCCGCGACCGTAACACTGCGGCATGTAACGCTCGAGGGCAACTCGGCGTTTCAGGGCGGCGGCATTTGGAAAAACGGTGGAACGATCAACCTGAAAAATACGATTGTTAGCCATTCATCGAATGGCAATTGCAATGGCACGGTTACATCACTCGGATACAATCTTTCCAGTGACAATTCATGCGCCGCGTATTTCAATCAGCCCAGCGATTGGAACAGCACCGATCCGCTACTTCTCCCACTGGCGAATAACGGCGGGGCAACCCAAACGCACATGCTCTTCCCACCAAGCCAGGCGATTGACAATGGACAGTGCATCGGCGGTATCACGACCGACCAGCGTGGCGTGGCACGACTTGCCGGACTTGCCTGCGAGATCGGCGCAGTTGAGTACGTGCCGGGTGCTGACACAGGGTATCTGTTTTTACCGCTCATCATGCGCTAAGAAAGCGTTTTGAAATTAACTGTGGGACGGCTTATCCAAGCCGCTGATGCGGGCAGGAAAGCCCGTGCCGCAGTTTGACGCGTTGGCGCAACAATCACCCGATCTCAAACCGAATACCACATACTAAAATGAACCAAGAACTGATTCGACAACAACTCCTCTTTGCCGGCTTGTCCGAAAAAGATGTAGACTGGCTCGCGCAAATGGCGGAAACGATCACCGTCCCCAAAGGCGCGGTCTTGATGGAAGAAGGCACGCCGGGCGACGCGATTTTTCTCGTCCTCGACGGCGAGTTTGAAGTGACGAAACGCGCGGGCAACACCGAGATCGTGATCGCGATCCGCGGCGTCGGCGAAATGTTCGGCGAAATGTCCGTGCTGGAAAATCGCCCGCGCACGGCGTCGGTGCACGCGCGCGTGGACAGTTTGTTGTTCAAAGTCAGCAAACAAGTTTTCGAAGAATTGGTGATGACGCGTCCGGCGGCAACGCTTTCGATTTTGCGAACGGTGATGAATCGTTTGCGGAACACTGAGCAAATGATCCGGCAAAATGAAAAGATGGCATCGCTCGGCACGCTCTCCGCTGGGCTCGCGCACGAGTTGAATAACCCAGCGGCGGCGGCGCGCCGTTCGAGCGCGCAACTGCGCGACGCGCTCGCGGAATGGCAGTCGCTCACGATCACACTCGGCGCGCTCGGTTTGGACGCGCGGCAGAACGAACGTGTTACCGCGTTGCGCGATGAAATGACCCGGCGCGTGTCCGCGCCGCCGCAAATCGCGCCGCTCGCGCGCAGTGATCGCGAAAGTGAAATGCAAACCTGGCTCGAAGATCGCGCGATTGAGGACGCGTGGGACATTGCGCCGGTGTTGGTCGCGTTCGGTTGGGATGCGAACGATCTCGAAAAATTGCGCGCGGAATTTTCCGCGCCGCAGTTTGCGATTGTCGCGCGCTGGTTGTGCGTGGGGTGCAACATTTACGCGTTGCTCGCCGAAGTAAATATGGGCGCGGAGCGGATTTCCGAAATCGTCAAGGCGGTAAAATCGTACGCGTTTCTCGATCAAGCGCCGATTCAACAGGTGGACATCCACGAGGGTTTGGAAAACACGCTTGTCATTTTACGCAGTAAACTCAAGCAGGGTGTTACGGTTACGCGCGCGTACGCGACCGATCTGCCACACATCGAAGCGTATGGGAGCGAACTCAACCAGGTCTGGACGAACATTTTGGATAATGCGATTGACGCGATGCAAGGCGCGGGCGAAATCAAAATCAAAACGTTTCGCAAGGACGAAAAATGTATCGTCGTCGAAATCACGGATAACGGTCCGGGCATTCCGCCGGAAATTCAATCGCGCATTTTCGATCCGTTTTTTACGACGAAAGCGCCAGGCGTCGGCACGGGACTTGGCTTGAACATCACGTACAACATTATTCAAAAACATCGCGGACAAATTCGCATCGCCTCGATGCCGGGGGAGACGACGTTTCACATCGAACTGCCGATCCAATTGAGCGCGTAGGGCAAATTTCCAATTTGCCCAATGGCGGCAAATTGGAAATTTGCCCAACAAGGATTACAATGACCGACGACGAAATTCGAACCATTCTCGAAACGATTCACACCATCGCGACCGTGGGCTACTCGACCAGTTTTGAAAAACCGGCGTACTATGTGCCCGAGTATTTGGCAACCCAGGGTTATCGCGTGATCCCGGTCAATCCGACCGTGTCCGAAATCAACGGCGAAAAATCGTATCCCGATTTGCGCGCGATCCCGGAAAAAGTGGAGGTTGTGCAAATTTTCCGGCGCGCAGAAGATGTGCCGCCGATTGTGGAGCAGGCGATCCAAATTGGCGCGCGCGTCGTATGGATGCAAGAAGGGATCGTGAACGCGGATGCCGCGCGCACAGCAGAGGCGGCAGGATTAAAAGTGGTGATGGACAAGTGTATGATGAAACTACACCGGCGATTGATCGGAACACAGTAAAGTGATTCGGTAAATCGCTGAACCAAAATTTTGCGCGTTAGGAATCTGATGAGCAACTCTGTGCAACCCCATTTCAAACCATCGGCGCCGATCGTTCTCGTCGGCATCGTCGCGATTTTGGCGGTTACGATCATGGCATACTTGCCCGCGCTGAACCTGACTTTTATTTCGGATGATTGGAGTTATTTTGGCACGCTGAGTCGGCTGGGCGCGACAGATTATCTGACCGCCGTGCTGAATCCGTTCGGTCCCTATTTGTTGAATTCGTATCGCCCGTTCCAGGGTCTGCTGTACGTGATGACCTATGGGGGATTTGGATTCAACCCCGTGGCGTTTCACGCGGTCAATCTCGCGATGCATTTTGTGAACGCGTTGCTCGTGAGCATGATCTGCTGGCAGATCGCGCGCAATGCGCGCTTGGCATTGATCGCGGGTTTGTTCTACGCGAGTCTGCCCGCGTACAGTCTCACGGTGATGCTCATCAACGCGCCGGATGTTTTGGCGACGACGTTTTATTTGCTGGCGACCTGGTTGTGGGCGCGCTATTTGCGCCACGGCAAGGCGCGCGATGCGCGACTCACCCTGATCGTATTTGGTTTTGGATTACTTACCAAAGAAATCGCGCTCACCTTGCCCGCGACATTATTTTTGTTGGATCGGCTAATCGTGCGCGCGCCGCTCAAATGGACAGACCTGGTGCGGCGTTATTTGGGCTTGGCGCTCATTGCCGGGGTCTATCTCGCGTTTGTGCGTTTGATTATGCCGGCGAATCCGCTTTATCAAACGTATCGCCCCGCGCTGGGATGGCATGTCATCACCAACGCGATTCCGTACCTGTCCTGGCTCATCGTGCCGTGGCGCATCGAAATTCCGAATCCACAAATCTGGGTCGCGCTGGCGAGCGGCGCGTACCTGCTCATCCTCCTCCGCACCAAAAATCGAGTGCTCGCGTTTTTTGGAATCGAAGCCATCCTCGGAATGTTGCATGTGCTTTCGTTTCAATGGCAAGTTTTTGATGCGCGCCATTTGTATTTGGCTGGAGTAGTGCCGGCGGTTTTGCTCGCGCTCATCGTCGAACGCGGCACGGAATTTTTTCGATCCGCTTGGGCGCGCGGCGCATTTGCCGGTCTCGCCTGCGCCGCGATCCTGGGATTCAATGTTCCCGGCGTGGCGAACACGGCGAATCAGTATGCGGCGCAAGCGCGTTTTGAACGCGGACCCTTTCGCGAGATTTCGCGCAACCATCCGACCTTTCCACCCGGCACGCTTCTTTATTTTATTGCTCCGCCCACGAGCGAAGATTATTTATCGGGGATGTTTACCCTGCAGTATGGCAACGCGCTCCACATCACCGGCACGCGTTATAATCAGCGCGTGAATCTGGAGCGATACGAAAACGTATTGGTGTACTATTTCGATGCTCAGGGCAAATCGAGCGAGGCGCAATTCAAGCGCGCGCGCGGGATCGCGAACGCGCCGCCGCTACCGACGATTTTTGAGGACGCGATCCGGTTAGAGGGCTATGATTTGTTCACGCCGTCTGCCGAGCGCGGGCAAGCATTGGTGTTTTTATTGTATTGGCGCGCGGATCGAAAAATGGATCGCGATTACACTGTGTTCGCCCATCTCGTCAATGCCCAGGGCGAAATAGTTGGCGGCGTAGACCAGCAACCGCGCAATGGTACTGCGCCGACGAGTGCGTGGCGTCCTGGTGAAGCAAGCGTGGATTATTTTGTGATTCCAATTGAAGAGACAGTTGCACCGAGCCAGGATTATAGATTGGAAATTGGTGTGTATGATCTCGCCACGATGCAACGACTTGTGATCCTGGGTCAACCAAACAACGCGGATCGCATTGTGCTTGCACGAATCGAGATTCAGTAGCGCGAATGGAAACTCCCGTCGGCTCGAGCAAACGGGAGTTTAATTTTTTACGCGGTAGAATGTCCACGCGCGTTTTCATCCGCAACACAAACCTGGTCGCGCCCGCGCGACTTGGCGCGATAGAGCGCGGCATCCGCGCGCCCGATCAATTGCCAGGTGTCTTGCGCGTGCGCGGGACAAATCGCGATCCCTTGACTCACCGACGGCGGCTCGATGGGCGCGCCGTCCTTGAGCGGCAATTGCGCGGCGCGCAGAGTCGCGCGGATCCGTTCGGCGACGGCGCACGCTTGATCAAGATCCGCGCCGGGCAACGCGATCCCAAATTCCTCGCCGCCCCAGCGTCCGACAAAATCGGATTGCTTGACGTGCGCGCGAATCGCCTGCACCGTTTCCCACAGGACTGCATCCCCGATCAGATGACCGTACCGATCATTGTACGGTTTGAAATAATCAATGTCGAGCATAATCAACGCGAGCGAACTTGCGGTGCGGAGCGCGTGACTCACTTCCTCCGCCAAACGTTTCGCGAAATAACCGTGATTGTACACCTGGGTCAAACTATCGCGCCGCGCCTGTTCTTCGAGTTCGCCGTACAAGCGCGCGTTTTCCATCGCAATCGCGATCTGGCTTGCGAGCGTTTCCATCGTTACGACATCACTGGGATCGAACGCGTTGAGCTGTTCGCTTTGCACGTCAAGCACGCCAATCGTGCGCGCGCCGATTTTCAACGGCACCGCGAGTTCCGCGCGCGTGTCGGCGACGTGCTGGTTGAACATAAAGCGCGCTTCGCGCGTGACATCATTCGCGAGAAGCGACTCGCCATGTTCGGCGACCCAGCCCACCATCCCGCGCCCGAATTCCAACGCGAATCCAGTGATGGCGAGACGGCTCGCGCGCGGGCTTGCGCCGGCGAGGAGGATGACTTGGCGCGCGGCGGGAACGACCGTAAAGAGATGCGTGTACCGAAAACCGAATGTGGTGCGAATTAAATGCGTCAACGTCCACGCGAGTTCGTTCAGATCTAAAATCGAAGTAATGCGATGCCCGAGATCGTTCACCACGGACAGTTGCGCGTTGCGGCGGGTTTCCTCCGCGTACAAGCGCGCGTTGTGAATCGCGACCGCGGCGCGATCCGCCATTGCCTCCAACAATTTCAAATCGTCATCCGAAAAACCGTCCGCCGATCTAAAATTATTCAGCGCGATGACGCCGATGGCTTCAGCCCCGGTATACAACGGCGCGCAGATCGTGCTGTGGGGATGCGCGGCATAGTGCGATGCCGCCGCAAAGCGCGATAAATTTTCCGGTTGCATCGTTTGCCGCGCGGCGCGCATCGCGTCCTGCCCGCGAAAAATCATGGCGCGCTTGAACTGAAATGCCTGCCCCGACATTGATTCGCCGGGGCGCAGGGCGACGCGGCGAATCAGGTCGCGGTCGAAGCCGAAATCGGCGCGTGGGATCAGCATATCGGTTTGCGGATCGTACACCAATAACGCGCCCGCGTCCGCGCCGGGAATATGCGCGCGCACCTGGTGTTCGATCACGCGGAACATTTCTTCCGGATCCATGGTCTTGGCAAGCGAGTGACTGATGTCGGCGAGCGCGGCGAGTTCCATTGTTTTGCGTTGCTCGGCGCGCCAAAGGCGCGCGTTCTCCAACGCGATGGCGGCTTGGTTCGCAAACGTCGCGAGCATATTTTTTTCGATGGGCGTAAAGGGGTGCGGGTCGGCATAGTTGACGTAGAGCGCGCCCATCGGTTTGCCGCCGTGTTGAATCGGCAAGCACGCGACCGCGCGATAATTCATCACGCGCGACGCGGGGCTGGCGTTTGATTCGGATTGAATGTCTTCGATAAAGCGCGCTTGCCCGGCGCGCACGACGCTCATGCCCAATCCGTTCGGACGGAAGGACATTTGCAGAACCTGGTCGGGCACGCCGATGGACGCGGCAAATTCGAGTTGCTCGGTGGTTTCGTTCACGAGCGCGATGGTGGTGATCGGCGCGTGGAGCACATCGGCGACGGCTTGAATGACGCGGTGTGGAATTTTTTCGGGATCGAGGTGCGCCAACAATTCCGCGCTGATCGCATAGAGCCGCGTTACATCGTCCAAATTATTTTGCGTTTCGCGATAGAGCCGCGCGTTCTCCACCGCGATCGCGGCTTGACTCGCGAGGATGCTGAGCAAGCGACCGTCCTTTTCTTCAAACGCGCCGCCGCCGATGCGATTCGCCGCGACGATTAAACCCATCGCGCGCCCGCGAATGACGAGCCGCGCCGCGACCAACTCGCGAATGTTCAACGCGCGCGCGGCATCCGCGACCTGGGGCGGCAAGAGGGCGAGGTTGTGCAATAATAAATAATCGTCTCGCTCGACATTCCACACTGCGACGAGCGTCGCGTCCACCGGAAATTGCAATTCGGCGATTTGCTGATCGCTCAAGCCATAACCCGGCGACATTCCGTATAAATAGGAACCCACTTCATCGAACCGCTGCAAGTAACAAATTTCCGCGCCGAGCAAACGCGCCGTGCGTTCCGTTACCTCGCGAAATGTCGCTTCGACATCATGTAAATTTCCAAATGCCTGCGAAATTTGATGGAGCGATTCGAGTTCGGCGTGCCGGCGTTCCACGGCTTGGCGTTGCTGTTCCGCTTGCGTCGCGGCTTGCCGCCAATATTCGGTCAGCGCGGCGGAAAGGGTCGCGATCAGAAATGCCGCGAGCAGATAAATTATCAAACGCAAGGCAAAGCCGAGTTCGATGGATTCGCCGGCGATCAGCCCGGCAAACATTTGGATCGCGCCGACGATGAGCGCGCTCACCAGCGCCATCCAGCGCGTTGTAATCGCCGCGGCGACGATGATGATGATCACATACAAGGGCGAAAGATCGAGCAGGGTGAGCAAGTAATCCGCGTACGCGATGATCAGCGCGTACGCGCAAATGGTTGCCAGCACGACGCTGGGCGCGCGCAGAAGGCGCGGCGCGAGAAAGCGTAAACTCACGAGCGCAATGATGCCGGCGAGGAGAAGCAGTGTGTTGAGCGGAACGCGCTGTGCCAGTGGAATGGGTAGAATCTGAATTCCGATAAAACCGGTGATGAGGAGAATCAAGGTCGCGAACGCAATCGGGCGCGTGATGGCTTGGGGTTCTTGAAACGGTTGCATAAGTAGGCGCAATCATATACCGAAAGCGCGCAATGAGCAAACTGCAAGTTGGACAAACGCATTGAAAGTTTGTGGAACGGATTGTTCGTTATTCGTTCGACATTCGTGGACACCGCGAGTTTAAGAAACCTTAACCAAAATTTTGTGCTGGCTTTAACTGAACTTGAAGCGCGGTTAAGATGATCCGGATAAAATTCATCTCGAACCATTCAATACCTTTGCCAAAATCTTCCCACTGATTCAAAGGAACACGGATAAATGAAAAAAGGATTAGAAATATCCGTGTTCTCTTGTATCCGTGGGGAAAAATTTCGTTCGCGCAAGAATTGGCGAAGGTATTGACCATTGAGATGGAATTTTAATTTCAGGAGGAAAACGCATGTTCAAAAAAATGTTTGCGCTTGTCGCGTTGCTTGTCGTCGCCGCGTTTGGCGCGGCGTGCGGCGGCGCGAGCTCTGCACCGCAAACCGGCGCGCTAACCGGTAAAATCAAAGTTGACGGTTCCAGTACCGTGTTCCCGATTTCCGAAGCAGTTGGTGAAGAGTTCGGCAAAAAATTTCCAAAGGTCAAAGTACCGGTTGGAATTTCCGGCACCGGCGGCGGATTCAAAAAATTCTGCTCGGACAGCCCCAGTGATTGGACAGATGTTTCCGACGCGTCGCGCCCAATCAAACAATCGGAAATTGATCAGTGCAAAAAAGTCGGCGTCGAGTTTATCGAATTGCCGGTCGCGTACGATGGTCTCGCGATTGTCGCGAATCCGAAAAATACTTGGGCGCAATGTCTCACCGTCGCAGAACTCAAAAAAATGTGGGAGCCGGACGCGCAGGGCAAAATCACAAATTGGAATCAGATTCGTGCGTCGTTCCCGGACAAGCCGTTGAAACTGTACGGACCAGGCACCGATTCCGGCACGTTCGATTATTTCACCGAAGCGATCAACGGCAAAGAAAAAGCGAGTCGCGGCGATTTCACGCCGAGCGAAGATGACAACGTGCTTGTGCAAGGCGTCGGCGATACCAGGAACGAAGGCGGGCTGGGTTACTTTGGCGTCGCGTATTACGAAGCGAACAAGGACAAACTCAAACTCGTCGCGGTGGATAAAAAGGGCGACGGCAAATGCAATCTGCCAACTTTTGACAATGTAAAAACCGGTGTGTACGATCCACTCTCGCGCCCGCTGTTCATCTACGTCAACAAAAAATCTGCCGAGCGCGTCGAAGTGAAAGAGTTCATCAACTTTTACATCGCGAACGCGACGAAACTTGTCCAAGAAGTCGGTTACATTTCGCTTCCCGATAACGTGACGAAACTGGTCGCGGAACGTTTTGCGAAAGGCGTTACCGGTTCGATGTACGCGGGCAAGTCGTCCGAACCAGGAATGACGCTCGAAGAGTTGTTAAAGAAATGACGCGCGGATTTTTGTAGGGGCGAGGCACTCCGCTCTTTCCGACTTGACACGCGCGCCCATTTGCACAACAATAGTGGCGCGGGGTTGCGATACGGCACACGATTACAAATTGCGGTTTGCGCGAGACCTGGACTCGACGCTTTAGCGGGTTGCTGGTCAATTTGATCAACCGCGTAAACGCTCGAATCCAGAAACACACGCAGAGACCGTGAACAGGTTGGTCTGCCAGCCCGCGCCGCTGTGAGAATACCTCAATGCAAATTTCACATTCCTTGTCCCGCGCGCGCGCTGTGCGCGAACGCGCGATTCACGCGCTTTTATTCGCGTGCGGCATCCTTTCGATTTTCACCACGCTCGGCATCGTCGCGGTGTTGATTGGCGAGACGATTGAATTTTTTCGCGTCGTCTCGCTGATTGATTTTCTCACCGATACGCAATGGACGCCGCTGTTTACGAATCAACACTTTGGCATTTTGCCTTTGTTGACCGGCACGCTCATCGTCGCGAGCGGCGCGATGCTCATCGCTCTGCCGGTCGGTTTGCTCTCCGCGATTTTTCTCAGCGAGTACGCGCCCGACCGCGTGCGGCGCATCCTCAAGCCCATGCTCGAAATTCTCGCCGGGATTCCGACCGTCGTCTACGGCTATTTCGCGCTCCTCTTCATCACGCCGCTACTGCAAAACATCATCCCGGAAACTCAAGTGTTCAACGCCGCGAGCGCGGGCATCGCGATTGGCATTATGATTATTCCGCTCGTCTCGTCGCTGAGCGAAGATGCAATGACTGCCGTGCCGCGTTCACTGCGCGAAGCCGGTTACGCGATGGGCGCGACCCGGTTCGAAGTCGCGACCCAAATCGTCGCGCCCGCCGCGCTCTCCGGGATTCTCGCCGCGTTCATTCTCGCGATCTCGCGCGCGATTGGCGAAACGATGATCGTCGCGATTGCCGCCGGGCAACAACCGGTGCTCACGCTCAATCCGTTTCAATCCATCGAAACGATGACCGCGTACATCGTGCAGGTGAGTTTGGGCGACACGCCGCAAACGAGTTTTGAATTTAAAACGATTTTCGCGGTTGGAATGACCTTGTTCGTGATGACGTTCGCGCTCAACCTGGTGAGCAACTGGGTTCTGCGCCGGTTTCGCGAGGAGTATCAATGAACCTTCACGCGCGCAAACGCGCGGGCGCGATTTTTTTCATCGCGAGTTTTGCCGCGACGCTCGTCGGCATTTTCGCGTTGATTGTGTTGCTCGCGGATGTGTTTGGTGATGGACTCGCGCGACTCGATTGGGAATTCATCACGAGCTTTCCATCGCGCCGCGCGGCGAGCGCGGGCATTCTTTCCGCGCTTGTCGGCACGCTGTGGATTATTTCGCTCACCGCGTTGTTCGCGTTTCCTATCGGCGTTGGCGCGGCGATTTATCTCGAAGAGTACGCGCCGAAAAATCGTTTGACGCGACTTATCGAAATCAACATCGCGAATCTTGCCGGCGTGCCGTCGGTGATTTACGGTTTGCTCGGCTTGGGCGTGTTCGTGCGCGGGATGATGCTGGGACGCAGTGTGCTTGCCGGCGCGCTCACGCTCGCGCTCCTGGTTTTGCCCATCGTCATCATCACCGCGCGCGAAGCATTGCGCGCGGTGCCGTCATCCCTGCGCCAAGCCGCGTATGCAGTCGGTGCGACGAAATGGCAAACGATTTGGGCGCAAGTTTTGCCGGTCGCATTTCCCAGCATTCTCACCGGCACGATTCTCGCGCTCTCGCGCGCGATGGGCGAATCCGCGCCGCTGATCACGATTGGCGCGCTGACCTACATCGCGTTTCTGCCGGAATTTTCGCTCGACGGATTATTTTCCGGCTTTACGGTTTTGCCGATTCAAATTTTCAACTGGGTCTCGCGTCCGCAAAAAGCATTTCATGAAAATGCCGCGGCGGGCATCATCGTTCTGCTCGGCGTTCTGCTCGCGATGAACGCGCTCGCGATTTTTTTGCGGAACAAGTATCAACAAAAGGCGAATTGGTAACTGCAACTGAAACCACAGATTTTTTCTGTGAAATCTGTGAAACACTTGCCCTGGCGGGAACGCAAGTGCCAGGGTCTGTGGTTGTATCCAAAGCGTTGGATGGTGGAGATTGCAAATGAGTGGTGAACCGATTGCGCTCGACGCGCAAAATTTGAGTGTGTGGTACGGCAGTGCGCGCGCGGTGCAAGAGGTCGCGCTCGCGGTGCCGCAAAATAAAATTACCGCGATCATCGGACCGTCGGGATGCGGTAAAAGCACGCTCTTGCGTTGTTTCAATCGGATGAACGAATTGATTCCGAATGTGCGAATTGACGGCAAACTTTTTTTCGCCGGTCAAGATTTGTACGCGCCCGGCGTGGATCCGGTCGAGGTGCGAAAACGCGTCGGCATGGTTTTTCAAAAACCAAATCCGTTTCCAAAATCAATTGCGGAAAATATCGCGTGGGGCGCGCGCATTAACGGCTATCGCGGCAAAATGGACGACTGGGTCGAATCCTGTTTGCGCCGCGCCGCGCTGTGGGACGAAGTGAAAGACAAATTGCATCAGAGCGGACTCGCGCTATCGGGCGGGCAACAACAACGCTTGTGCATCGCGCGCGCGCTCGCGGTGCAACCCGAAGTGATTTTGATGGATGAGCCATGCTCCGCGCTCGACCCGATCGCGACGTTGAAAATCGAAGAACTAATGCGCGACCTCGCGCGCGAGTACACTATCGTCATCGTAACGCACAATATGCAACAAGCCGCGCGCGTTTCGGATTACGCCGCGATGATGATGCTCGCCGATAGCGCGCGCGCCGGCACGGTGATTGAATTTGGCGCGACGCACCAAATGTTCACTCTGCCGCGCGACAAGCGGACGGAGGATTATATTACGGGACGGTTTGGTTAATGCAGACCCTAAGAAAGTGTTTTGAAATTGACTGTGGAGCGGCTTTTCCAAGCCGCATATGCGGGCTAGAAAGCCCGCGTCACGAATTTCGGTTCTCCGGGAATTAGTGGGGTTAGTCGCGTAGCATAGCGCCTTGTGCGCGTACTTTTCCATTTCAACGCCCACAAGGGGCTATGCTACCCCACTAATTCCTGAAGAGCCCGAATTTCAAAACACTCTCTTAGGGTCTCGAAAGGATCCTATGCCTCGCGAAACTTTTTTTCACAACCTGAATGATCTCAAAGCCGAGTTGTTGACGTTGGGCGAACGCGCGAATCGCACGATAGCCGACGGCGTGGACGCGCTGAAAACGCGCGACCGTGTGATGGCGCATGCGCTGATTCGCGGCGACGCCGAGTTGAATCGCATCCGTTACGCGATTGAAGAAAATTGTTATCGGATGATCGCGACGCAACAACCGATGGCGAGCGACCTGCGCGAGATTATCGCGATCTTGTTGATCGCGATTGAACTCGAACGTATCGCGGATCACTCGAAAAATTTGGGCGAGATTGTGATTCACATGGGCGACGAGCCATTGCTCAAACCGTTAGTGGACATTCCCAGGATGGCGGCGATTTGCCAAGAGATGTTGTCGCAATCGCTCGATGCGTTCGCGCGGCGCGATGCCGATGCCGGGCGCGCGGTGTGCAATCGCGATGATGAAATTGATAATTTGTATACCCAAGTCTTTCGCGAATTGCTCACGTACATCATGGAAGATTCGCGCACGGTAACGCGCGCGCTCAATCTGTTGTTTGCCGCGCACAATCTCGAACGCATCGGCGACCGCGTAACGAACATCGGTGAGCGCGTGATTTATGCCGTGACCGGACGCTTGGAAGAATTGAACACGGAGCGACCGGAATAGGAAATTGAAATGCCAATCCAAGACGCGATTTTGAACGGCGACACTGCCGATGTGTACTTTCACCACACGCGCGCGATCCTGGCGCGCGAAGGGCTCGACCCGGTTGTAACGATGGAAATTTTTCCGAACCGCGCCGGAATTTTGTGCGGGCTGGACGAAGCGATGCAACTTCTCCGCGCCGTGTTGCCGCGCGACGCGCAAGTGTGGTCGCGCGCAGAAGGCGCGGCACTGCAAGCGAAAGAAATCGCGTTGCGAATTCGCGCGCGGTACGCGTCGTTCGGATTGTACGAAACCGCACTGTTGGGAATGTTGGCATCGCAAACCGGCTGGGCAACCGCCGCGCGCAAAATCGTGGACGCGGCATCGCCGATTCAGGTCATTTCATTCGGGGCGCGCCACGTTCATCCCAATGTCGCCGCACAAATGGAATACGCCGCGATTATCGGCGGATGCGCGACCGCGGCGACTCCCGCCGGCGCGCGGCTCGCCGGAAAAAATCCGAGCGGCACAATGCCGCACGCGTTGATTTTAATTTTCGGCGACACGGTGCGCGCGGTCGAGGCATTCGACCGCGCGATGCCACCGGAGATGAATCGCGTCGCGCTCGTGGACACATTTCGCGATGAAGCCGAAGAAACGCTGAACGTCGCGCGCGCGTTGGGCGACCGCTTGTGGGGCGTGCGGCTCGATACGCCGTCCGAACGCGGACGCGTAACGCCGGAGCTGGTCAAGGAAATTCGCGCGCGGCTCGACCAAGCCGGTTTCGCGCGCGTCAAAATTTTTGTGAGCGGTGGAATGGACGCGGAACGCATCGAATTGTTCAAACGCGCCGGCGCGCCGGTGGATGGATTCGGCGTGGGGAGCGCGATCAGCGGCGCGCCGCCGATTGATTTTACCGGCGATCTCAAAGAAATTGATGGCAAGCCGATTGCCAAACGCGGACGGATTCCTGGGATTACGCCGGACGCGCGTTTGCAAGAATGGGGGTGCTAATGCGAGTACTTTTTCTCTGCGTTCACAATTCCGCGCGTTCGCAAATCGCCGAAGGATTATTGCGCGCGCGCGGCGGTGATCGCTTTGAGGTGTTCAGCGCGGGCAGTGCGCCATCGCGCGTGCATCCGCTCGCGATTCGCGTGATGCAAGAACGCGGCATTGACATTTCCGCGCATCATTCCAAAAGCGTCAACGAATTTCTCGATCAGCAAATTGATTGTGTCATCACGCTGTGCGCGGAAGAGGTGTGTCCGAATTTTCCGGGCACGGTGACGCGTGTGCATTGGGGCTTGCCCGATCCATCCGCCGGCGCGAGAAATGCCGATGAACAGCTCGCCGCGTTTCGCGCGACGCGCGATGAGATTGAGCGGCGCGTGATCGCGTTCATTCGCGCGTTTTGAAATTCGTGAGGCGGGCTTTCCAGCCCGCTTCGGCGGCTTGAAAAGCCGCACCACCATTAAATCCAAATGCTTAAACTTTTACTCGTCGAAGACGATCAAACATTGCGCGAAACGCTCGCGTACAACCTCGCGCGCGAAGATTACCAGGTCATTGAAACCGGGAGCGGCGTTACCGCGCTCGATCGCGCGCGCGCCCACAAACCCGACCTGGTTGTGTTGGACATTATGCTCCCCGATCTTGATGGGTTGACCGTGTGCCGCGCGCTTCGCCACGAGTTCGACGTGCCGATCGTTTTGCTCACCGCGCGCAGTGGCGAAGTGGATCGCATTGTCGGACTCGACAGCGGCGCGGATGATTACATCGTCAAACCGTTCGCGCTCGGCGAATTGTTGGCGCGCTTGCGCGCGGTTCTGCGCCGCGGCAAACGCGAACGGCTCACGAAACTTGCATCGGGCGATCTCGCGCTCGACATCGTGGGGCATCGCGCGTGGCGCGGCGATCAAACGCTCAACCTCACGCCGAAAGAATTTGATTTGCTCGCGGAATTGATTCGGCACACGGGCGCGGTGCTCACGCGCGATTTGTTACTGCAACGCGTGTGGGGTTTCGATTTCGGCGGCGACACGCGCACGGTGGATGTGCATATTCGCTGGTTGCGCGAAAAAATCGAAACCGACCCGGCGAAGCCAAAACGGATCGAGACGGTGCGCGGAATCGGGTATCGGTTCGAGGGGTGAAGCATAAATGGAACCAACCGCGATTCTTTTCTTGATCGTTGCAACGTCGGCGATTTTCTTTTTCCTGCAGAATCGCGCGGCGCGCCGTGAGTTACACAAGACAAAAAACGACCTGCGCGACGCGCGCGCGGATTTGCGAACCGCGTTGGCGCGCTGGGACGCAACCACGCGCAGTGTGAGCGAAGGCATTGTTCTGCTTGACGCGGACGCGCACATTCAATTCATCAATCCGGCGGCGGAAAATTTTCTCGACGCGCGCGCGAGCGTTGGACGCGCGTTCAATCAAGCCGCGTGGAGTTTGCACCTTGAACCGTTGATCGCGGATGTGTTGGCGCAACGCGCGGACGCGCTCGCGCAAACCGTCGTGCGCGATGATCGCGCCTTTCATATCCGCGTGCGCGCCGGTGCGCCGGAAGCGGAGTGTGGCGCGATCATCACGTTGAGCGATGTAACCGAACTGCAGAGACTCGGGCGGATGCGCCGCGATTTTGTCGCGAACATTTCGCACGAATTACGCACGCCGGTAACAACTCTGCAATTGCTCGCGGAAACGATGGAACAAGAATTGCCGGAACATCCGACCGCCGCCGCCGCGCATCTCGTCAAACTGCGCGGGCAGATTGATTTGCTCCATCAATTGACGAGCGAGATGATGGACCTCGCGCTGATCGAATCGGGACAAATGCCGATTCGCTTGCTCGCCACGAATCTCGCCGATCTGATCGCGCCTGCGCTTGCCGCGCTACAACCGCAAATCGAACGCAAAGAGATCGTGTTAGAATATCGCGCGGCGCAGGATGTGCGCGTGCTCGCGGACGCGGATGGCATTCGCAAAGTGGTGAGCAATCTTTTGCACAACGCGATCAAATTCACGCCGCCGCGCGGACGCATCGCGATTGACGCGCGGCGCGTGGACGACAATATCGAAATTCAAATCGCGGATACCGGGATTGGCATTCCCGCGCGCGATGTGCCGCGCATCTTTGAACGTTTTTACAAAGTGGATCGCGCGCGCACGCCCGGCGCGACGCGCAGTACTGGGTTGGGGCTCGCGATTGCGAAACACATCGTTGAAGGACACGGCGGAAAAATTTGGGTTACGAGTATCGAAGGGCAGGGTTCGACGTTTTATTTTTCACTCCCCGCGGCAAATTAAAAAACGAGACCTGGAAAGATTCAGAATCTTTCCAGGTCTCGCCTTATTTGGATTCGACCCCTTCGGTTTCGCTCAGGGCAATTGGCTTTAGCGGATTGCTAGTCAACTGCACAACCGCGTAAACGCGCGACTCCAAACAATTAGAATTTTACTGCGCCTCGCGCGGCGCGATCCCAGGATGCGTTTTCTCCCACGCCTTGAACGCGTCCGCCATTTCCGCGAGCGTCGCCCACTTGACCTTGCCGGTTTTTACATTCGGGTCAACGACCTCGCTCAAGAAACGATCAATCACCGCGAATGCGTTTTTCGGATCGCCGCGAAATTCGCCGGGATGCACGGTAAAGTGAAACACATTTACTTTATCGGCGGACGCGCTCGCGAGCGATTGCAGAAAACTCGTTTTCAAAAATTCAAAGTACGCTTCATCGCCGCCCGCGTTTTCCGAACGACGCATCGCCGCGAAATCGCCGCGCTTGTATCCGCCTTCGGGCAGGAAAATAATTTTTCCGTTCGCATCGTGCCGCGCGAACGCGCTCACATCGCTCGCCGTCGAGCCGCCCGCCGGTCGCCACGGATTTAGCCCGGTCAATTCGAGCGGCGTGGATTGCGTCTGCGGATTTTTCCAATCGCTGTTCACATCGAGCCCCGCGCACGCGGCGGCTTGCAACGTGCCCGCGTACAAATTTCCCCCGCTCCAATAGCGAATCGGATTTTTCGCGCCGGCTTGGTGAATGAAATTGATTTCCTCTTGCATCACCGCGCACCAGGTTTCAATCGAAAGTGAGGAGCCGTTTTTGCCGAGATGTGCGTCCTCGTGAAAGTGCAGTGCGATTTCGTGCCCGCGCGCTTCGAGGTTCGCGAGAATTTTGTCGCCGGATTTTGCGGCAACGCTCGTGAACGGCGTCTGCGCTTGAATCGTCATTCGCCCGTTATGTTTTTCGACGATGGACGCGACCGTGTTGATGTCTTGAACGTGGCGTTGGAACAACGCGCCGTTTGTGTACGATGCGTTTTGCCCGGCATTGTTCGCGTTCGCTTTGACGAGCGCGCTCGGTGTCGCGCCGAGTGGTTCGATGTGCATCCCAATCGTGAAAAGGAGCGTTGGATAGTTGGATAGTTGCTTGGTTGAATCGTTGGACGGTTGGCTCGTTGGCGATTGCGCTTGCGCGGGCACGCTCGCGTTCGCGCATCCAATCAATGCGAGAGCCAAGCCAAGTGCGATTGCGAATCGAAAGTTAAACATCGTTGCCTCCGTGTTTGAATTTCGGATTTCAGATTTCAGATTTCGGATTGCTCTGATTTCTTGATTCGATTATCGCGCTGGGTGCTGAGAAAAAAATGAGAGTGCTGTAAATTCGCGGCAACGCGTTTGTAAAAAGAATGTCAACCGCGAGTTGACGCGTCGCGCAAAATCGGCTATGAATGAGCGCGCGATTTTTCGCGAGCAAATTTTTTCCCACAGATACAGGTGAACACGGATATTTTTTCTTTATCCGTGTTCCTTTGCATCAGTGGGAGAATTCGCGCGGGCTTGAGGAAACAAAATTTGTAACCGTTCAGGTGTCATTGCGAGGAGCGTTTTTTGCGACGAAGCCGCGAAGCGTCCGCGCGACAATTCCGGAACGACAATGTTGGGGATTGCTTCGCAAAAACCGCTCGCAATGACAGGTTGGGCTGAACGGTTACCAAAATTTTTGAGGAATGGAGACGCCAATGCAAAGTTATCTTTCACATCTTGAGTGTACGAATTGCGGCAAAATTTTTTCCGCCGCAGAAATTCACACGACGTGTCCCGATTGCGGCAAAGTTCTTTTCGCGCGGTACGATCTCGATTCGGCGCGCAAACATTTTTCGCGCGACACGATTTTGAAACGTCCGGGCAATATGTGGCGCTGGTTCGAGATTATGCCGGTGCGCGATGAGCGGAATGTCGTTTCGCTTGGCGAAGGCGCGACGCCGTTGTTGCACGCGCGCAAACTCGGCGCGCCATTTGGCGCGGCGCAGTTGTTCATCAAAGAAGAAGGGTTGAATCCGACCGGCAGTTTCAAAGCGCGCGGCTTGTCCGCCGCGGTATCGAAAGCACAAGAGTTGGGCGTGCGCGCGATTGGAATGCCCTCCGCCGGAAACGCGGGCGCGGCGCTCGCGGCGTATGGCGCGCGCGCGGGAATGACGATTTACGTTTTCATGCCGGAAGACACGCCGGAAATAATGAAGATCGAAGGACGCGTGTTTGGCGCGAATGTGTATCTCGTCAAAGGTCTCATCAACGACGCCGGCAAAATCGTGCGCGAGAACGCGGGCGCGCGCGGCTGGTTCGATGTCTCGACGCTCAAAGAACCGTATCGCGCCGAAGGCAAAAAGACGATGGGGCTGGAACTCGCGGAGCATTTCGATTGGGCATTGCCGGACGCGATTTTGTATCCGACCGGCGGCGGCACGGGAATCGTTGGAATGTGGAAAGCGTTTGACGAACTCGAAGCGTTGGGGTGGATCGGATCGCAACGACCGAAGATGATTTCCGTCCAAGCCGAAGGATGCGCGCCCATCGTCAAAGCATTTCACGATGGCGCGCGTCACGCGCCGTTGTGGGAAAACGCGCACACGCTCGCGCCCGGCATTCGCGTCCCAATCGCGATTGCGGATTACTTGATGCTCGACGCGATGCGCGCGAGCGGCGGCACCGGCGTCCTGGTTTCAGATTCGGAAATTGTGGAGGCACTGCGCGAGGTCGCGCGCGTCGAAGGAATTTTTTGCGCGCCCGAAGGCGCGGCAACGTACGTGGGGTACAAAAAATTAATCGCGAGCGGATTTCTCAAACCGGAGGAACGCGTCGTGTTATTCAACACCGGGTCGGGACTCTTGACGCCGGAACTCGTGCGCGGTGAATTTCCGATTCTCGATCCGCGCGATCCGGAGCTGGCGCAAAAAATCAAATAGGACGGCTTTGCCAAATCTATCGCGAACAAAATATTTTCCCACGGATGTAAAGGAACACGGATAATTTTTATTTATCCGTGTTCCTTTGTATCCGTGGGAAAAATATTGAGTTTACATCACCAGGTTGAACAAATAGCCGGTGAGAATGATCGCGATGCCAACGACGCCGATAAAAATCGCGATCAATTGCGGCTTGAGCACGCGCCGCAAGATGATCATTTCCGGCAAACTCAAACCGACGACCGCCATCATAAACGCGAGCGCGGTGCCGAGCGACGCGCCTTTTTCGATCAACGCGGACACAATCGGAATGATGCCCGCCGCATTCGAATAAAGTGGAATTCCGATCAGCACCGCGATTGGCACCGACCACCACGCCGATTTGCCCATCACCTCCGCGAGCGCGTCCGTCGGCACGTAACCGTGAATCCCCGCGCCGACCGCGATGCCGATCACGACATAGAGCCACACCTTGCCAACAATCTGGCGCACCGCGTTTATCGCGCGCGTGATGCGTTCATCCCAGGTCAATTTCCCCGATTCATCCGGCGCGGCGGTGAATTGCAGTTGCCACACAAAATCTTCGACGTACCGTTCCAGGTTCAAGCGACCGATGACGATGCCCGCGAAGATCGCGATCGTGAGACCGGACGCGATGTAGAGCGCGGCGACGCGCCAGCCGAATAATCCAAAAAGTAAAACAACCGCGACTTCGTTAATCACCGGCGCGGCGATCAAAAACGAAAACGTGACGCCGAGCGGAATGCCCGATTCGACAAAGCCGATAAAGAGCGGCACGGCACTGCACGAGCAAAACGGCGTAACGATGCCGAGCATTGCCGCGAGGACGTTGCCGATGCCGACGCGCCTGCCGCCCAAAAGTTGGCGCGTGCGTTCGGGACTGAAGAACGTGCGAATGATCGTGATGAAAAAAATCATCGCGCTCAACAGCAACAAAATTTTCGGCACATCGTACAGAAAAAACGCGACCGCTTCGCCGAGATGCGAGCCGCGCTCGAGCGCGAGAATGTTGTACGCGACAAACTCGGCAAGCGGTTGCAGAATTGTGTACGCGATCCACCACGCGATTGCCGCAAGTGCGAGCGCGATGTACACGCGCGGCGTTGCGCGGGGTGCGGAAATTTTATTGATCGCCATTCACTCCTCTTTTGAAAATGGGACGCGGACGCTGATTGCGTTTTTGGAATCGAGCGTTTACGCGGTGATTTGTCTGACCAAGTACCCGCTAAAGCGTCGAATCCGAGTTTTTTGCAAAATCGCAATGTGTGTTTGTGTGCGACCCATTATCGCGTGAACCACGCGCGCTTGAGCCACAGCGCGACGTACACCAACGCGATCAACACCGGCACTTCGATCAACGGACCGATCACGGTTGCCAATGCTTCGGGCGACGCGATGCCAAACGTGCCGACCGCGACTGCAATTGCTAATTCAAAATTGTTGCTCGCCGCGGTGAACGATTGCGTCGTCGCGAGTTCGTACGAAAATTTGCGCCACAGCGAAAGCGCGAACGATAAAAAGAACATCGCGATAAAGTACACGCCGAGCGGCACCGCGACGCGCACCACGTCGAGCGGCGCGGCGAGAATCTTGTCGCCTTGCATCGAAAACATTACGACAATCGTGAACAGCAAACCGATCATCGCAGTCGGACCCAAACGCGGCATCAATTCGGTTTCGTACCAGTCCTTGCCGCGCGTTCGCAAAAAATAAAATCGCGTGATGATCCCGGCGACGAGTGGGATGCCGAGAAAAATCAAAACGCTTTTCGCAATGTCCCACATTTCAATGTTGACGAGTGTGCCTTTCATTCCAAACCAGCCCGGCACAATCATCAAGAAAAAATACGCGAGCGGCGAGTACATCACGATTTGAAAAACACTGTTCAGCGCGACGAGCGCCGCGCAGTATTCGCTATCGCCGCCCGCGAGCATATTCCAAATCAACACCATCGCGATACAGCGCGCCAAGCCGGTGATGATCAAGCCGGTGCGAAATTGCGCGAGGTCGGGCAGGAACATCCACGCGAGCGCGAACATTACGACGGGACCGATTAGCCAATTCAGAATGAGCGACACGCTGAATTGTTCCCACGCTTGCGCGACCTTGCCGAGTTCTTCGTACTTGACCTTTGCCAGGACGGGATACATCATCCACAGCAAACCAATCGCGATGGGGAACGATACCGTACCGATGGAGAGCGCGTTGAATAAATTTTTGATCCCAGGTGTAACCGCGCCGAGAATAACGCCGAGCGCCATCGCGAAAAAAATCCACACCGGCAAAAAGCGGTCGAGCAAACCGAGTTGTTGAAAAACATTTTCCGATTTTGGGCGCGCAAGTGTGTTCGCCATTTTTCTTCCTCGACTGTTTACTGTTTACTGTTTACTGTTGACTGTTGACTGTTGACTGATGTCAGAGCGCGTTCGTAATCATCGTCGTAATTTGCGAGGGCGCGGGCACGCGCCCGGTCGAAACGACCTGGTCGTTGATGACGATGCCGGGCGTGCTCATCACGCCGTAACGCAGAATCGTTTGCAGATCCGTCACCAACTCGACTTGCGCCTCCACGCCCAATTGTGCGATGGCTTGCTTGGCAAGTGCTTCGACCTTGTGGCAGTTGGCGCAACCCGACCCCAGCACTTTAATCTTTAACATTTTTTCCTCCGTTACTTTAGATTTTCACCGAACATTGTTCCGCAATGCGAACGTTGCAGAATTTCGATGCGCCGTTTGAGCCGCTTCAAAAAATCGAGTGCGGCTTTGCCATCCTCATCGAGGAGGATGGATTCCAGTTCCATCATTTCGGCTTCCTCAAGCATCACGCCAGTTTTTTCGATTTTCATTTTGCGCCCCCACAAAAACGAACGCGGGATTAGCCGGCATCCCGCGTTCATCACGAGATTTTCAATTTCGCACCGGCGCGACGGTGGCCGCGCGAAGCCATTCCGCGATTTCCGTTTAGGTCGGTAGGGTTTTGCCGCCCGACCTAACCAATTGTCCGTTGATCACCAGACCAGGTGGATCGCCCGCCATCAAGCGTTCCATCTCGCGCGGCGTTGTAATTTTTTCAACGCGCGCATCCCGAATGTCGAGTTCGGTCAACGTTTGCATCACGAGCATTTCGAGTTTCAAACAATTGGCGCAACTCGGTCCAAGAACTTGAACGTGCATCGTGCCTCCTTTCAACGCAGAGGCGTCTCGCGCTTCGTTGCCCAAATGCGCGGCGCGACTTGTTTCACTTACCCACGCGTTCGCGTTGTGCGACGCGCGTGCTTGCCGCCGCATCAACGCGCGGACCGCACTTGGGCTGTCGTGGTTTGATCCGTTGCGGATCGAGGAACGCGGACAGTTGCTCGCGCAGTTGATTGAGCGCGCGCGGGTTGATCGCGTAATAAACCCAGCGCGCGTCATTCGCATCGCGTTCGGCATTGACCCATCCCGCATCGCGCAATGCCTTGAGATGATGCGAGATCAAATTCATCGGCAACCCAAGTTGATCGCCGAGTTCGCAATTGCACTGCACCCCTTGCATCAGCAAATTGAAAATCGCCAGGCGCGTTGGGTCCGCAAGCAATTTCAACGTTTCGATTAGATCGGTCACCGGCGCAAGTTTGGGCATTTCACATCACCATCAACATTGTCATTTCGAGCGGAGCGAGAAATCTCCGTCCGCGCAATTGAGATTTCTCGCTCCGCTCGAAATGACGGTGGAGATAATTCAATCTCTATTGAATTATATTCTGCGGGCGCGGATTTGTCAAAAATAACCAACGCGCTTGCCGAACCGGTTTGGAACTGGATTCGGACGATGCTTTGACCGCCGCGTGCGAAAATAAATTATTGACGATTGGCGCGAATAATGCGAAAATAGATGGAGATTAAAAGGAAGAACCAATATGCCGTTCCCATTGCGTTATTTTATCCGATTGATTTTTACCGCGCTCTTTTTTCTACTCACGCTGACCGCGTGTTCGAACGCGACGACGAATCCGACGATTCGTTTTCGTGAGGTCGAACCGGCGTCTGCGGTCGCGTATTCCCCGAACGACACGCGTCCTCTGCGCGTCGCCGTCGCGGCGGTGATTTCGCCGAAAGGCAACGTCGAAAGTTACGGCGATTTGCTCAAGTACATCCAGAACAAACTCAATCGCCCGGTCGAACTGGTGCAACGCCAAACGTACGCCGAAGTGAACGACCTGATCAAAAACGGCTACGTGGATGTTGGATTTGTTTGCACGAGCGCGTATGTGATCGGGCAACGCGATTTTGGAATGGAATTGCTCGTCGCGCCCGAAGTGACCGGCGCGACAGTGTACTATTCGCTCTTGATCGTGCCTGCCGATAGCCCCGCGCGCGCGATGAGCGATTTGCGCGGCAAGGTGTTCGCGTTCACCGATCCAATGTCGCTGACCGGGCGCGTGTATCCAACGGCGCTCGTGAAAAATTTTGAGGCAACGCCGGAAACATTTTTCGCGCGCGTCTTTTTCACGTACAGTCACGATAACGCGATCCGCGCGGTCGCGAACAAGATCGCCGACGGCGCGAGCGTGGATTCGCTCGTGTACGATTTTTTCGTCGCGCGCGATCCCGGCATCGCGCAGAAAACGCGCGTGATTCATCGCTCGCCCGCGTTCGGGATTCCGCCAGTCGTCGTCAATCCGAAATTATCTCCGCAGACGAAAGAAACTCTGCGCGAACTTTTTCTCAAAATGTATTACGATCCCAGCGCGTTGCCGATTTTGAAAACGTTGATGATTGATCGGTTCGTGCAAGCGCCCGACGGCATTTACGATTCCGCGCGCGCGCTGGAATTGGAAATCAACACCGCGCCATGAGCATTTCAAATTTCAGATTGCGGATTGCAGATTTCAAAAGGGCAATCCGCAATTGGATCCTGCGTCCGAGTGTCCGCGCGAAAATTATGGGCATCGTCCTCGCGCTCGTTTTGTTGCTGGGATTCGTCATCACCTGGGAAGCGCGCGCGAGTATGACCGCGAGTTTGCTCGCGCGGTTGGACGAGCGCGCGATTTCAATCGCGCGCGATCTCGCCGCGCACGCGACCGATTACATTCTCATCAACAACACCTACGCGCTCCACGAACTCCTCACCGATTCGCTTCGCAACAATACCGATCTCCGCTACGCGTTCATCCTCGATCCATATCGCCGCGTCCTCGT
This sequence comes from Chloroflexota bacterium, assembly GCA_016223105.1. Taxonomy (GTDB): domain Bacteria; phylum Chloroflexota; class Anaerolineae; order UBA4142; family UBA4142; genus JACRPR01. The sequence continues at coordinate 13,819 of JACRPR010000036.1, read as the reverse complement.
CCATTCGTTCGATGAAGGATTTCCGCGCGGGCTCGCGGAACAAAATCCAGTCGCGACCGCGGCGCGCGCGAACGTCGTCGTCCTCACGAGTGATGAAGGCGCGATTCACGATGTCGCGGTGCCGATTTTTGATGGACGCGCCGGTTTCGCGCGCGTCGGCTTGACCGAACACAGCGCGCGCGCGGCGGTGGACGAATTGACGCGCCAGATGTTGCTGACAACGTTCGCGGTGTCACTGCTCGGCGTCGGCGCGGCGTACTTGCTCACGTTGATTCTCACGCGCCCGATCCGCGCGCTCGTGGATGTTACGCACGCGGTTGCGCGCGGCGATCTGATGCAACGCATGCCGCCCTGGGGCGACGATGAAATCGGACAACTCTCGACTGCGTTCAATCGCATGACGAGCGAACTCGACGCGGCGCAACGCGCGATGTTGCGGCGGCAACGCGAACTCGAAGCGTTGAACGCGGTCGCGAACGCGGTGAACGCGCCCGCGCCGCTTGCGGAAACCTTGGAACGATCGTTACGCGCGTTACTCGACACGCTCGATCTTCCGGCGGGTTGGATTTTTTTGCTGGATGGCGAAAAGATTCAAATGACGACCTGGCTTGGTTTGCCGCGCGATTTAGGCGAACGCGAAGTCGCGACCGCGTTGCACGGTTGTCCTTGCACAATCGCGCTCACGGATAAACAATCCATCGTCGTCGCGCCATTGCCGGAACGATGTCCTCTGCGCGATGGTACACTTGCGAACGCGAGCGCGATCGCATCGCACGTTACCGTGCCGATTCTCGCGCACGCGACCGTGTTGGGTGTGTTGGGCATCGCGAGCGCGGACGCGCACGCGTTCAGCGCGGCGGAAGTGAAGTTGCTCGAAGCGATCGGGCAACAACTCGGTGTCGCGATTGAGAACGCGCGTTTGTGGGACGATCTGCGCGAGAAGGAACGCGTGCGCGGGCAATTGCTCGAAAAAGTGATCGGCGCGCAGGAAGAGGAACGCAAACGCATCGCGCGCGAATTGCACGATGACACCGGGCAAGCGATCACGTCGTTGATGGTCGGCTTGCGCGTCGCGGGCGAAGCCGGGGAAACTGAATCGCGTGCGCGGCTCAACGATCTGCGCGAGATTGCCGCGCAAACGCTCGAATCGGTGAAACGCCTCGCGCGCGAATTGCGTCCCGCGTTGCTCGACGACCTGGGATTGTCCGCCGCGCTCGAACGCTACATCGCGAATTATCGCGCGAATTTTGGCTTGAACACCGATTTGCAAATGACCGGCTTTCGCAATGGCGATCGCGTCTCGCCGCAAGTTGAACTTGCGCTGTATCGGATCATTCAAGAAGCGTTGACGAACATTGCGAAACACGCGCGCGCGCAAAATGTGAGCATCGTCGTCGAGCGCAAAACGCGCGCGGTCATCGCGATCATCGAAGACGACGGGCGCGGCTTTGACGCGCGCGCGGTGCTTGATCTCTCGCCCGAAGAAAGTGGACTCGGTTTGCATGGCATGCGCGAACGCGCGGAACTTCATTGCGAGGAGGCGGTTTTTGCCGACGAAGCAATCCCCGCGTTGCAAATCCGGATCGACCAGGTCGGGGATTGCTTCGCACACTTGCCCTGGCGGGAACGCAAGTGCCAGGGAAAACCGCTCGCAATGACATGGGCTGAGTAGTTACATTTGATTTGAGATCAATTCCAATGACCAAAACTCGCATCCTTCTTGCCGACGATCATTCCGTCTTGCGTTCCGGCTTGAAAATGTTGCTCAACGCGCAAGACGATTTGAGCGTTGTCGGCGAAGCGACGAACGGACAAGAAGCGTTGTCCGCGACGCGCGACCTCGCGCCCGATTTGCTCATTCTCGATATCACAATGCCCAAGACCGACGGCTTGCAAGTATTACGCCAAGTGAAACGCGCGCATCCAAACGTGCGCGTCCTGGTGTTGACGATGCACGAAGAAGAAGGGTACTTGCGTCGCGCGCTCGAAGCCGGCGCGGCGGGTTATTGTCCCAAAAGCGCGGCGGACGCGGAATTGATTTCCGCGATTCGCGCGGTGATGCGCGGCAATGTGTACATTCATCCCTCGCACGCGAAAATTTTGATTGACAAGATGATTCCCTCCGCGCACGCATCGTCCGCATCGTCCGCCGAATTGAGCGAACGCGAACGCGCGGTGTTGAAACTCGTCGCGCTCGGACACACGAACCAGGACATTGCGGATCAATTATCCCTCAGCGTAAAAACGGTCGAAAGTTATCGCGCGCGCGGAATGGAAAAACTGGGACTCACCAGCCGCGCCGCGCTCGTGCGGTACGCGATCCAGGAAGGGTGGATGGTGGAGGAATGACGTGAGATTTTTTTTGCTCGCGCTGATTTTCGTAACCGCGTGCGCGTCTGCCGACGCGAACTTGCCGCGCGTGCGGCTCGCCGATTTGGAAACGGACGCGCCCGCGCGCGATGCCGCGCCGGTCAATGCCGACGCGCTCCGCATCGCGATCGCACCGGTCTATTCCCCGCGCACGAGTCTTACGCTTTATCAAGACCTCGCGAATTACCTCGGACAAAAACTCAATCGCCCCGCGCAAATCGTGCAGGGTAAGACGTACGACGAAATCAACGCGATGGTGCGCGAAGGCACGGTCGCGCTCGCGCTTGTTTGCACGAACGCGTACCTCGAAGGACAAGAGCAATTTGGAATGGAGGCGCTCGTTGTGCCGCAAGTGAAAGGCGAGACCGTGTATTACGCGTATCTGATCGTACCGTTGGACAGCGCGGCGAAATCACTCGCGGATTTGCGCGGCAAGACGTTCGCGTTTTCGGATCCGCTCTCGAACACGGGGCGGCTCGTCGCGGTGGATCAACTTTTGCGAATGCAAACGACACCCGACGCGTTTTTCGCGCGCACGATTTTCACATACAGCCACGACAATTCGATCAAAGCGGTCGCGGAAAATTTAGTGGACGGCGCGACGGTGGACAACCAGGTCTTTGACTTTCTCGTCGCGTCCGGTTCGCCGTTGCCCGCGCGGACGCGGATTATCGCGCGGTTCGGACCGTTCGGTAGTTCGCCGCTCGTCATCAATCCGAATCTCGACGCGAAACTCAAAACGCAATTGCGCGAGGCGTTGTTGCTGATGAATGGAGACGACGCGGGGCGCGCGATTCTTGCCAGGATTGGGATTGATCGTTTCGTTATTCCCGACGACCGCGCGTACGACTCGGTGCGCGCGATGCGCGTGCGCGCGGGGCAATCGAAAAAGTAATTCGGAATTGAAAAGCGATCATGCGGTGGACTTCACTCTCCTTTCAACTTGTTAGTGCGATGCTTTTGCTCACGCTCGGCTTGGGTTTGATTCGCACGTACTTGAATCGCGCCGAAGTTGAGCAATTCGCGCGCGAGCAATTTGAACAACGGAGCGTCGCGACCGTGTCCGCGTTCGCCGCGTACGCGACCGATGCCGCGCTGACGAATGATCTCTTTCGGCTCAACGAACTGATCAACGATACGCTCCTCAACAATCCCGATGCGCGCTATATCCTGGTGTTGGACGCGCAAAGCCGCGTGCTGGCGCAATCGTTCGGGCGCGGGATTCCGAAAGGATTGCTCGACGCGAATCGGGTGCGCGCGGACGAGCATTTTCATGTGCAACGGATCAACACCGAAGAAGGTTTTGTGCTCGATGTTGCCGCGCCGTTGTTCGATGGTAAATTGGGCAACGTGCGCGTCGGTATGTCGGAGCGCGCGTTGAACGCGGACATTGATCGCCACACGTTCAACTTGCTCGCGCAAACCGCGTTGAGTCTGATCCCGGTTTTTATCACCGCGTACCTGCTCGCGCGCGTGCTCGTGCGTCCACTTGAAAAATTGGTCGAGGCAACCGGCGCCGTCGCGCGCGGCGATTTCACGCATCACGCGCCGATCGCGGGGCAGGATGAAATCGCGCAACTCGGCAATGCGTTCAACGCGATGACGCGCGCGCTCGCGCAATCGCAAGGCGCGTTGCAAACGTCGAACGAACAACTGCGCGCGCTCAATACGCTCGCGGGCGCGATTAGCCACAGCGCAAATCTCGATGCGTTGCTGAACAGCGCGCTCGATGAAACGCTTCAAGTGATGAATTTAGCGGTCGGCTGGATCGCGTTGCGCGAAAACGATTCCGCGCGCGTGGTCGCTACGCGCGCGATCGAACCGGCGCGCGCGGCGGAAATTATCGCGTGTGAGTGCGCGCGTGAGATCACCGATCACGCGCGGTTGACACATAACGGCGACAAATGCGCGACGCTCGCCGCGCATCACGCGATTGTTCCGTTGGCGGCGCACGAACGCGTCTGGGGCGCGTTGCATCTCGCGTGCGCCGAACCGGATTGTTTTGCCGCCGAACGTTTGCGTTTGCTGACCGCGCTGGGACAGCAGATCGGTTTGGCGATTGAAAATCTCGAACTGGCTGAAGCGCAGAGACGCGAATTGTTTCGCCGGCAATTGCTCGACCGCGTGATTGACGCGCAAGAGGAAGAACGCAAACGCATCGCGCGTGAATTGCACGACGAATTCGCGCAGAGTTTGACCGCGCTGATCGTCGGTTTGCAAACGCACGAGCAAACCCTCGCGCGCGATGACGCGACGCGCGCGCGGCTCGTGGACACGCACACACTCGCCGCGCAAATTCTCGAACAGACGCGGCGATTGATTTTCGATTTGCGTCCGACGGTGCTGGACGACGCGGGGCTCGCGCCGGCGATTCGCAGTTTCGGCGAACGCGCGTGCGCGCCGGCGCAAATCGCGTTTGAGTTTCAGATTCACGGCGCGCGGCGGCGGCTCGCGCCGCACATCGAGACCGCGCTCTTTCGCATCGCGCAGGAAGCGATCAACAATGTCGTCAAGCACGCGCGCGCTAAACAGATCGCGCTGGGTTTGCAATTTGAATCCGCGCGCGTGAACGCGACAATCGAAGACGATGGTGCGGGATTCAATGTCGCGGACGCGTGGCGCGCGGGCGGCGTCGGTTTGCTGGGAATGCGCGAGCGCGCGGAATTGCTCGGCGGACGGTTGGAGATTGCGAGCCAGGTTGGCAACGGAACGCGCGTGCGGGTAGAAATTCCGGTGTGAGTAAAATGTAAAGATGGCAGACAAAATCAAAATTCTTTTGGCGGACGATCACACGCTCGTGCGGCGCGGGATTCGCGCTCTACTCGAAACGCAAAGCGGCATCGCGGTGGTTGGCGAAGCGGCGACGGGTATTGAAGCGATTGAAAAAACGCGCGCGCTCGCGCCGGATGTCGTGCTGATGGACATTGGCATGCCCGAACTCGACGGACTCGACGCGACCGCGCGCATCAAACGCGAAATGCCCGGCGTGAATGTGCTTTTGCTCACGGTGCACGATGACGCGAATTATTTATTTCGCGCGCTCTCGGCGGGCGCATCGGGGTACCTTCTCAAAGGCGCGGAGGTCACGGAATTGTTGATTGCCTTGCAAGCGATTCAGCGCGGCGAGGTGTACTTGCAACCCATCGTCGCGAAATTACTTGTCGGCGATTATTTGAAACGCGCGAATAGCGTCGAGAAAAATCAAATCGAGGAACTCACGCCGCGCCAACGCGAAATTCTCGCGCTCGTCGCGGACGGCTTGACGAATCAGCAAATCGCGGACAAGCTGGTGCTCAGTCCGTTCACTGTCGCGACGCATCGCGCGAACATTATGGAAAAACTAAACTTGCACAATCGCGCCGAGCTGATTCGATACGCGATCGAGAACGGGTTACTTTGAATACAGTAGGAAAAAATACTGCGCGCAGAGTATGCCGTTTGGTCGAAAAAGCGATTGTCGCCAATGCCCATCGCGATTATAGTGCAATCAGAGATTGAAATTCGATTCTGATTTCAAGGAGGCAAAAATGGAAAACATGGCGATTTGGGTTTTGGTGGGCGACACTCTGCTTGGCACGCTCATCTTTATCGGTTTTGCGTTGGCGGTCAAGGGCTTGGCTGGCGAGATGGAGATCGAGACGCCGCTAATCACACCGACTGAAGCGCCGCGTGTGGCGGAACACAAGGCATAGGCGGCACGGTCTCGCTTGATACGAGAATCGCGAACCTTTAGGTTCGCGATTCTTGTTTTGCGCTCACCGCGCGTCGCCCAGCCCGGCTTTTTGCGCGAGCAATGCCGCCTCGACGCGACTTCGGACGTGGAGTTTTTGCAAAATGTTCGTCATATAGTGGCGCACAGTTTTCTCCGCGAGGTGCAAATGCGCGCCTGCTTCGCGATTCGTCGCGCCCGACGCGACGAGTTCGAGAATCTGGTGTTCGCGTTCGGTGAGTTGGTCGAGCGGATTCTCGGCGCGCGGCGCGCGCGTCATTTCGATCAACATTCGATTCGCGAGTTTCGGCGCGATGTACGCCTCGCCTTGATACACCGCGCGCACCAGGCGCGCGAGTTCGTTTCCCGCGACGCCCTTCAAAATGTACGCGCGCGCGCCGGCTTTGATCGCGTTGAGCAGGTCATCCTCGTTTTCGGAAACCGTCAGGATAACGATTTTTGTCACCGGACAGGACGCGGCAATCGCGCGCGCCGCGTCTAGTCCTCCACCGGGCATAGTCAAATCGAGCAGAAGGATGTCAGGCAAATGTTCTTGCGCTAGGTGAAGCGCGTCTGCCGCGCTCGCGCCTTGCCCGACCACTTGAATGTTCGCGTCCGCGCGTAAACTCGAAATCACGCCGTCGCGAAACATCGGATGATCGTCCACGACCGCGACGCGAATCGTTTCATTCATCAGACACCTCTTGCGGCACGCGCGCGCGAATCCGTGTGCCCGCGCCCGGTGCCGATTCGACCTCGAACGTTCCGCCGAGAACCTGCACGCGTTCGCGCATCCCCGCCAAGCCGAGATGTTGGGTGCCGGGCGAAATGCTCTGCTGATCGAACCCGCGCCCGGTATCCGCGACCTCCAGACAAATCACCGCGCCGTCGCTCCACACGCGTACGGCTTGGCGCGCCCCGCGCGCATGCCGATACGAATTCGCGAGCGCTTCTTGCGTCAAGCGAAACAGCGTGATTTTCACCGGCATCGGCGCGCGGTCGGGCGCGCGCTCGGCGGTGAATTCGACGTGGGTGTTCGTTTTGCTCGCGTGTTCGTGGATTGCGCGCGCGACCGTTTCTGTTGGCGAAAGCGCGTCGAGTTCGGGCAGGCGCAAGCCCGCCGAAATGTCGCGTAGTTCGCCCAAGCCACTCTGCAACGAGTTTTGAATTGCGTCCAGTTCTGCGCTAACCGATTGTTGTTTCGCCGGGTTGAGGCACTGCCGACAATGTTCTGCGATGGTGTAAAGACGCAAGAGCGCGAAACTCAAATCTTGACCGGGCCCATCGTGCAGGTCCGCACTAATGCGCCGGAGGAATTGTTCATTGAGCGCCGTTGTGCGCGCGGCGGCGCGGCGGACCCGTTCGTTCATTTCCGCCAAATCGCGTTGCTGACGCGCGATTGTGCGACTGCCGCGTCCCACCATCCCGGCAAGCAAGAGATACATTAGTGTAGTACAAACCCCGATGACGATCCAACTGGTCATCTGCGCGATTTGGATTTCGCGGCTGAGATCGTCTACCGTCTGATAAAATTCGGATACGAAAAAAATGTGTTCCGTGCCGGCGAGACGCACCGGCGCGTACGTTTCCAGAAGCTGTAACCAGCGTTTGCTTTCTTCTTCGTTTTCCGGTTGCTTTAAATTGCTGATGTGCGACGCGACCTGACCATCGAGCGCGTGTTGCAGTCCAAAGCCAATCGGAAAACGGCGACCGATGAGGGAGGCGCTGGTGCTGTAGAGAATTTCGCCGTCACGCGACCACACCTTGAATGCGACGATGCGTTTGCCCAACGGTGTGGTCGTCATCAATTTATCGAGCGCACTGCGATGCTCCGCATCAAGCAGGTTGCCACGCGCGAGGTCTTGCAAATGGGGCGTGATGAAACTATCCACATAGAGCGCGGTAACGCCGGCGGTTTGATTGATCACCCCGCGCTCGATTTGTCCGCTGATCCACCAGCCGATAATCAACATTCCCGCAAGCAGGACAACAAAACTTGCGAGCATGAATTGGCGCGCTAATGTCACGTTGCGCAATTTTCCAAGCATCGTTCCCCCGAGGGAATTATAACACCGATTGTCCCGCGTGGCATTGGACATTTGTCCGAAATCGGCTGGGCGGATTGTCTCCAGAAAATCGCGGCGATTGCCCATTGGCGCGCGGGATGCGCTGTGCGATAATTGGGGCAAATCAAAAAGGAGGAATCGAATGAAAACGAAACTTGCTCTAGTTGTGGTGATGCTTGGAGTGATCGCGGCGTTGCTCGGCGCGTGCGCGCAATCGGCAAATGCGATTCCGGCGACCAAACGCACGATTACGATGACGGCGGTCGAGCCGAAAGGTGGCGTGGTGGTGGCACAAGAAGCATTTCCCAAGGACGCGTTGCCGGCAGGCGGCGGCTATCTTTTGAAAGCGCCCGACAAGGATGGGCGTTGGGAAGTGTCCGCGTATCGCTGGGATCCGAACCAGGTCATTGTGAATCAAGGTGATGAAGTAACGCTCGAAATCCTGGGTATCAACGGCGCGGAGCATCCCAGTGTCATCGAAGGGTACAATGTTACATTCAACGTCAAGCGCGGTCAGGTTAGCAAAGTAACATTCAAGGCGGACAAAGCCGGGGTGTTCAAGATCAACTGCGGCTCGCATCAACCTTCGATGGTCGGCGAATTGATCGTTCTGCCGCGTTAACGCGCCGGGCGGCGCAATAATCTTGTCAGGATTTCCCCTACGCATTTCGCGGAACTCTAGGAATTTCCCTTGCATTGTAAAATCATTCACAGGGTTTTCCCGCTAGAACGCAACCGCGCTTGCGCTTAAAATTGAAACCAGAGAACTGCGGTGAAGCAGTCTCTGGTTTTTCATTTTTCAGGAGGTAATGCTATGCCTGTCACGACACAAGAACTCGTTCAGTTCATCGTCGCTGACGCGCCGGTGGGAACGCCGGAAGATCCACTTGTGCGAATGCAAGAAGATTTGAAACGCGCGATCAAAAAACCGGAAAATCAACGCCATTGGGTGATGGCGCTCGATTTGCGTAAATGCGTCGGTTGCTCCGCGTGCACGATTGCGTGCATCGTCGAAAACAAACTGCCGCCCGGTGTGGCGTATCGCCCGGTGCTCGAAGAAGAGATCGGCACGTATCCGAATGTCACGCGCCGCTTTGTTCCACGTCCGTGTATGCAATGCGACAATCCGCCGTGCGTGAATGTTTGCCCGGTCAACGCGACGTACAAACGTCCTGATGGGATCGTCGCGATCAACTATGAAGATTGCATCGGTTGTCGGTATTGCTTGACCGCGTGTCCGTACTCGGCGCGCACGTTCGATTCGGGTCGGCATTATTTGGACGGCACGCCCGGCACGCCCGCGGCGATCACCGGCAGACCGAAAGTGGAATCGTACGAAAAATTGCCGGCGTACGAGTACGGCATCGCGTGGGAACGCAAAGCCGGCGCGTCGCCCGAAGGCAACGCGCGCAAATGTCAATTCTGCACGCATCGTTTGAACGCGGGAATGTTGCCCGCGTGCACGACGACCTGCATCGGTCGCGCGACGTACTTTGGCGATGCCAGCGATCACGATTCGCTCGTCGCGGGATTGATCGCGTCGCCCAACGTGATGCGACTCAAAGAAGAGATGGGCACCGAGCCCAAGGTCTATTACCTTGTATGAGACAATCTCTTTATCTCTGAATCTCTAAATCTCTTGAACAGAGATTAAGCGATTGAGAGATTGAAGGAATCCAACCATGAAAAAATTAGAACAACTCTTGTGGCTCATCGCGATTGTCGGATTCGTCGCCGGCGCGTACGGTTTGTACGACCGCTTTGCGAATGGTCACCTCAATGTGAGTTACGGCAGTTATATTCCGTGGGGTTTGTGGATCGGCGCGTATATTTATCTCGTCGGCGTGTCCGCCGGCGCGTTCCTCATCTCCGCGCTCGTGTACGCGTTCGGCGTCAAGCGACTTGAAAAAATCGGCAAGCTCGCGCTCTTTACCGCAGTCGTTTCACTCGCGATCGCGATGTTTAGCGTGTTTCTCGATCTCGGTCGCCCGGAACGCGCGTGGCGCTTGATGTTTGCGACGAATTTCGGTTCGATGATGGGCTGGATGATTTGGCTCTACGCCGCGTATTTTGTTTTGCTCGTCACCGAATTGTGGTTCGCATTGCGCGGCGATTTCGTCGCGTGGAGCAATCGCAAAGATTTCGCCGGCAAACTCACCGGGTTTTTGACGTTCGGGCAAAAAGATGTTTCCGCGAACGCGCTCGCGCGCGATAAAAAATTCTTGCGCGTGCTTGGCACGATTGGCGTTCCGCTCGCGATCGCTTTTCACGGCGGCGTTGGCGCGTTGTTCGGCGTCGTCGGCGCGCGCCCGTACTGGAATTCCGGTCTCACGCCGATTATGTTTCTCGTCGGTGCATTGTGCAGTGGCGGCGCGTTGCTCACGTTCGTCACATTCGTGTTCGGACCCAATCACGGTTCGAGCGAACACAAAGAGACCGTGTTGTTTCTCGGTAAGATCGCGCTCGGTCTACTGATGTTCGACGTGATGCTCGAATGGGCGGAGTATTCCATCGGATTATATTCCGCGATTCCCGCGGATGTCGCGAGTATGAAACTGGTTTTATTCGGACCCTATGCCTGGGTGTTCTGGGGCGTGCATATCGGACTCGGCGTCGTCGTTCCGATTTTGTTAATGTTCTGGCAAGCCAAGTCGCCGTTCTGGGTCGCGATGGCGGGATTGCTGATCGCGGTGACGTTCTTCACCGTCCGGCTCAACATCGTCATCCCAGGTCTCGCGGTTCCTGAAATGCAGGGCTTGGGCGAAGCCAAGTAAATGGTAAGTGGTAATTACTATTTACCATTTACCAATTTACCAACGACAGGAGAAATGAAAATGGATGACCAAAATAAAATACTCGATAATCCAATTACAGACCTCACGCGCCGCGATTTTCTAAAAATCAGCGCGTTCCTCGGCGGCTCGGCGGCGATGGCGGGCACGTTGAACGTTGCGTGGGATATGATGTCGGGTAGCGCGGAAGCGGCAACCGAACCGGGTTATCCGCTTGCGAACCCGGCAAACATTATTTACAGCGTGTGCCAGCAGTGCAACACCAACTGCGGCATCAAAGTAAAATTGGTGAACGGTGTCGTTTCGAAAATTGATGGCAACCCGTTCAACCCGTTCACGTTGAATCCGCATCTGGGTTATAAAACGACGATGCAAGAAGCCGCGACGATTGATGGCGCGGTCTGTCCCAAAGCGCACGCGGCGATTCAAACGACGTACGATCCGTATCGTCTCGTCAAAGTGTTGAAACGCGCCGGCAAGCGCGGCGAAAACAAATGGCAAGCAGTTGAATTCGACAAAGCGATTACCGAAATTGTCGAAGGCGGCAAACTGTTCGCGAACGTGCCGGGCGAAGAAAATCGCGTCGTTACCGGCTTGAAAGAATTGTACGCGCTCAAAGACCCGAAAGTCGCAAAAGCAATGGCGGACGAACTGCCGAAAATCCTCGCGGAAAAAGACAAGGATAAGAAAAAGCAACTCGTCGAGGATTTCAAAAAGAAATTCGCCGCTGACTTGGATAAACTGATTGATCCCGATCATCCTGATCTCGGACCCAAAAACAATCAGTTCGATTTCTCGTGGGGGCGCGCCAAAGGTGGTCGCTCGGACTTTTTCAACCGCTTTACGCGCGACGGGTTCGGTTCGACCAACACGCACGGACACACGACCGTGTGCCAGGGTTCGCTGTACTTTTCCGGCAAGGCGATGAGCGAACAATTCGCGGCGGGCAGTTTCACCGGCGGCGAAAAGTTTTACTGGCAAGCCGACACCGAAAATTCCGAATTCGTCCTGTTTGTCGGCGCGTCGCCGTTTGAAGGAAATTACGGACCCAGCAATCGCGTGCCGCGCATCACGAATCGTCTCGTCGAAGGCAAACTGCGCTACGCGGTGATTGATCCGCGCTTGTCGAAACTCGCGACAAAGGCGTGGAAGTGGATGCCGAACAAACCCGGCACCGAAGGCGCGATTGGTCTCGCGATCGTGCGCTACCTGATCGAAAACAAAAAGTACGACGAAAAATTCTTGCGCGCCGCGAACAAAGCCGCGGCGACCGCGGCGAAAGAATCGTCGTGGAGCAACACGACCTGGCTCGTCAAACTCGATGCCCAGGGCGCGCCGACCGTGTTCTTGCGCGGTGTTGAAGCCGGCATCGCAACGAAAGAAAAAGGCAAGGACAAGGACGGTAAAGAAATTGACGTGTGGAAAGCCGGCGAAAAAGAATTTACATTCGATCCACTCGTCGCGATGGTGGATGGCAAACCGGTCGCGTTCGATCCGAACGATGACAAGACCGCGGTCGTCGGCGATCTCGTCGTGGACGCGGCGGTCAAAGATTTCAAAGTGAAAACCGGGTTTGTCATCTTGACCGAATCCGCGAACGCGAAAAAGTTTGCAGAGTGGGCGGAGATCGCCGGCGTGAGCGCGCGCGACCTGGAAGAAATCGCGCGTGAGTTGACGGTGCACGGCAAGAAAGCGGTGTGCGATATTCATCGCGGCGTGTCGCAACACACGAACGGTTTTTACAACGTGCTCGCGTGGAACACGGTCAATCTCTTGCTCGGCAATTACGATTGGAAGGGCGGCTTTGTGCGTCTCTCGACGTACGATGCGTCGGGCGCTAAAGCCGCGGGACCTTTCGATCTGGGCAAGATGGTGCCGAACAAACACAACCCGTTCGGACTTTCGATCATTCGCCACGATGCCAAGTACGACGAGTCCACGATCTTTGAGGGCTATCCCGCGAAACGCAATTGGTACCCGCTCGCGTCGGACATTTACCAGGAATTGATTCCTTCGATGGGCGACGCGTATCCGTACCAAATCAAAGCGTTGTTCTTGTATATGGGTTCGCCGGTGTACTCGTTGCCGGCAGGCAACACGAACATTGATATTCTCGCCGATCCGAACAAGATTCCGTTGTTCATCACGAGTGATATCGTCGTGGGTGAAACGTCAATGTACTCGGATTACATCTTCCCCGATCTCACGAATCTCGAACGTTGGGAATTCGCGGGGTCGCATCCTTCGATGACGGTCAAGGTGCAACCGGTGCGCCAGCCGACCATCGCGCCGTTGATCGAAACGGTCAAGGTGTACGGCCGCGAAATGCCAATCTCGCTCGAATCCACGCTCCTCGCGCTCGCCGAAAAACTCAACTTGCCCAACTTTGGTCCCAACGGCTTCGGCGAAGGCAAATCACTTTCGCATATGAACGATCTGTACGTGCGGATGGTCGCGAACCTCGCGTTCGGCGAAAAAGCGGACGGCACCGATGGTGTGCAAGACGCGGACGAAGCGGAGATCAAACTGTTCCTCGATTCGCGCAAGCACTTGCCCAAGAGCGTGTTCGATCCCGACGCGTGGAAGGCGCTCGTTGGCGACAAGGTGTGGCCCAAGTTTGTTACCGTGATGAATCGCGGCGGTCGCTTCCAGGATTACGCGAAAATTTACGACGGCGACAAGGTCGCGAACAAGTACGGCAAACTGATCAACCTGTATCAGGAAAAGACCGCGAAACTGAAACACGCGATGACCGGCAAACCGATCCTGGGTTATCCCACATTCATTCCACCAGGTCTCGACGTAACGCAGAAACCGCTCGATGATGAAGCGCAAGGTTTTGATTTGCATCTCATCACGTATCGCGAAATGTATCAAACAAA
>JACRPR010000002.1:10183-14951 GCA_016223105.1 Chloroflexota bacterium | reverse complement strand
TGCGTGAGCTGTTGCGCGGCTGTCTGCAATCAGTAATTGGCAATTGGCAATTACCAATTACCAATCAGCAATTACCAATTACCGAGATTATCGTCGTTGACAACGCGTCGCGCGATGGCACGGTCGAAATGGTGCGCGCAGAATTTCCAAGCGCGCGCGTGATCGCGAATTCCGAAAACCTGGGATTTACGCGCGCGAACAATCAAGCCCTTGCGATCGCGCAAGGGCGTTATCTTTTTCTGCTCCACCCGGACACGGAACTGAAACCCGGCGCACTGCAAACGCTGTACGATTTCGCACAAGCCAATTCGCGCGTCGGCATTATCGGTCCCCAATTATTTTACGGCGACGGCTCGATCCAATCCTCGCGGCGGCGCTTCCCCACGCTCGCCACCGCATTTCTCGAATCTACAATTTTGCAGGAATGGTTTCCGCGCAATCGCGTGTTGGCGCGCTATTATCTGCGCGACACGCGCGACGACGCGATTCAACCGGTGGATTGGATCAACGGCGCGGCGATGTTTGTGCGGCGCGATGTGTACGATCAGATCGGCGGACTGGACGAAGCGTTCTTTATGTACTCGGAAGAACTCGATTGGTGTTATCGCGCGAAACGCGCGGGCTGGGAAATTTTTTATCTGCCGACCGCGCAAGTGATTCATTACGAAGGCAAATCGTCCGAGCAAGCGGTCGCCGCGCGCGACATTCATTTTAACACGAGCAAGATTCGCTTCGTTCGCAAAACGCGCGGCGCGTTCAGCGCGGAAATTTTGCGCGCGTTTTTGCTCGCGACGTTCGTTTTTCAAATCGCGCGCGAAAGCATAAAATGGTTGCTGGGGCATAAACGCGCCCTGCGCGCGCAGAGAGTGCGCGCGTATTTACAGGTTTTGCAGAGTGGGTTAAAATAACAAAGGAGGCAACGATGCCCGATCCATTTGAAGAAGAATACCTGGACGTTTTGCACAACATCGAGACCGCACTCGCGCACACGTACGCCGAACACACTGAAATGACGGACTGGGACGCGCGCGAGGGCGTCCACGCGTTGATGCGCGCGTACAAAGCGGAAGCGCGCGGACGCGCCGCGCCAACCGCGCGGCTCAATGCCTTCGCGCAGGACGCGTACAAAAACGTGCAAGTGATGTGCGATTGGCGACTGGGACGCGCAACGCTGTTGACTGAAGATGGCAAGCCGCCGGATGTTGAGATGTCGCCCAAAACGGTGGACGAAATTATTTTGTGCTTGCAACGCATCTTGCGTTCGATTGAAATGTGGCAAAAGGAAGGCGGGCGACGCGGGTATTACAATTTTGTGCGCGAGTTTGTTGGCTAGTTGACGCTCACTTTGGTGTTACGTGGAGGGTGGATTTACAGAGTTTCAACAGTCGGCTAAAATGATGAGCAAGGAGGCGCGAGATGAGCGAAAGAGCAATCACGCTAGAATTACCGGATGATCTCGATCTGGCAGTCAAGACCACGCCGGCAGAATTGGGCGCGCAAATTCGTTTGATGGCGGCGCTCAAGATGTTCGAGCTGGGCAAACTGTCATCAGGCAAAGCCGCCGAACTTGCCGGAATGTCGCGCATCGAATTTTTCGAAATGTGCGGACGGTATCGTGTGCCGGTGTTTAATTACAAGCCAGAGGAACTTGAAGCCGAACTCAAACAAGATATCGAGCAAGCGAGAAAGCGCAAGCCATGGTAGAGCGATTGTTGGATAGTTGGATTGTTGCTTGGTTGGCACTCGCCGGAGCGTTGTTGACTGGTAAGTCACGATGGATAAACTGAAAATCTTCATCAGCGGCACGCAAGATGATTTGCAACTGGAACGCCAAGCCGTTGCGAATGCGATTAGCGCGCTCGGTCATGAACCAGTGATGGCGGAGACTTATGGGACACAACCGGTCCCGTCGCTAACCGCGATTCGCGAGATGATCGAAAGTGCGAACATTTACATAGGCGTCTATGGCGCGCGATACGGCTGGAAAATTGACAGTGGCGTTTCTGTCTCCGAATTTGAATTCGCTGAATTTCGCCACAAATATCCCGATCGCATCCTCACCTACATCAAGGAAATTCAGCTTGAACCTGAACAAGATGCGTTTCTGACCCGCGTTCAAGACTTCAAAGAAGGTTATTTCCGTCGCCCAAAATTTAAAGAAGCACAGCAACTCGCCGAATGGATTAAGCAAGACCTTGCCGCATTCATCGCCCGGGTGGTACACGAGAAACTTCACGGGCCACTTACTCCCGCGCTCATCATGAAGTACGAACAACGTTACCTTGAGCAGATTCGGGAACAGTGCTGTACATTGTACACTGAGGGAGTCGACCATATTATTGCACCGCTGTCAGACGTTTTTGTAATGTTGCAGAGCACAGAAACGCCTATGCGCGAAGCATATACTGATATTCAATCCGACTCGAGACGACAAGGCAAAACAGACAAACCCTCTCAACATCCTAACGAGCAGGAACCTTTGCAAGTCGAGACCCGATCGCTTTCACATCCCGTACTCCTCTCAACTGCCTTGCGAGAACATACACGCTTGGTGATTCTTGGTGACCCTGGTGCTGGCAAGACAACTACGCTCCAATTCATATCCCTTGGTTTTGCGGATGATAATCAAACACGCGATCAAATCGGTCTGCATGAAGATCGGTTGCCCATTCGGGTTGATCTACGTGCTTGGAGTGATAATCAATCACTGGGCGATTTGATGGTCGAGTCGGTGGCTAGTGTTGGGTTGTTTGATTCAGTTTCAACAGCCGAATCTCAAAGAATCGCCCTCTTGCTACTAAAGCAATGGCTAACTAAGGGTCGGGTTGTTGCTCTATTGGATGGACTGGATGAAGTACCTGATGCGAGGCGAACCAAAGTAGTTGAAGCCATCTCCAATTTTGCAAAGACTGACGAAGGAAGTCGTTGCCGGATAGTTGTTACCGCGCGTACGATGGGATATCGCACTACGCGAGTATTGGATGAACCGTTCCGACATTATACGATACGACCCTTTGGGGGAATAGATGATGCTCTTCCTTATACTATTGGTTGGTTGAAAGCCATTGCCGGGTTAGAAGAAGAAGCGGCTAATAGTCAGGCGCGAACACTGCTTGAGGAGATGCAACAAAGAGCAAGTTTACAGCAAGTGATTGGCAATCCATTGTTGCTAAGATTAGCTATTTCATTTTACGTTGAGCGTGGTGAAGTAGCGCGAAGCCGAGCTGACCTATACCATCGGTATGTGAGCCAGGTTTGGATGTCTCGCGAGCAAAGGCGACGATCTGAAGGCGTCCGTTGGAGTCGCAAACAAATAAGCAATGCGCTTGAAGAAATTGCATGGATGCTTCATACCCAGGGGCGGAGGACAGACCAGGAACTGATTCTTGCTGTTGAGAGTAACGATGCCAAAGTAGAAGACGGGGCTGACCTACTTGAATTTCTCTGTGAACGCGTCGGATTGCTGGCAACCTACCGATATGAACGAAAAGAGTACATTGATTTTCGACACCGCACATTCCGCGAATATTTTGTTGCCCAACGGTTGTCCAAACAATGGCAGAAGAATCCGAAAAAAGCGTGGCGATTTCTGCGTCCAAGATTGCACCACAGTGAATGGCGAGAGCCAATCCTTCTTATGTCTGCGCTGGTTGGGGGCACAAAAGCACCAACCTTGATAAGACACATCCTTGCCGCGCATAGTCTGTATGAGCGAGAACTCAAGCGCGATTTGATTTTAGCAGGAGAATGTCTGGGCAGTGGAAGTCAGGTGCAAGGGAAACTGTACAATCAAATTCTCAACGATCTACTGCGCCTTTATGTTCAAGAAGTAATTCAGCAAGAGTCAGGTTATCAAAATCCGCCTACCGTCTTGGCGCGTTCAATTCAAAGAGTTTTTTCTTCGATAGGCGAACAAGGATATCTTTGTACTCTTCCGTCCCTGGTTGCGATGGTACAAGGTAGGGATCGTCTCGGCAAAGCAAATGCAAAGCCACAAGAAAAAATGATGCTCCAACGCGCATCAATTAAAGCAGTGGGGGATCTGAATTTCAAAGACCCCCAGATTACACAATACTTGTTAGATGCACTCAAGCACCCTACTACTCTTGGTGTCGCCGCCGAATCTTTAGGGAAAGTTGAACCTGGAACATCTGACGTAGTCGATGCCTTGATGCAAGCACAGCTCGAATATCGTCGAACGTACGGCTGGGGAGAACCGGTTGAAATCATATTGGAAGCACTAGGACTACTTGGGCAGAAACACACGGAAGTTGTAGATCGGCTGTTGGAAATTGCTACAACCCCCGAGCCGGATTCTGACCTGCCTGATTTCCATTACCCTGTCGCATGGGCACTCTGCAAGGCGGCAGAAACGAATATGCGCGCCATGGCATTCCTTATGCTAGGATTGCAGTCGAGAAAAGGATTGTTCCAGTGGCGTTCTGACGATCCTTCCAGCACTATCTTCGATGATAACCTTTGGGAGGGCTTGAAAGAAGGTAGAAAACTCTTCAAGGTGGCATCGCCTGAGATAGTTACCTATCTCCTCAGAAAAGGATATGAGGATGAAGAAGTGGTCCCATTGGCAAGGTCATTATTGGCGAAATTAATAAAGGGCTCTCCGTTAGTACAGTGCAAGATAGTCAAGCCCGATGGAAACATCCAATCTGAGACAATTGACCTCACAGAGTCATTCTTTGATATATGCTTGCGAAAGCTCATGGACGATTTTTTTTTTTTTTTTTATTCCACGCGTGAATCGTTAGTT
>JACRPR010000002.1:0-10106 GCA_016223105.1 Chloroflexota bacterium | reverse complement strand
GTTAGTTCGTTGGGGAATCAGCAGACCTGACATAATCGTTCGATTTTTGAACATAGTACGCAATGCCGATCCTTTCATATTTGCAGATATACTTGGAGCGCGCCTTGATCCACATCAAAGCGAATTCTATGGACTGCTAACCACTGAGGCAGAAGATCTTCTTCGACAATCAATCAAACGATTGACGGGACCTGACGAAAGGGTTCGGCAGAACGAATTTGACCAATATGTTGTTTTTGCCAAATCATATCAAACAGACGAATCGAGCTGGCTCAAAATAAGTCTGCGTATGGTTACTGATGTAAAGTTAAAAATCTTATTTGAAGCCTATCACTGTGCATACCCAACGTTCTGGCGCGAATTTGGTTGGCCCGAACAAGAAATCGAGCGGGCTGATCCTCATGTGGTTGCGGCGTTGGCTTGTTTTAGAGCTTGGGACGACCATAGTATATCCCTTATCCATTTCAAACCGGAAGATTCTCTGTGGTGGAGAAGGGAAGGGAAGCATCAAGAATTCAACAGTGGTACAGAAAAATCTATCTCTATCATAAAGACCCCAGATGATAGAACAACAATAGAAATTCTCTCAGAGATTGTCGTGGGTAAGAAACCCAGTATGACGCATGAACGCGCAAAAGCAATATTTGATCCATTGATTGTGTCTGTTAGTGGTTCAATGAGCGGGCGTATGATAGAAGAAATAGTATTCAAACAAACAGGTCTCAGAAGAGGTGAAGCCTGGGCGTGGTATGCCGATTTTATGGAGCCGATAGCTGCAGCAAATGCACTAGCGAAATTAGCCGCCGATTATCCCGAAGTACAAAAGGTTCTTCTTTCACGCCTAAACCCCAGCGAGTGGACTGGTCATGTCAAAGGGTTCTCGTCAGAAAGCGAAACCCAAGAAGGTTTGGTGCGAGCATTAGGAAACGTTAGACATGCTGGTCCTGATTTGATAAAATTGCTATTGGAAATTGTTGCTAAATACGACCACCTTTTATATGGGGCAGGTCATGCGGCTCTTGAGTCTCTGAAGCAACCAAGTTCTGAAGGCGTATCTTTACTTGTTCAAGGATACGAAAATTCGAATGCATGGACGCGCTCTAGCATTCTTAAAACATTAAGTACAGTAGAGCCACTTTCGTCTGAAATAATAGAGCTATTCCAACGTGCTCTCAATGACAAAGAGGACTGGAACATTTCTTCGACTGCGGCGGCTGGGCTAGCCAACGTTAGAGAACCAGGGTCGGCAGTTATTGATGCTCTACTCGCCGCCTGCAAAGCGACACCGGAGGCAATAGTGACACTAGGGAGATTAGCGGATCAAATTGCTATGGATGATAGAGTAAGCGCGCAGAGGAAACTTCGTAAAATTGCAAAATCGTTGCACAATGCCGTTCATCATCCTCCTACAACAACAAGTAATCTATCGTCAGCATATAGTGTCGCATGTGACGCTCTGGGCGAGGTCGCATTGAAACTAACAGAGATAGAAGTTGGCAAGGCATCGAAACCACTGCAATGATTCAATCACACGACAATACAGTTCTAAATAACATCAGGAGCATCATCATGAAAAAAATCACCTTCGCCGATCGTTTGCGTTATTGGTTCGACAATACAATGTCGAAAGGACCGATCGCGCTGATCGCGTGGCTTGGCATTCTCTCGCTCGTGTTCATTCTCGTGATGACGTTGGTCATTACGCTCACCGGCATCGCGAACCCGCCCGCGCCGGAAAATCCCGATGTGCCAGCCGAACCCGCCCCGGACTTGTTCGAAATCGCGTGGCGCAGTTTGATGCGAACGCTCGACGCCGGCACGATGGGCGGCGACGCCGGCTCGCCCGCTTATTTGCTCGCGATGTTGATCGTAACGCTTGGCGGCGTGTTCATCATCAGCATTTTGATCGGCGTGTTGACAAGCGGCATCGAAGCGAAACTCGAAGACCTCCGCAAAGGTCGCTCGTTCGTCGTCGAGCAAAATCATACGCTCATCCTGGGTTGGTCGCCGCAAGTGTTTACGATCATTTCCGAACTGTGCCAGGCGAACGCGAATCAAAAAAATCCGCGCATTGTAATTCTTGCCGACCAGGACAAAGTCGAGATGGAAGACGCGATTCGCGCGCAAATCCCCACCACTGGCAAAACGCGGATCGTGTGTCGCACCGGCTCGCCGCTCGATCTCGCGGATCTCGCGATTGTGAATCCGCACGCCGCGCGCGCGATCATTATCGTCGCGCCAGCGGTGGACGATCCCGATACGCACGTCATCAAAACGATGCTCGCGATCACGAACAATCCGAAACGCAAAAAAGCCAAGTATCACATCGTCGCGGAAATTCGCGATCCGAAAAATGTCGCGGTCGCGAAAATGGTCGGACGCGACGAAGCGGAAATTGTGTTGGTCGGCGATTTGATTTCGCGGATCACGGTGCAAACTTGCCGCCAATCCGGTCTCTCGATTGTGTACACCGAACTGCTCAACTTTGGCGGCGACGAAATTTATTTCAAAGAGGAAGCGTCGCTCGCGGGCAAGCAATTCGGCTCCGCCCTTCTCGCGTTCGACGATTCGGCGGTGATTGGTTTGTTGAAAGATGGCAAAACGATGTTGAATCCGCCGATGGACACGCGCATCGAGAAAGGCGACCAGGTGATTGCGATTTCGGCGGACGATGACACGATCAAAGCGTCCGGCTCGACGAATCTCAACATCGCGGCGGATGCGATTCAACCGCCGGGCGCGCCGGAAGGTTTGCCGGAACGGACGCTGATCCTGGGTTGGAACAAGCGCGGCGCGAGCATCGTGCGCGAACTCGATCACTATGTCGCGCCCGCATCGCAAACGACGATTGTCGCGCAGGGCGCGGCACATGTCCCGGAGACCAAAAATCAAAAAGTAATTGTGCGCGAGGGCGACACGACGGATCGGCAAATTTTGGATGCGCTCGATATTCCGGCGTTCAATCACGTCATCGTGTTGAGCTATTCCGACGCGCTCGGCGCGCAAGAAGCGGACGCGCAAACGCTCATCACGCTTTTGCATTTGCGCGACCTGAGCGAAAAAACCGGCAAGGATTTTTCAATCGTCAGCGAAATGCTCGATGTGCGAAATCGTGAACTCGCCGAGGTTACGCGCGCGGATGATTTCATCGTCAGCGATCAGCTGGTCAGTTTGATGTTGTCCCAGGTCGCGGAAAATAAATATCTCAGCGCGGTATTCGCGGATTTATTCGATCCCGAAGGATCGGAAGTGTACTTGAAACCGGTCGAGCATTACGTGCAGACCGGCGCGCCAGTAAATTTCTACACGATTGTCGAAGCCGCGCGCCGCCGCGGCGAGGTCGCGTTTGGTTATCGCTTGAAACGTGACGCGCGCGATGCGGAAAAATCGTACGGCGTGCGCGTCAATCCGAAAAAATCGCAAGCCATCACGGTTGAAAAAGGCGACAAGGTGATTGTGTTGGCGGAGAGTTGAAAGGAGTGATCCGCGAATTACGCGAATTTTCGCGAATGAATTTTGCAAGCGTTCAGTTTGATCTGTCATTGCGAGCGGTTTTTGCGAAGCAATCACCAACTTGGCGATCTGGATTTGCGATGTGGCGATTGCTTCGTCGCATCGTTCGACTCCGCTTCGCTCCGCTCACGATGCTCCTCGCAATGACACTTGAGGACAATTGAATTTTTATTCGCGTTGATTCGCGTAATTCGCGGATAACCAATGCGCGTTCTATTTATCACCGGCGAATTTCCGCCGATGCCCGGCGGCGTGGGCGCGTGCACCAACGAGATTGCGCGCGCCCTCGTCGCGTTGGGCGCGCAAGTTGGCGTGCTAACTTCGACGCGCGCGCGCGAATTCGTAATTCGTAATTCGCGCGAAGCGTTCGTAATTCTTCCGACCGTTTCAAAATGGAATTGGTTTAGTTTGCGCGCGATTGCGCGCGCGCTTCGCGAATTCGCGCCGGGCATCATTCACATTCAATATCAAACCGGCGCGTTTGCAATGCACCCCGCGATTAATTTCGCGCCGCGCCTCATTCCCTTATTTCCCTCATTTCCTTTGCGCCCAAAATTTGTTACCACCTTCCACGACCTCCGCGTCCCCTATCTCTTCCCCAAAGCCGGACGCGTTCGCGATTGGGTCACGCATGAACTCGCGCGCTCATCCGATGCGGTGATCGCGACGAACGATGAAGACTTTATGAAACTTGAAACCTGGGATGTGAAACCGGCGTTGATCCCCATCGGCTCGAACGTAACCACTCAACCATTTACCACTTACCAACGCGCCGCGTGGCGCGCGCAGATCGGCGTCGCGGAAAATGAAACGCTCGTCGGCTATTTCGGATTTCTCAATCACAGCAAAGGCGGCGAAACATTGATCCGCGCGCTCGCGCAAATTCCGAACGCGAAATTGTTGATGTTCGGCGGACAACTCGGCGCGAGCGATCCGACCGATGTCGCGTACCTCGCGCAAGTAAAATCGCTGATCACGGAACTGGGCTTGACCGCGCGCGTGATCTGGACGAAATTCGCGCCGGATGAAATCGTCTCCGCGCATTTTCTCGCGTGCGATGTGTGCGCGTTGCCGTATCGCGACGGCGCGTCGTACCGGCGCGGCACGTTGATGGCAGGGTTGGCGCACGGATGCGCGATTGTAACGACCGTCGTCAGTCGTCAGTCGTCAGTCGTCAGTCAACAGTTGCCCGCGTTGCGCGATCAAGAGAATTGTTTATTGATTCCGCCGGATGATCCGCGCGCGTTGGCGGATGCGATTCAACGCGCGATGGCATCGCCGGAATTGCGCGCGAAAATCGGCGCGGGCGCGCGCGACCTCGCGCAAAATTTCACCTGGGATAAAATCGCGCAACAACATTTCGCGTTGTACGAAAAGCTGTTGGTGTAAAAAACGTTCGCCGTACATCACGCGATGTGTACTGAACACAATTGCTGATTGCGTTTTTGGAGTCGAGCGTTTACGCGGTAGTTTGTCTGAACGGTAACCCGCTAAAGCGTCGAATCCAGGTCGCACATCAAGTCGCAGTTTTTGATCGCGCGCGATGTAGCAACAAGACGCAACGGCGTGCGTCGCCTACACGATCAATCAATAACCAACAACAAATAACGCAACGATCCAACTATTCAACTATTCAACTATCCAACTTTGTTGTATAATACAAATGTTCGATTATGGCTGATAAAAAATCTGCGCGCGCAAAACCAAAAGAAGAACCGAAACCGCCCAAGCCCTTGTTCCGGCTCGACCCGGATCGCTGGGAAGAGATCGGCGCGATTGGCGTGTTCATTCTCGCGATCCTCACGTTTGCCGGCGCGCTCGATTTGAGCGGCGGCGTCATCGTCGAAATCTGGGTTGCGTTTTTACAAGGTCTGCTTGGCTGGGGCGTTTATTTCGCGCCATTCCTGTTGATCGGCTTGAGCGTGTGGATGTTTCTCGACGCGCTCGACCGCACTTGGAATATGGGCTGGGAACGTCCGACCGGGTTGATGTTGTTGTATTTGTTGACGCTCGCGGCGATGCACTTGATCGCGTCATTTGAAAATCCACTCCAACAACCGGGCGCGTTTCAAGGCGGCGGCATCGTCGGTTGGGCGATCATTGGTTTGCTCGTCAACGGCATCGGCGTCGTCGGCACGGTCGCCGCGTTGATCGCGTTGATCGGCGTCGCGCTGATTTTGTTGTTCAACATTTCTTTGCCGGAATTATTCCGGCGCTTGTTGTACGTCGCGCGCATCACCACCAACTTGCCGCAAGAGTTACGCCACAAACCTCAACCACCCGCGCCACAAATTTCGCAACCACCGCTTCCCAGGATCAATCAACCGCGCGCGCCCGCGCCGCCGCGCGAAAATCTTCCGCCGGTTGAAACGCCGCCGAAACGCGAACCGCCCGCGCGCGGTCCCGTTGCCGCGCGCATCATCGGCGGCGGCGCGCCCGCGGAACCGCTCGATCAACTGCCCGCCGAATTGCCCGCGCCGGTGATTCAGCGCGAGTGGCGTTTGCCCGAATGGCAAACGATGTTGGAGCATAGCGTCGAGACGGATATGAACGCGGAAGAAATTCGCGGGCGCGTGCACACGATTGAAGAGACGCTCCAACATTTCGGCGTGCCCGCCAAAGTGATCGAAGTGAACCAGGGTCCCACGATCACGCAATTTGGCGTCGAGCCGGGATTCGTCGAACAAAAAGGCGTGGACGGCAAAATCAATCGCGTCAAGGTCAAGGTCAGTCGCATCAGCGCGTTGCAACACGATCTCGAACTCGCGCTGTCCGCCGCGCCGATTCGCATTGAAGCGCCGGTGCCGGGGCGCAACATCGTCGGCGTCGAAGTGCCGAATTCGCAAATCGCGCGTGTCAGTTTGCGCGGGGTGATGGAATCGGACGCGTTCAAAAATATCAAATCCAAAATCGGGATCGCGTTAGGGCAAGATGTCGCGGGGCAACCGGTCTGCGCGAATCTCGAATCTATGCCGCACTTGCTCATCGCCGGCGCGACCGGCTCCGGCAAATCGGTGTGTGTGAACGCGACGATTGCTGGGTTGCTGTGCACATGCACACCGGCGGATGTGCGCTTGGTGATGATAGATCCCAAGCGCGTCGAGTTGGTCAACTTTAACGGCATTCCGCATTTGTTAATGCCGGTCGTCGTCGAAATGGATCAAGCGGTCGCGGCGTTGCAGAACGCGGTCAAGGAAATGGATCGGCGTTTCAAATTGTTCGCGTCCAAAGGCGCGCGCAACATTGACATTTACAATCATATGGTCGAGGGCAAAGAGGGCGAAGAAAAATTGCCGTTCCTGATCGTGATCGTGGACGAACTCGCGGACTTGATGATGGTCGAGCCAGACCAGGTTGAACACACGATCACGCGGCTCGCGCAAATGGCGCGCGCGACCGGAATTCATTTGATTCTTGCGACGCAACGCCCCTCGGTGGATGTCGTGACCGGGTTGATCAAGGCGAACTTTCCATCGCGCATTTCGTTCGCGGTTACGAGCCAGATTGATTCGCGCGTCGTGCTCGACACCCCCGGCGCCGAAAAATTATTGGGGCGCGGCGATATGTTGTATATGGCGAGCGATTCATCGAAACTCGTGCGCTTGCAAGGTTGCTTTGTCTCGGATCGCGAACTCGAAAAACTCGTTTCCTTTTGGAAGGATTTCGCGCCGCAGACTTCCCAAGTCTCCGAGCCGGCGGACGTCTATGGTCAGGTTACCTTGTGGGGCGATGTGGTTCCAACCACCAAAGCCGCGCCGGTCGAAGACGAGTTAATGCCGCAGGCGATAGAGATCATCACGCAAAGCCATCGCGCATCGGTGTCGTTGTTGCAACGCAAATTGCGCGTCGGGTATTCGCGCGCCGCGCGTTTGATGGAACTGCTCGAAGAAAAAGGCGTCGTCGGTCCCGACGAAGGTCCGACGAAAGGGCGTCCGGTGCGCGCGCAACCTGCCGCGCCGGTGATTCCACAAGAACGCAAAGCCAAAGCCGCGCGCGAATTTGAAGAAGACGATCCGTTCGCCGGTTGGACTGAAAAAGATTGGGAAGATTTGGACACGTAGGGGCGGGGTCATCCCGCCCTGATTGCGAACAGGGCGGGGTGGGATGACCTCGCCGCACGTTGTCCCCGCGCGATCCGAGGAGCGGGATGACCCCGCCCGGACGAACACAGGGCGGGATGACCCCGCCCCCGCAAATTTTGCACATTTGAAATTTTGTGTTATAGTTTGCGCGAGGATTTAATTCACGTGAATTATTTTACCGCAGAGAAGCGGAGCGTCGAGATTGAGCACTGTTTTTTTTCGGCGCCGCGCGTGTCTCTGCGGTTCGATTTTGCTCAAGGAGCCGAAGGATGAAGCATCGGATTTTGATTTTATTTTTGATCGTCGTCATCGTAACCGCGTGCGGTTCGCCCACGCCAACCCCCACGCCGATTCCCTCGCCAACGTTGCCGCTTCCGACAATGGCATTGCCCACCGCGACGCTCGCGCCCACACGCCCGCCCGCGCCGACCGCGACACCTGCGCCGCTCACACTCGCCGCGCTCAAGAACGCGGAATATCCGGTCGAAGCGACCGCGACTGGCAAAGCAAAATTAGTTGACGGCGCGTATCAAGAACCGGTCGCGCCAAATTCCGCATCGAAAATTGACGTGCGCTTGAGCGACACGTTCGCGCTCGGCGATTTGGATGGCGATGGCGTGAACGATGCCGCCGCCGTTTTGACAATCAACTCCGGCGGCACCGGAACATTTTATCATTTGTTCGCGGTGCTCAACCAGGGCGGCGCGCCGAAACCGATCGCGTCTATGTTGTTGGGTGATCGAATCAAACTCAATGCGGTCACGATTCAGTCCGGCGAAATCGTCGTTGACCTGGTTACCCAGGGTCCGAAAGACGCGATGACCAAGCCGACTCTGCAAGCGACGCGCAAATTCAAATTGCAAGATTCTAAATTGGCATCCACCACGCCGGTGACGCCGACCGCGACTGCGCGTCCGACGAGCGCGGTAACTGCTCAACCGCGCGCAAGCGCGACACCGCTCAAGCCCGCCGCGCCAAAAGGTTTTCTCGCGTTCCATCGTAACGACCAGGGCATTGATCGCGTGTTCACCTTCGATCTAGAAACCAAAACCGTGCGCGGACTTTTTGATGTTGGTCCGGGTTTGGACATTGCCGAAAGTACCGGCGCATCACTGCTTGCGTGGTCGCCGGACAATTCCAGGATCGCGTATGTTTCGACACGCGGCAAAGATCAATCCAACTCATTGCGTTTATATGATCCACGCCTCGGCACCAACACCGGCTTGACCTCGTCCGACAATCTCGGTGGCATTTCCAGTCCGACCTGGTCGCCGGATGGAAAACAGATCGCGTTCGTTCGGCTTGCCGGCAATAAATTGGGCTGGGCAGTCCAAATTGTGAATGCGGATGGCACACCGTGTGTGGAAAACAAACAGTGGTGCGAGGTCAAGGGCAATCCGCAAGGCGAACAATTTCGCGGCGGATTGAATTGGTCGAAACAAGGAATTCTCGCGCTGGGCTTTAATGTGTCCGGCTCGAATGATGTGTACACGATGAATGCGAATGGCACCGGGTTGAAAAATCTCACGAACCATCCGGCGGATGACAGCATGCCGGTGTGGAGTCCCGATGGCAAATTGATCGCGTTCACCGCGCGCCGTGACAATCGCCCGCAAATTTACGTGATGAACGCGGACGGTTCCGGTTTGCGCCGCGTGAGTCAATCCACATCTCCCGATTGGTCGCCGTCCTGGTCGCCGGATGGAAATTGGATCGCGTTCGCATCAACACGCGGAAGCGAGACAAATATCTTTATGATGGACACGCGCGGCGGCAACGTGACGCAACTCACCACCGGCGGCGGCGATTATCCCGCGTGGTCGCACTAGCGCGTGAATTGTCAACCACAGATTTCACAGATTGCACAGATTGAATTTTTAGATGCGTGCTCGTAGCAAGCTCCGTGAAATCTGTGCAATCTGTGGTTTGACCATGCGGGCTGACATTCACAATTTTGTGATTTCGCAAATCGCGCTATAATGCGCTCATTCCACTTTCAAATGCGAATGGAAAGGACATGCTGATGAAAAAACAATTGACCCTGCTCGCGTTGATCGCGCTCGCGTTGATCGTCGTCGCGTGCGGCGCGCCGCCCACGCCAACACCGGTGCCATCGCCAACGATTCCGCCCGCGCCACCCGCAACGGCAACCGCGACGCGCGCGCCGGCGACCGCCACCGCGACGCGCACCGTCTCACCGACGCCATCGCAACCGACCGCGACAACGATTCCACCGACGCGCACACCGATCCCCGCGCCGGTGGTGCCGACCGTCCTGGTTCAACCCTCGCCCACTTCGCGTCCGGTGTCCAAACCGACCGGCACGATTGTCGTGCATGCCAAAGTGGATGGTATTGATCGCCTGATGCACGTCGATCCAAATTCCGGCGCATCAACACCCTTTGTATCGGCGGGCGCGTCAATGGATTATATGCTCGATAATTTTGGCACGAATGTGCGCGCCGGTGAATTTGCCGCGGGCAATGCGTTCTTTGCTTACGTTTTTGCCGG
>JACRPR010000001.1 GCA_016223105.1 Chloroflexota bacterium | reverse complement strand
TGCGGACGGTCGCCAACGTAAAAATGATTTTCTTCAAGGTGAACGCGCGCGCGAAACGCGGGCAGTGCGGGCGCGGTGGACGGCGTCGCGTCGCGCAGAGACATTCGCAAACCGGGCGCGCCGCCGTACGTCAGCCAATAAATATTCGTGTCTGTGTAAACCGTGTTCAATTCTAGTCCATAAAAATCAATCGAGACGTTTGGATCGAAAACACCGCTGGTCTCGTTGTTGACCCGGATCGGAATTTCATTACCGTTCTTTTTGATTTTGAACGTGCGCGGATCAACGGACGTTGGCACTCCTGCGGCGGTGAGCGCGGCATACGACAAACGATAGATGCCGGTTTGATTGATCGCGATTTTGAAATCGCCCGGCGCGATGCTTGGAGTTTTGCGCGGGGTGTGGGGCGCGCGCCAGGATCGCGCGGTGGAATAATTCAGGATTTGATTTTGCAGAACGCGCTCAAACGCGCCCTCGTCGCGCGGCTCGCCAATCGTCGCGCGAGTTTGCCCGCGCGGAAAAACAAACTGCGCCTCGACCGTGAGTCGTTTGATCCAGCGGACACGCTGTTGCGCCGCGTGGTACTGAAAAGGCGACAACGTGATCTGCGCGAAGCGTTGGCTCCGCAAATAGCCGGTCGTCCCCACACGCGCGGGAGACGCCGGCTCAAAATTGTTTCGCGCATACGCTTGCGGATTGGGCGTATCGTCCACGCCCGCGTACCTATAGTTCTGGGTGTCGAATCGTTGCCGATCAATGCGCGGGGTCGGAATCGGCGCAAGATTCACGCGACCTGGGATCTCGACAGATTCTTGCGCGAGCACGCGCAGAACAATCTCCGCGCCTTGCGGAATCGCGATCAGCAAACCGCGCACCGGCAATTGCGGATCGCCTGGCGTGTCCGCGTTCGGTTCGGTGCCGGGCGCGGCGAGAACGTCAAACGCGATCCCGTTGCGCGCGCGCCGCGCGAGTTGGTACGTTGGCACGGACAGTTCGAACACAACGCTATGCGTGTCCGATTTGATGAGCCGCAAACCGTCACTCGCCGCCGGCTGTGCCGAGGTAGGTGATGCGAAAAAGAAAACGATTCCAACCAACCCAATCAACGCGGCGACAGTCGCGACTCGCCCACTGCGCGCGCTTAACCGCTTTTGCGCGCGATCCATATCGTTGACCCAAGTAACAAAAAAACTCCGGCGATGATCAAATGCGTTGGTTCAGAGATCGGTTGTCCCAGGATAGTCGGACTAGCTGCGCGCGCGGTGACAGTAATCGGGTCTTGGCGCGTGCGCGTGCCATCCAACGCAACGTCTTCAAGTTGATAATAATAGGTGATGCCGGCAATCGTTTCTGTGTCGGTGTAAACGTACGTCCCGCCGAGATACGGGTCATTGATCGCGGGGATACGTTCGCGCGTGATTTGCAAAAAAGGTCCGGCGCGATTTTCCGCGCGATAGATCAGATAGCCCGCGGTTTTGATTTCGCGCTTGGTTGACCACTTGATGCTCACGGTTGACGGAGCGGGGCTGGGAGACAAAGCAGAGCATATGCGGATCGCCATTAGCGCCGCGAGAATGGCGGTTAGCAAAAACCAACGCGGCGCGATCAACTGAACAGGAAACTCTGCCCGCATTGGTAAGGCGCGCCCGTCGAAGATTTGCCCGTGCCGGGACCGCTATAGGCGCACGCCGATGCCCTGGCTTCGATCCGTTGCCGGTGCACGATGCGTGGTTTGGCGTAAGGTTTTTTCTTGGCGCTGGGTTGGGCTTGCGGTTTGTTCGCGGCGCTCATCAAAATTTCTCCTCTTTCAAATGCGCGGGAATTGGAACATCCGGCGGAAGCATTTCTTTTTCGATCAAGACTTGGCGGCGCGCCAACGCCGCGCGACAATTGATCGCCGCCGGCGCGCGAAGATCGCCGCTTTCTGCGCGCGCGATGCCGTGACAGCGCGGACACAGCGGCTTTAGTTTGCACGCGCGGCAAATCGGCAATGCCGACCAGGTCAGCGCGCGCATTTCGCGCAACACCGGCGAAGCGCCCCAAATTTTTTTCAGAGATTGGGTTCGCACATTGCCGGCAGAAATACGCGTTTGAACGCACGGAAAAACGTTGCCGTACGGATCGATCATCATGCTGGACAAACCGATCCCGCACGCGCGCGCGGATTCGCCGCGCGACGCGGGATCATGCGCGTTGATTTCCGCGCGCAGGAATTCGACCAGGTCAGCGTAGGTCAGCCGATGCTTGAGCGGGGTCGCATCGCCGGTGTCTTTGGCGGTGATCGTCGCATCGGATTGGAAGATCGCGCCAGCGTCGGTAGCGCGTTCACGGAGTGCGTGTAGTTGCCGGATATTTTCGCGCATCAGCGGAGTTTTCATTACGAGGCGGACGCCGCGCGCGCGCAAGAGGTGAAACGCGCGGAGGGTCAATTCGAACGAGCGAGGATGCCGCGTGATCGCGTCGTGCGTTGCGGCGTCCGCGCCGTACAACGAAATCTCGACGGCAGTCGGGTGCAAAGCCGCGATGCGATCGGCAACCGGGGGAGTGATCAGGATGCCATTCGTCATCAGGCGAACGGCTAGACGTTTGCGGCGCGCGTGTTCGGCGATTTCAAAAAAATCGCGGCGCACAAGAATTTCGCCGCCGGAAAATGTTACGTGCAACGCGCCCAGCGCGGCAATTTGATCGAGAAGGTGATTCGCTTCGGCGGTGGTCAATTCGCCCGGGTCCGCGTGCGGCGGTAAGACATCGAGGTAGCAGTGCGCGCACGTCGCGTTGCACCGATACGTCAATTCCCAATGCACCGCAAACAAGCGGAGTGCGCGCGCGAGTTTCGCGACGATGCGCGTGTACGGATTATCCTGCATCGCGCCTCGCCCGCGTCGTCGCCCATCCGATCGCGCCGAACGCCGCGAGCATACATCCGATCGTCGCGAGCGTCCAATCGGGTCCGCCGGATTCGGCTTCGATGCTGGCGATGGTGATCGGAGTGGGAACAGATGGCGAAGTGGTCTTGAGCGCGAACACTGAAAAATTCGCGATGCCGGTGACTTGAATTGAGCGCGGGTCGGTTGAGCATTGCCGCGTGCCCGTCGTCCCCGCCGACGCAAAGGCGGAACCGGTGTAACGCCACGCGTTCAACGTGTCACAGTTCTCTCCATTGAGTTCGCTGTTCAAGAAGAAGAATGTCGCCGTCGCGTTGCGTCCGGTGGTGGTGGTCGGACGAAGATCGTAGCAACGTCTCACCGTCCCTGAAACGCCGCCGCACAAACTATTGCCCATCACATCAACGATCGTGCTTCCCAAATCGCTATTGTTCGCGTTGAGCGTAACACCTTTGTACGCGCTACAGTTTGTGCTCGTCGAACCCAGGCAAATAAAATCCACGTTAGCACTACCGTTCACGGTTTGAGTTTCGCGCAGGAGACCGTTGTGCGTTACCGCGCCACTCACAAGCGGTTTGGTCGCAAGCGCGACAATCGCGCCGCTGTTGATCGTGAGATTGTTGAAGGTGGTGGTGCTGGATCCGCCGACGACTTGCGATGAAGTACCGTTGAACGTAACAGTGCCGGTGCCGGCGGTGAAGGCGGCGTTGTTGGTCCAGTTGCCGGACACTCTGACTGTGCCCGCGCTGTAACTCAATGTCCCACTTGAGATTGTTACGTTGTTCAGGTTGTGGGTACCGGTGCCGCTGATGGTTGTGGTATTTCCTGATCCTGGATTAAAGGTGACCGTCGCCGTTCCGCCGTTGAACGTGCCGCCGGAAGAAACCGACCAAGAAGTACCGACCAAAGTAAAACTGTGAGAACTTGCGTTGATCGTTCGGTTGCCCTGAACAGTTAGCGATCCGAAAATCGTACTCCCACTGCCGGACAAAGTTGAGGCAAGAGTTCCCGAAACAGGATTCTTGAACGTGGTTGTTTTTGTTGCTGATTGATCAAAGGTTCCATCGTTGGACAAGGCATTAACGATTTCTATATTTGTGCTAACCGATGTCGTGCCCGCGCTGATCGTCAAATCGCAAAAAGTTGGTGTGCCGCTCCCGGAAATTGTCACAGTGCCGCTAAAGATGATCGCGGGATGCGTGGTTGTGTTGCATGTCGTGTACGCCATATCCCCAGAACTTTTTGAAAATGTGCCAGACACATTCACATCGGTATCGAATTTCACTGTCAGATTCGTCGTGTTGATCGTGATGCTGTTAAAGTTAAATGTTCCACTGCCGCTCACCGTTGTCGTACTACCAGGATCATTCGTCCCCATCCCTTTGAAAACGACGGTGCCGGATGTTGCGTTAAACGTTCCGCCATTATTCGCGAATGTGTTTGTTGCGCCGCCGCCGGTCGCGCCAATGTTCAATGTTTGATTTCCGCTTAGGGTGAGCGTCGCTCCTGAGTTGATGGCGATACTGCCCGCGTTCGCCGTTGCGGTACTGATCGTTGGTTGATTGCCGACAGAGGAAATCGTAACGGTGTCTGCTTGAGTTGGGACAACCCCGCCACAACTCGACC
The DNA here is from genome assembly GCA_016223105.1 of Chloroflexota bacterium. Lineage (GTDB taxonomy): Bacteria > Chloroflexota > Anaerolineae > UBA4142 > UBA4142 > JACRPR01. The sequence continues at coordinate 38,896 of JACRPR010000001.1, read as the reverse complement.
AATTCCCGGCGTTCGCCCAGTTGGTGTCGGATGCCCCAGTCCACGCACAATTATTTGCCGCATACGCACGCGACGGAGCAAGCAAGATCAACCCAGCGGAGAAAACAATCACGCGCGCCATGTGTGAAAAAGACCGGGTTGTATTTTTCATGTCGCGCTCTCCTCAAATACGATAATCTTTTCCCGCGCCAACGTTTCCAAAAATTCTGCCACATCCGCCCGCGCTTGATCGCGCGTGACCTCAAATTCATCGCCAATCACATCCACGATTTGCTGAACCGTGTGCGAACCGTCGCTCAATTCCCAGACGCGCGTGCCCACCGGATCCAGCACAATGATCTCGCCGGCATCCGCTAAAACGATCACCGCCTCGTCATCCACAATCTGCGTGGCGACCTGGGAATGCGGCGCGGGATAATCAGCCCATTTCATTGATCACCCTCCAAAAACCGGCGTCGCGATTAAAATGTAATTCGCGCACCGGGACACGCGCGACCAGGTCGGAACAAAGCGTCATCACACACCGCGCCGACGCGGATTCAGCCATCACGAACGGCGCGCACGCGGCGAGCCGCGCAACCGCATCGGAGGGCGCGAGCGCGGCGAGCCGGTGCCGGGGCGCGTGCGCGAGCGCGTACAGCCCCGCCACGCGCGCCGAGTGATTGACGCGCGGCGCATCCGTCATCTCGCCGCCGCGAAACGGCACGCCGAATACGCGCACGCTCGCGTCGTTTTTTTTCACAACGACCAGATCATCGCTCAACACCGTGTAGCCGAGTTCGCGCGCAAACTGCGCTATCGTCGTCTTGCCGCTCCCGGACGCGCCGAAAAAGACATAGCCGGCGTGGTCTTTCACGACGCCCGCCGCGTGCAGTAACAGCGCGCCCACGCGCAAACCGAGTTGCGCGTACAACACGCGCAAAAAATTTTCAACGTCCGATTCCGGCGCGAGTTCCAACAAGCCATAACCCCGCTCCAGATTGACCCACGCGGCGTCATAGTACGACCGATAGATCAAGTGATTGCCGTCGCGATAGGTTTCGATTGCCCACGGTCCCGAACGCGGCGGAACAAAGCGCGCGCCCGCAATGACCGCGACGCGCACATGCGTATGCGGTCGTCCATTGGCGACGATAAATTCCGCATAGCGTTCGCGCACTTGGGCGGACAGCGCGGCATCGGTGATTTCGAGTCCCGCGCGAATTCCGGCGATTTCGAGTTCGATTACGTTCGACATCAAAACAGTTGTGTCACCCTGAGCCCTTCGTTACCTCAGGGTAAACTCCGCGCAGGGTCTCCCGCGATGCGCGGAGATTCCGCGCTTCGCTCGGAATGACAATGATCCGAATGACAATCCAGCCCCGCGATCAAGCCAAGCAACATCCAAAACAAAATGCCCGGTTTCGCGCCTAACGCGACCGCGTCGGTCATCCCGTACACCAGGTGCGCGAACAAGCCGCCGCCCAATCCCAGGACGAGCCATCGGCGCGCGCGCGCATCGCGCAAAATAAAATCGGGTGCGCGCGTTTCTGCCGCGCGCGTCCACACCCGGCGCAACAGCGCAAACGCGATCACATACATTCCGATCAGCGCGAGCAGACCCGGCACACCCAGGTCGAGCGCGGCTTGAAGCAACTCGTTGTGCGCGTGCGCGATATCGCGCCCCGCGTAAATGGGATGTTGTGGATCCAGCTCCGTCATCCGATATCGAAACGTATTCATCCCCATGCCGGTCAACGGATATTGTGCGATGCCGATCCAGGCGCGCGCCCAGATTTGATCGCGTCCGTTGAACGTATCGAACGACATGGACGAACCGGCGATTTGCAAATTGCCGCTCGCGTCGCGCGTCGCGGGATCGGCTTGATAACTCCACGCGACCAGCGCGCCGAGGATGCCGAGCGCCAACATCGCGCCCACGCGCCAACGCCGCTGATGCCAGGTCAATCCGAACACGCCCACAAGCACCGTCAGCGCGAGCGCGAGGTACGCCGTGCGCGATTGACACAACAAAAAAACCAGGACGATAAAGATCGTCGCTTCCCACACGAGCAGATTCAACGGCGCGAGCCAACGCCGCGGCGCGGTTCGATTTTTCAACTGCATCAATCCGATCAATGCCAATGCGCTACAAACCGGGATCACCCACAACAACGCGCCGGCAACCTCGTTCGGGCTGATCCCTTTTTCGACGCCGGGCAAGCCGGTGAGCCGCGGCTCGAATTGATCCGTGAACGGGATGAGGCGGTCGAACTTGATCGCCCATTGCGTTCCGATCAAGCCGGCGAACGCGACGCCCAGCCCCACGATCAAAAACGCCGCGAGTCCAATCCACCAACCGCGCGCGCGCGCGCCATAACTCGCGACGCAATCGAACGCGCCGACGCCCAGGATCACTCCGGCAATTTTCGGCAAACTGATCGCGACATCGTACGTCATCCATAAACTGACGAGCATCATCGCGCTCAATACCAGGATCGCCGGATTGAGTGGCGTGCGCGTGAACGGTTTCGCGCCGGTGATCCAAAAAAATAGCCCCAATCCCGGCACGATCAAGAGCATCGGCGCGGTACTGGGGGAGGGGAAAAGCAAAAAAGGCGACGCCAACAGCAGGATCAACCAACGGCGACGCAAGAGAAATTGCGCGATGCGCGCGAGGGGGTTGGAGGGTGGAGGGTGGAGGGTGGGCATTGGACGTTGAAGGTTTGGAAGTTGGACATTGGAAATTGGCGGTTGGAAGTTGGAGGTCAGCCGCGCGTGACGATCTAATTTCCAACTTCCCACGTCCAATTTCTAACTTTAATCCACCACTACGAGATTGCCGCCAACCTTTTTGGCGCGATATTGCGCGTGGTCGGCGGTATCGATCAATGCGCTCAGGTTCAGCAATTGCGCGTGCATCCCGGCAACGCCAAAACTCGCGGTGAGGTGAACGGCGCACTCGCGTTCCGGTAAATGAATAGGAAACTCGACATCGGCGATGGCTTGGCGCAAACGTTCGGCGACGAGTTGCGCGGAATGGACATCCGTTTCCGGCAGAAGCACGACAAATTCTTCGCCGCCGTAGCGCGCGACGACGTCGATGGTCCGCACATTTTCGCGACAACGTTGCGCGACATCGCGCAAGACCGCGTCGCCCGCGCGATGCCCAAACGTATCATTGACGCGTTTGAAGCCATCCAAATCCAACATCAGCGCGGCGAACGGACGCGCGTAGCGTAGCGCGCGACTGATCTCACGCTCGCCGAACTGAAACAAGCCGCGCCGATTGTAGATGCCGGTCAATTCGTCCACGATAGACAACTCACGAATCTGGGCATGCAACCGCGCGTTCTCGACCGCGACCGCGATCAGATTCGCGAACATCTGCAACCGTTCCGCGTGCGTCGGCGAAAAACAACCGGGCGTCGCGCTTTCGAGATTGAGAAAACCGATCACGCGCGCGCGCGTGCATAACGGCGCACCGGCATACGCGCGCATTTGCTCCGTGCCCGGCACCAGCGTGTTCCAGTTCGCGCTCCGGCGCACATCGTCAATCACGATGGGCAATTTGGTTTCGATCATCTTCAAATGCGCGACGCGCGTGCCAATCGTCAACTCGCGAATCGTCGCCAGCCCGCCGGCATAGCCGCGCGCGCGCGCGACCCGGAAGACACCGTCGCCGTTGAGCAAAACGATATTCGCGGCGTCGTGCGGCACGACGTGCCCGACATTGATCAATGCCTGTTCCAAAACCTGGTCGAGATCGAGTGTGCTGTTCATCAGCGTCGCGACCTGGCGCAGATGATCAGCAAAAATCCGACGTTCGCGTTCCGCGCGTTCCGCGCGGACGAGTTCGGTAATATCCTGGGAAATTCCCAGCACATAGCCGCACTGCCCGGCGTCATCGAGAATCGGCGTGAGTGTCGTTTGAAAAACGGACGCGTCCGCCGCGTCGCTCTCGTACTGCAGAGGTTGGCGCGCCTCGCTGACCTGGCGATATTTCGTCAGCGTCATTTCTGCCGGCGGGCAAACTTGATCAATCGGTTTGCCGATCACGTCCGTTTCCGGCAAACCCAGCCGCGTCAGATACGCGCGATTGACCGAAGCGCAACGATAGCCGCCGTCCGGTTCGACGCGGACGAGGATCGTTGGATTCGGCGCGTGATCGTGAATCAGTAAAGCCAGTTGCTCGCGATCAAACATCTATTCTCCGAACGTAGATGTACCAGTTTTTTGGAGTTCTGGATTTTACGCTTTAGCGCGCGGAGCGGTTTGTCAGACCAACCACCGCGTAAACGCTCGACTCCAAAAGTGCAAGCGTTGACCGTGATCAGCATACCCGCGCTAAACCGTTGCGAATTGCTGGCTCGCGACGAGCGAACGATACAATTCATTGTGCGCCAACAACTCCGCATGCGTGCCGGTCGCGACCAAGCGTTTTTCGTTCAACACCAAAATGCGATCGGCGTTTTGAATCGTCGCCAAACGATGCGCGACGACGAAGAGAGTTTTGCCGCGCGTCAATTCCGGCAGGGCATCGAAAATAGATTTTTCGATCAAGCCATCGAGCGCGGCGGTCGGCTCATCCAAAATCAAAATATCCGGGTCTTTGATCAACGCGCGTGCGAGCGCGATCCTCTGCTTTTGCCCTTCCGATAAATTGATGCCGCGCTCGCCGACCGGGGATTGATACGCGTCCGGCAAACTTGCGATAAATTCGTGGATGCCGGCGATCTGCGCCGCGCGAATCACTTGTGCTTGACTCGCGTCCGGGTTGCCGTACCGCAAATTTTCTAGCACCGTGTCCGCCAGCAACTGCGGGCTTTGCGCGACATACCCGATCCGCTCGCGCAATGATCCAATGGCATATTCGCCGGCGGGTCTGCCGTCGAAAAAAATTTCGCCGCGCGTCGGTTTGTAAAAACGGAGAAGCAAACTCAACAGCGTCGTCTTGCCCACGCCGCTCGGTCCGACAATCGCGATGCGCTCGCCCGGTTGCGCGCGAAACGAAACATCTTCGATCACCGGGTCGCTTCCGTTGTACGCGAACGCCACGTTCTTGAATTCGATCGCGCCGCGCAAGCATTCGGTTTTTTTACCGACACCCAGGTTTTCTTCCGGCACGATGTCGAACAAGGCGGAGACGCGTTCGAGCGCGGCAAGCGCGTTTTGCAGTTGCATATTCGCGGATGCGAGAAAGAGCGCGGGACCGTAAACAAAACCCAGGTACGCTTGAAACGCGAGGAGCGAGCCGAGCGTCCATTGTCCCTGGATGACCCAGAGCGCGCCGACGATCAGCACGATGCCGCGCGCGAGATCGGGCAGAATGTTCATCGCCAGGTTCGCGACCGCGCCGACAGTCATTTGCTCCAGTGCGAGTTGGCGCGCGGCAGTGAGTTGCTCCATCACGCGCGCGACCGTGCGCTTTTCGGAAACGAATGCTTTGATCAACGATGATGCCGCGAGCGATTCTTGCAGAGTGCGCGTCACGTTGGCTTGCCGCTCCATACTCGCGTGACTCAACACGCGCAGTTTGCCGGAAAAATAACGCACGGCGACGACGAGCGCGGGAAGCGCGATCAGGGTGACGAGCGCGAGTTTCCATTCGAGGTAAACCAGGAACGCGACGCCGCCGATGAAACGCAAGATGTTCGTCGCGATGTAAACGAGTGTGCTGGAGAAGAACCAGCGCAAGCCCTGCACATCGGAGAGCAGGCGCGCCATCAAGTAGCCGATCTCTTTTTCGTCGAAGAAGGTTTTGGGGAAGCGGAGCGTGCGGTCGAGCAAATCGTGTTGAATGTCGAGCAGGACGTGTTGCTCAAAGCGCGTAAAGTAGAACTGTTGCAGGATGCCGGTCACCATTCCCGCGCCTTGTGTGCCGGCGAACAGCGCGACGGCAAGCAGTAACCAATCTAATTGCCGACCCAGGATCACGTCGTCAATCAAAAAGCGATTGACGAGGGGACCGGGAAACGCGAGGAGCGCGTTGGCGAGAATAAGCGTCGCGCCGAGCGCGCCTTGCCGCCAGTGTCGCGCGATGAAGGGGCGGAGATTCTTGAGGTTCGCTTGCGCGCCGGCGTAGTTTGCATTGCCGGCGATGCGATCCGCCGGCAGTGTGCGCGCGAGTCCTTGCTTGAGATACGCGAGCGAGGTGGTCATGGTTTGTTCTACGCGTCACTCTGAGCAAAGCGAAGAGTCTCCGCTTCGGTCTCAGCGATTTCAAACGCATGTGCCAATTCGCACGCGACTTGCCCGACCGTGCGTTTGCCATCGCTCAATTCGATCACGCGTTGCGCGACAAAATTCAACTCGGTCAGGCGCTGATCTTTGAGACGCAAAACCAGCGCGCCATCGTCGAACGTTTCCATCGCGGCTTGAGTGGACAGAGAAAATATCTTGTCACTCAAATCTTGAATCGCACCAGCCATTGACAATATAGAGCCTGCGCCCCGCGACCTTCACCACATTCCCCGCCATCGCCATAACCGAGCGCGCGAACATTTGCGCGCCGCGACCCAGTCTTTGGGCATAAGACCAGGTCAAACCTTGTTGATCAACAATTCCGTACCGTTTCCGCATATAATCCCGACTGGGAAACAGGATGCCCAGAAAAAACCGCATCCTGGATTTGGCGTCCGGCAAATTCATTCCATCCCATAGATCGCGCGCCTCGACGCGCGACGATGTGTTGATCGCGAACAGCACGCGCTCGCCAAGACCGGCGGCGCGCGCCAAGCGCGTCTCAACTTGCGCCGGCGCGGCGACGCCCCAGGTTTCGCGCACGCGCGCCAAATTCGCTTGCACGATGCGGCTCAATACAAACGCGCGCGCGGCTTGAATCACATCGTCCCAGTTGATCTGGTCGCGGTAACGCGCGAGCGTCAACGCGAGATCGTAGGCGGCGAGCAAGTTGTGTCCTTGATGATGCAAAGCCGCGTGCGCGGCAAGATGAATGATTTGCGCTTCGGGCGCGAACGCGCGCGCGGGCTGATCGTTCACGCGCATCGGGAGCGTGCGTTGCCAAAACCATTCGATCGGGATGCGCGCGCGATAGTACGGCAGATTGAAGAGATGCCAATGCACTTCAAACATCATCGGATACTTGCCCGCGCGCGTGAACGCTTGCTCACACGCGAAACGTGTTTGGAAATTCTCGCTTGGCTCCAGACCGGGTGTGAAACCACGCGCGATCAAAATAGCGCGCGCGTGTGCCACGTCGTCGTCACGAAACAAAACGTCCACATCGCCCATCGGACGCATCGCGATCGCGGGGTAGACCGTCTTGGCTAACGCCGCGCCCTTGAGCAAAACCGTCTCGATTTTTTCGCGTTCGAAAATCGTGAGCAGTTCGCCCACCTCACGAAACGCGACCCAGTTCGCGATTTTGACTTGGTGGTACGCGGTCTGCAGTGTTTCGACGAGCGCGGCGGGCGCACCCGTGTCCTCGTTCTGTAAGATCGCGGCATACAACAACGGCGTGAGATTGTTTGCCCACGCGATTTGCGCGACCGCGTTCCATTGATCCGCATCGAGCGTCGGCGCGGCAACCGTGTCGTCATCGAACGGAAACGCCGCGCGAATGAATTGCGTCAAGGCGCGTTCCGCGTCACCCCCGCCAAAAACCAGGTTTCCCCGAAGGGGAGAAACCTGGTTTTTCGTTACTGTTTCCACTTGATCCACACCGCGCCCCACGCGTCCTGGGTGCCGTCGCCGAGTTTGCGCCAACTCGCGCCGTCCGCATTCATCACCCAAATTTCCGAAAATGCGCCGCTATGATCGCGATCGGAAGAAAAAACAATCTGCTTGCCGTCCGGTGACCAGGACGGAAATTGATTCCAAAACCAATCCGCGCTGACCGTCAATTGTTTCGTCGCGCGCGTGTTCGCGTCGAGCGTCCAAATTTCGTGCCGCCCGGTTTCGGTGCTGGTGTACGCGATCTTGGTTCCGTCCGGCGACCAGGTCGGCGCGAACGCGATGCCGGCGCGCAACGCGGTCAACACCGTCGGCGGCAATTTTGGCTGGCGCAAATCGGATCGCCAAATTTGAAGCGTGTCGGGACGATTTTGATCCGCGCCGTTGAACAACGCGAAAATGCCGTCGGGCGAAATCGTGTCGCGCGCGGTCGCCGTCTCGTACATCACGCGCTCCGTGACCAGACCCAGGTTCGCGCCGTCCGGATCCATCACCCAAATCGTCGGCGCGTAACGCGGACCGCGTTGAAACATAATTTTGTTGAACAGGTCGGGCGCGATTGCGCGCCGCGCCGATTGCGCGATGGTGAGCGGCGTCGGCGTCGGCGTCGCGGTGTGCGTTGGCGAAAGATTGCGCGCGGGAATCACGAGCGGCACCGGCGTTGTCGTAACCCAGTGCAGTGGTGTCGGCGTCAACGTGCCGGTCGTCATCGCGACTGCAGTCGCGTACATCGCTTGCGCGCTGATCGTCTCCGCGTTCGCGGGCGTTGGTTCCGGCGTGATCGGTTTCAACGGCGGCATCGTCGCGAACTTGCGCGGCAATGCGGTCGGCGTGCCGAAGCGTTTTGCCGCTTCGGTCGCGGTCGCGACGAGCGCGGCGGCGGTCAATACGGTTTGCGGCGTCGGCGTCTGCGTGATGTAAACGTACTGGCTCGGCACAACGATCACGCGCAGAGTCGGATGCAATCCGATTTTTGGATCGCGATCGCCGGCATCCCAGGTGAACAAATTATCGCTCGCGCTCGCGGGACCATCGAGCCGCAACGCGAGCGCGCCTCTATCGTTGATCATTTCTTCGACGCGCGCGAATTGCGCGGGCGCGAAAATAAATTGGTTGATGCGATCTTCGGTGAGGTCTTCCGGTTTGAGCGAATTGCCCACATCGAGTTTTGAAATCGCGTCGCGAAAATCCTTGTTCGGGCGCAGAGTCCAATTCGCGAGGAGATCGGCGGGAAGCGCGCGCAATGTCCACGCGCCTTCCGATCCCAGGTTCGCGCGATTCAAGCCGACGAGTTCGACTTGCGCGTACAAAATTTTCGAACCAGGGATGATCGCGGCGACATCAAAGTACAACAAGGTCTGAAAGACTTGGTCTTTGTACGACCCGGCGTGCAAGTTGCGGTCGCCCCAATGAATGCCGGTTTCCTTGTTCGTGAGCCAGCCGCTTCGTTTGGGATCCGCGTGGATGATGAATTCTTGCGCGTGCGCCGGTGGCGTTGGCACCGGCAGAGACGTACGCGCGGCAACCGGCGGCGGCAGAGGAATGTTCGTCGAAGTCGGCAGTGCCGTCCAGGTCGCGCGTGGCGTCACCGTCGCTTTTGGCGTGAGCGTCGGCGTCGGCGAGCCGGCAAGAATGGTGATAAATCCCGGCGCAAATGCCAGGAAAATGATCGCGGCAATGCCAATGCCGAGAATCCACAAAACAATTTCGATGATGGGAAAACGATTGGTCAAACGATCCACAGTTTTTTATTCCGGCGCGATGTGGTGCGGGCGGCTCGCCCGCAACGGTAATGGCGGGCGAGCCGCCCGCGCTACTTATTCCGGCGGCGCGGGGCGGGCGGCGCGACTTCTACCGCGCGCGATTTTTCCACTGGCTTGTCTTTGTGCGAATAGTAATAATAGTGATAGTAGCCGGACGCGCGGCGCGTGCTGAGTTTGTTGAGCACGACACCGAATACTTTTGCGCCGGTTTGTTTGAGCGTTTGCAACGCGCGGCGCGACGCGTCACTGCGCGTCCGCCCGGCGTCAATCACCAGCACCGCGCCGGAACACTGCGCGCCCAGGATGCTCGCATCGGCGACCGCGAGCGTGGGTGGCGAATCGAGAATGACCATATCCGATTGCGCGCGCAACTCGTGCATGATTTGTTTCATCAATTGTGAATCCAACATTTCGGCGGGATTCGGCGGCAGAGGTCCGCTCGTGATCACGCGCAAGGTCGGAATTTCGGTCGCTTGCATCACGCTGTCGAGCGTCGGTGCATCGTCCAAAAATAAACTGCTCACGCCCACGTCGTTTGAAAATCCAAACAATTTGCCCACCATCGGGCGGTGCAAATCCGTGTCGAGCAAAATCACGCGGCGACCACCCTGCGCGATCGTGACCGCGAGATTCGCCGCGGTCGTCGTCTTGCCTTCGCCGGGACTCGCGCTCGTAACGACGAGCGCGCCGGTCGGATTTTCGATTCCGCTAAAACGCAAATTGGTGCGTAACACGCGATACGCTTCCGCGATCGGCGAACGCGGATGCTTGGCGGTGACCAAATTGTCCGGCGGTTGGCGCACGCCGGTGATCCGCATAATCGCGCCGAGCATCGAAATGCCCATCACGCGTTGCACATCGTCCGCGTCCTTGATCGTGTCGTCGAGATATTCGAGCAGAAACGCGACGCCGCCGGCGAGCACCGCGCCGGCAATCAGCGCGAATAAAACATTTTGCGGAATGTTCGGGCTGATCGGCGTGCGCGGTTCTTGCGCCGGCGCAAGCACGGTAACGAACAGATTCGAGCCGGTCAACAAAATTTGGGAGAGCGACGCATAGTTTCTTTGCGCGTCCGCGATTTTCGATTGCAGAATCGCGATGCGCGCGTTCAGATCGTTCAACTTGAGCGGATCATTTTCGAGCGCGGCTTGGTTCGTGAGATTCGTCAGCGATTTTTGCGCGGTCTCGACCTGGCTTTTGATCTGCGTGAGTTGCGCGGTAACAAACTCGCGTTGGTCTTCGGTTTGTTTTTGTTGCGCGCTGATCGGTCCCTTCAAAATCAATTGCCGCGCGATTTCGTTCGCGATCGTTTGGGCTTGCTGAGGATCGAGATCCGTCACGCTGATCTGGATCAACTGACCGCCGCTCGCTTTCGCGGTAACTTTGAAATACAAATTTTGCCAGGGCTGTTGCCACTGAATCGCTTCGGCGGTCGCTTGCAAAACCGCCGGTTGCGTCGCGAGCAACGAATACGCGTTCGCAAAATTCGTCGCCGATTGAACCGGATCAATGTACGGATTCTGGTTCTGCGCCGTCGTCTGTCCGACAAGCACCGTCGTGTCCGCGCGATAGATCGGACGAATTTGCAAACTGTACAGATAACTCGATCCTGCGGACAGCGCGCCGAGCAGAATCACCAACCAAGCCCATTTACGAAAGAGCGCAAAATACTGGCGTAGTTCCACAATTAACCTCGATCATCTATTGTCATTCTGAGCGAAGCGAAAAATCTCCTGTGCATCGCGCGAGACCCTTCGCGGAGTTTACCCTGAGAGAGTGTTTTGAAATTCGTGGCGCGGGCTTTCTAGTAGTTCACCACAGAAGTTTTGAGGGGTAGCATAGCGCCTTGTGCGCGTTAGAAACCCACGAGGAGCTATGCTACGACCCCTCAAAATTTGTGTGGCGGACTACTAGCCCGCATATGCGGCTTGGAAAAGCCGCTCCACAGTCAATTTCAAAACACTTTCTGAGGTAACGAAGGGCTCAGGGTGACACCGGGTTAGTCGCTGACCGCGTTCAACGCGTTGCGCGTCGCGGCGATCACCAACTCGATTTGCGCGTCGCTCATCGTCGGATATAACGGCAGAGTTACCTGGCGCGCGGCAAGCGCTTCGGTGATCGGCAACAACACCGCCGGGTAGCGATTGCGATAGTACGTGAACAAATGAATCGGCGGATAATGAATGCTCGTTTGAATTTCCTCCGCGCGCAGAGCATCCATAAAACGCGCGCGGTCGCACCCTTCGGGCAAGAGAATCGGAAAGAGATGATGCGCCGAAATGCCGAGCGCATTGCGAAACGGAAACTCGAGCGCGGTGTCGCTCAAACGTTCCCAGTATTTTTCGGTGATCGCTTGGCGGCGCATGTTCCCCGCGCGCAGTTTACCAAGTTGCGCGCGTCCGAGCGCGGAACGCAATTCGTCAATCCGATAATTGTAACCCAGGTCGGTAACATCATACGTGGACGCGTGTCCCTGATGCCGATCCCAGGTGAGCGTCGTCATGCCGTGCGAGCGCAAAAGCCGGACGCGATCCGCGATGTCGTCGCGATTCGTGATCAACATTCCGCCTTCGCCGGTCGAAAGATTCTTGTTCCCGAAAAAACTAAAACATCCAGCGACGCCCCACGTTCCCAGCACCGTGCCGTCCAGCGACGCGTCCGGCGCGTGCGCGGCGTCTTCGATGATCGCGAGTTTGTGCCGAGACGCGATTTCCGCGATGCATTCCATTTGGCACGGATAACCGCCGTAATGCACGACGATGATCGCGCGCGTGCGCGGCGTGATCTGTTTTTCGATCTCGGCGGGCGCGATGTTGAGATCGTGCGCGCCGCAAATATCGGCAAAGCGCACCTCCGCGCCGGTGTACAACACCGCGTTCGTCGTCGCGACAAACGTGAGCGCGGGCGCGATCACCTCATCGCCGGGACCGATGTCGAGCGCGAGCAGTGCGAGATGCAACGCGACCGTCGCGTTCGAAACCGCGAGCGCGTGTTTGACGCCGAGGAACGCGGCGAACTCGTGTTCGAAGCGTTGGGTGATCGCGCCCATCGTCAACCAGCGGCTCCACAGCACATCGCGGATCGCTTGCTCTTCGTCCAAAGCGTAATTCAAATCGGCTAACGGCACGCGCCAGTTCATTGTTTTCTCTCCGATCTTCCCCCACCTTGCGGGGGTGGGGGAATGCGGAATTATCCCTCGCCCAAAATCTGCGGACGGAGTGTTTCAAATTCTTGAATCGCTTGCTCGTAATCATCGGCGCGACCCAGGTCTTGCCAATAGCCGTCGAAGGGGTAGCCGATCACGCGCTCGCGTTGTTCGATCAAGCGCAAAACCAGGTCGGGAAAATCGAAATACTGCCCGCGCGGAATGTGCGCCAGCACGCGCGGCTCGAAAACATAAATGCCCATACTGACGTGAAATTCGTACGTCGGCTTTTCGATATAGCCGATAATCGCGTTCCCGCCGTTCCGCTGGATCACGCCCAGATCAATCTTGATCTTGCGCTCGTGCATCGCGATCGTCGCGACGCCGCCTTCGGCGCGATGAAAGTCAATCAGATTTCGCAAATCTAAATTCGTCAACACATCGCCGTTCGTCACGAGAAACGTGGCGTCGAGTCCTTCGACCAACGCGAGCGGTCCCGCGGTGCCGAGCGGTTGCTCCTCGAAACTGTACCGAATCGGCAAACCGAAACGTTCGCCGTTTTGAAAAAATGCCTGCATCAATTCGGCGAGATGACCGACCGTGAGAATCGCCTCGTCAATCCCGGCGCGTTTCATTTGGCGCAGTAAAATTTCCAGAATCGGCAAATCGCCAATCGGCATCATCGGTTTGGGTAAAATTTTGGTGTAGGGCGCAAGCCGCGTCCCTTTGCCACCGGCTAACACAACGGCTTTCATAAACACCTCTTTTCAAATAAACAAGATGGGAACAGAGGGCGGAGAGGGCATCAGAAGGCGTAGAAGGCGTAAAAGGCATAGAGGGCGCAGAGGGTGCAGTGGCTCTACGATCTCTCTGCCCTCTCATCCCCTCTTCTCCCCTCTCTCCCCCGCGTTAAACCTGATACTCCGCCGAACGATACAGCCCCAGATGATCCGCAATCCAATCTACCGTGATTTGCAAACCCTCCTTGATTTCGACGCGCGGTCTCCACCCCAAACATTCTTGCGCGCGCCGATTGTCCGAAAACAAACGTTGCACTTCGCTTTTTTCCGGGCGCAAGCGCGCCAGGTCTTGCACGATTTCGACCGGCTTGCCGACGAGCGCGATAATTTGCCGCGCCAAATCACCAATCGCGATTTCCATCCCCGCGCCCAGGTTGAACGTTTCGCCTTCGATGCCCGGCGTTTGCGCGGCGCACAAAAAACCGGCGACCGTGTCCGCGACGAAGGTCAGATCGCGCCGCGCGTCGAGATTGCCGAGTCGGATTGTGTTTTGCGTGAGCGCCTGCGTGATGATCGTCGTAATGACCGCGCGCGCGGATTGGCGCGGACCGTACGTGTTGAACGGGCGCACGGTTACGACCGGCAGGTTGTAGGCGCAGTAGAAACTTTCCGCGAGCTTGTCCGCGCCGATCTTGCTTGCCGAGTAGGGCGATTGCCCTTGGAGAGGATGCGTCTCGTCCATCGGCACGCGTTGTGCCGTGCCGTACACTTCGCTCGTCGAAGTATGAATGACGCGCGTGCCCGGGCGTTCGCGCGCGGCGAGCAAAACGTTCAGCGTGCCCAGCACGTTCGTTTCGATCACTTCGGTGGGATGGCGGTACGAGTACGGAATCGCGATCAGCGCGCCGAGATGAAAGACGTGGGTAACATCGCGCAGGGCGCGTTGCACAGCCGGCAAATCGCGCAAGTCGCCCGCGACGATTTCGACCTCGTTCAGAATCGCGGGCGGCAATTGCGCGAGCGAGCCGGGATCGCCGCGCGAGTTGTAACGCACGAACGCGCGTACGCTCGCGCCCTGGTTGACCAACGTCTCGACCAAGTGGCTCGCGATAAATCCGCCCGCGCCGGTAACGAGCACGGAGCGCCCTTGCCAGTTGACCGAAGCGGTTGGAATATCTAACATTGATGGAGACCTTCGTCCGCGCACCCCAGCGCGGGCGCGCGTTCGCCGCGCATCAAACACAGTTCGCACCAATCCATCTGACGCGGCGCGGGTGCATTATGCGCCGCGCCGTTTTGCGCGCGAAAGCCGTTCAACGCGCCGAGAATGTCCGGCGCAATCGCGACGCGCGCGCGCGTGCTCGCACAAATGTCCAACAAACGCGCGCGCTCAATGTCCGTGATGTTGTGAATCGCGAACACGACGATCCCGATGTCATGCTTTTCGACCAGGCGCGGAATATCGTTGCGCCGACCCAGCACGCTCACGCCGCTAATGCGGATGCCTTGTTTGAAGAGATCGTCGTCCGCGAAACCGACGATGTGAAACGCGCCCGCGCTCGGTCCGTTGCTCAACAACCAGGTCATAAACTGACCGGCGTACCCGCTCCCCACGATCAGCACACGCTCGCGCGCCAGGTGCGCGCTGGCGCGCCTTTGGATCCAACGCGTTGCCGCACCGCTCGCCAGCCGCGTGCGATAGCGCAAGATGGCGAACCCGCCCAGCGCGAACATTGAAGCCAGGACGATCACACTGGGCGGCAATCCGAGCGCGTCGCCGATGAATTGATTGATCCCAAATGCAACTCCGCCGGCAACCGCCGTTGCCCAGAACAAGCCCCACGCTTCCGCGCTACCCGCTTGCGACCACGCCACACGATACATTCCGAGCATCGTGCTCGTCGCGCCGAACAGGAAAGAAAATCCCAGCGCGATGCCGGATGCTTTGAGCAGACCCAGCTCGAGTGGACCGAACGCGCGAACGATGCCGCCCGCTAATCCGATTGCCATCAGCGTGACGAACGTATCCACGATAAACCAATTCAGATAACGCCGCGCGAGCCGGCGCATCGGTCCAAAGATGAGCAATTCTTCCGGCGGCGCGAAGGTGCGCCACTGCGGAAGCAAGACCATCGCCGTCCAGAACAGCACATCGAGATCGAGGATGAACGAACGATGGCGGACGTACAGTTGATCGAGCCGGAGTTTGCTCGGCAGGATTGATTCGAGGTACGTTTCCATCACCGAGCCGACGCGCAACAAGGTTTCCTCGTTGCGATACAGCACGGATGCCGGACTCGTGATCCCAGGTCGCACAGACAGCACTTCGACGCGCACATCCTCATCCCAGGTTTCCACAATCGCCGGGTCTTCGGGACGCGGACCGACGAGCGACATCTCGCCGATCAGCACGTTCCACAACTGCGGCAGTTCGTTGAGTTTCGTGTCGCGCAACCAACGCCCGAGCGACGTGATGCGCGGATCGTCCTGCGCGGTAACGCGGAGACCGTTATCGGATTCCGGCGTTTCGCGCATCGTGCGGAATTTGAGGATGCCGAAATTTTTGCCGTTGCGCCCGACGCGCGCGCCGCGATACACAACCGCCCCGGCGCCTTCGCGCTTGAGCAGAAAAACAACAAGGAGCAGAAAAGGCGCAAGCGCGATCAAGCCGGCAAATGCGGCGGCGATGTCGAACGCGCGTTTGGTGAGACGATCAAGTGCCGCGCGCGACCAATGGAGTAAAGTCATTTGCGGAATACGGATGCTTGGAAAAGTTTGAGTTTGATTCATTGTGGAAGTTGGATGTTGGAAATTGGAAGTTAGAAATTGGAGGTTGGATTTTTATCCGCGTTAGTCCGCGTTAGTCCGCGTCCAATTAGTTTTTAGAAATGATGGCTAACCAATGCGTTCTGAGAAAAAAGAATTGATTCAACAACTCGCACGCGAACCAGGAGTGCGGCGCGATTAGTCGCGCGAGCGGCGGCGCGAGCGTCACGCGGCGAAAGTGATATTCGCAATTTGGAAACAGTGTTTTAATTTCCGCGCGTTCAATCCCGCGCGTCTGCCGATTCGTCGGGTTGAGCCGATAGTCGTACCACAGCACCGCGCCACCTGCGCGCAAAACGCGCAACATTTCGGAAGCGATCTGCCGGCGCAACTCATCGTCCAAGATCGAAGTGAACACGGTGAATTGCAAAACCAGGTCGAACGCGCCGTCGGGATACGCCAACGTTGCCGCGTTGCCACAGGAGAATTGCAACGCACTGTGCTTGTCGCGTCCCTCGCGCACCCGGTCGCCCAGTAAATCTACGCCGAACAAATTACGCGCCGCCGCGCCATAGCCGACAAACTTGCTCAACTCATTGCCGCGCCCACACCCGACATCGAGAATTCGTAGCGCGTCCCAGTCACCGCGAATGTATCGTCCAAGCATCTGCGTGATCGCGCGGTCGCGTTCCTGCGTGATGAAAAGATTCGCGCGATTGAACGGCGAATACCAATCGCGATAACGCGGATCGTGCGCGCGGCGAGCATACTCGGTTTTGAGGCGGACTAGGTCGTTCATTGGCGACGCGCATCGTTTGTGCTATAATCTGCGGCGGAGGTGACCATTATGGAACTCGAAGCGTATTTCAATTTTCTCGCGCCGAACGACATTCGGGTGGCGGGCACGCGCGTCGGCATTGAAACCATTTTATACGATTACATCTATCGCAGTCGTTCGCCCGAAGATATCGTAGCCGAGTACCCCTCATTGACGCTCGAACAGGTTCACGCGACGATTACCTATTACCTGCACAATAAAGATCAGGTTACGGCGTATCTCGTCAACTGGCTAGAGAATTTCGATCGACGGTGGCAAGAGCAGAATCGTAACCCCTCGCCCGCGATCCTGAGATTCCGCCGCATCGCCGCCGAGCGCGAAGCCGCGTTGGCGCAACCGTCGTGAGAAAATTTCTGTTGGACGCGAACGTCAGCGAGAGTTTACGCAAGGGTTTGCGCGCGCGTTATCCCGACATCGTCGTGTGGCGCATGGGCGAGCCAACGACGCCGCCCATTAACACGCTGGATCCCGACATCTTGTTGTGGTGTGAAGCGCATGGTTTCACGCTGGTCACGAATAATCGTGGCTCGATGCCAGACCATCTACGCGATCATCTTGCGGCAGGACATCATTTCCCCTGTATGTTTACCTTGAATCCCAAAATGTCCCTTGCCGAGACCATTGATGCGTTAGCGCTCATTTGGGGTGCGGCGCAACCGGACGAATACGCCGACCAGATCAACTACCTCCCGCTCCGTTAACCGATTTGCTGTCCCAGGTTCACACAACCGTCGTCTTCGGATGGCGGTTGTGTTTTCATTCCGGCGCCTTCGCGCTTGGCAGTAAAACGACGAGGAGCAGAAAGGGCGCAAGCGCGATGAGACCGGCAAATGCGGCGACGATGTCGAACGCGCGTTTGGCGAGACGGTCAAAACTAGAGAATGGGAACGTCGAGAAATTCCAAAACCGAGGAACAAATTTCAAGGTTTGCGACTCGTTCATACTTCTTCAATCTCGTTCAAGCAAATCATTATCAGCAGACCTGAGAACAGACGGCAACTCTTGTTTGTCCAGGGGTAATTTTCCTTGCAGATAGAACCGCATCATGCCCTCGGCTTTTGCCAAGGTTGGGTGACCCGGTTGCCAATGTAACAGTCCGCGCACAGCGGCATGGCTCACTCGATTGAAAAGAGGGGCAAGATACGGATGAAAGACTACGCGTTGGCGTACGGGCTTGGCAGTGTATCCCATGCGGAATTTGAATTCGTCCACACTGCTAGGGGCATCTAAAGAATGGAGACCGTAGAAGATCGAATGGATTTGGGGACGATTGATCATGGTTTGCGTGACAACAAAACTCAAAGCATTGTTGACATGGACAGGGAGATAATCCCTGTGGCATTGTTGATATAACATGTAACAACAATCTTCCATCTGAAAAGTAATCACGGATGCTGCCAAACGTCCAGCCACCAGCGCACCCCAGGCTTCAAACCCGGGCAAATCGCAAGCCGCGAGACACCGCTTGCGCCATATTTCTTTGGCAAGTTCAAGGCGACGACCTTGGCGATCCAAAGTATCCAATTGCAATGCCCATCCCTCTTCAGCCAAAGTTTCAAATGAAATGGGTTGAACATTACAATTTTTCAATCCTCGCCGCACATTCTTGCGCGCCCACTTTCCCAGGTTTTCAAAACCGTAAACAGAATTTTCATAGACCGCGTGATAGCTTACAGCGCCTTCTATTGCATCCAGGGAAGTCGAGTATCGCAAACCAACAGATTTATTTTCGCGCAAAAAATTGGAGAGTTCACAATCGCTAGGCTGAATTATCCAATGATAAGGGAATGCCTGATAGACACGGGGGACTTGGTTGTACCAATAACTACTAGCAGTTCGTATTACCGTATACTTTTGACGACTCAACCATTCGGCAAAAATATCTGGGGTCAAAAGCCATTCCCCATTACCGACCACCAGAAGATGTAAATGATTATCATATGCACCTAAATTTTCTCAACACGCTCCGCTAAAAGCATATACTTGGGTGTCCAAGTTAACCAGTATCGCGATAAACGACTGGTTCGTCTGATCAACGCAGAATAACTCCCCGCCAATTGGTCTCGCCAAGGGACGGAAGAGGTTGGGCTATCTATCACATGTTCTTCAATTATTCTCAACCCACTATCTTCTAATAAACGTTGCAAACTTGTCGGGGTAAACCAAAAAAGATAGCTTGAATCCGTATGCAAGCGTGTCCAACGCTGTTCGATTAGCCAACACAACAAGCCACGACTACGCATTAACTGATAAGACTGCCCTGATATTTCGACAGCGCATATTCCTCCGGGCTTTAATATGCGGGCGACCTCTTTGATCGTCATGCTCGGATCATCAACGTAGTAAAGCATGTCCAACATCGTGACAAGATCAAAAAGGGTGTCTGGAAATCCCGCTTCTCTTATGGTCCCAGAGTATACTTGGGCTGAATGCGTCTGAGCGGCATATTTAGCCGCTGATGGTGAAATCTCAACGCCATGACGCGTCCAACCCGGATCCGGGAACCAATGAAACATATCTCCTAAATCGCATCCGATATCTAACATCCTACCGCCTGATATATGGTGCTGGATCAAGGTAGCTTCGCGCGCCAAAGCAGATTGGCGCGCATTGGCGTTCTCCAATGCATTTTCACCAAAACTGAATGTTTGATCGAGCCAGGCATAACGACTTGCCCAGGATGCCCTTGGCGAAGCGTAAATTGTGCCACATAACCGACAGCGGACGTAACGAGTGGGCTTGCCATCTTTCATCCAGACAGTATATGGTTCTGGCCCACAAACGGGACAGTTAACAGATTCTAAATCGGGTGATTGGGAAATAGTAACCATGTCTATAATAACTGGGACTTGGGCGTGGATATGTTTAGCAATAGGTATTCGAATTGCCGCACAGCAGAATCTCGCGAATGATGTTTTATGGCATACTCACGCCCACTACTGCCCAGTTGTTTGCATAATTCTGAAGAGGCGTAAAGCGAAAGAATAGCATTCGCAATTTCTTGAGGAGATTCAGGTGCAACACAAATACCGGCACCAGCCCGTCGAACCAGATCAGCTAGTTCACAATCTTCGTCTACAGACACGACCATTGGCTTACCACAAGCAAGAATCGGAAAAACCTTGGAAGGTAATGAATCTTGACCTAGCCCTCGTTTCAGAGGAATCAGGGCAACATCAGCTGAAGCGAGCATTTCTGGCAGTCGCTCGCGCGGCTGAAACGAAATAAAAGTAATGTTTTTCAACCCCATCTGATGTGCGTGGCTTTGCAGAATTGGCTTGTTTATTCCATCGCCAACAAAAAGAAAGTGTATCGCACGCTCGGTTTCTAATAATTGAGCCGCCTGAAGTACAGTATCTAGTGCTTGGGAATGACCATGATTACCGGCGTACATCACAACGAAATGTCCATCCAATTTAGATTCGCGCGCAAAATCGTTATGGCGTGGCTGGGGCTGAAGGAAATCAGTATCCAGCCAAACAGGGATGAGAACAATCTTTTTGGGCGATATGCCGCGTTTGACAAGGGTATCTGAAAACTGGGGAGATAAAACCTGAATGCACTGAGAGCGTAAAAGGCAAAAATCTTCGAGTGCTTTGACAATAGAAATAACGAACGAATGGCGGAAAATACCTAGTTTGACTCCGGCTTCGGGATATACATCCCACACACAAAAGATGGCTGGTTTTCGCCGCAGTACAGAAAGAACGGTAAAAGGTAACCCTGTTTCAATCGCGGGATTTGTTATAATCACAACATCGTACGATTGCGCTAGTCCAATGATCATACTGAGAATTTGATAAACAACGAAAACCAATGCCCGATGGAGAAACTGACCACGATCACCGCTGGGAACCAAAACACGGCACACCCGTACGCCGTTTTGTGTTTCCCAATGCCAAATTTGTCGGCGATATTCAGCCGGGACATGACCGGAAGGAAAATGTGGAACAGCCGCCAACACCGTCACCTGATGTCCCAGGGTAACAAAATCTTCACACAACATCGTTACGAGGGGCGAGCTGGGACCTAGATCAGGCGCATAATACGGAGTTACAAACAAGACACGCATAATGACCCGGTTATTCACTATCTCGGTGTTCTCGAACTGAACGCGTGATCTGCCTAATCACTTTCGCTGGGTTTCCTACAGCAATGGAGTACGAAGGTATATTCCGCGTTACTACACTTCCGGCTCCGATAACACTTCCTCTGCCAATCGCTACACCTTTTAGAATAAGACAGTGCATCCCAATGAATATTTCATCTCCTATTATTACTGGTGCAGATATGGCTTCAGCCGAATCATACTTGCGTTGTAATGGATCAAGCGGATGAAAATCCGTATCAATAATCGTTGTGTTAGCCCCAATCGCAACATCATCACCGATTGATATCCGTTCAGCAGAACAAAGAACACCGCCGGTCATGCTGAAATTGGTCCCAATCTCCAAAAGCGCATTTTCTTTCCAAGTGGTTAGCGCGACCGGATGGGTCGGGCAAAGCGGATTTGAACGAACCGACGAGCGCAATTGCAGACCTGTCCCGAACCTCATCTGGCTTTGACGATGCTTTTGAATGATCGGCATGCCGTAGATACGCCAACCATGTCCCCATTGTATTCCGTTCATTGTAAACAGTAGACGTACTTTAGGATAGATGAGCCACCGGTCTAACTCATTCCAAGCTTTCCATGGAGTATCAATGATGTTCTTAATATGCCGAATGTTCACCGCGAAAATAGAATTCGGATTATGTTTCACGAAGAGGTGCACCGGTATTGATAATGGACTGGCATTGTAACAACATCTGCCGAGCCGTAGCTGAAATATCGAACTTATGCTGCACAAGTTCGCGTCCTCGTGCGCCCATATTGGCACGCTTTTCAGGGTCCGAAAGTAATCCCTGTATAGCTTGAGCAAACGCCTCCGGTGTGCCAGGGACTTGGCATCCCGCACCTGCCTTTGCCGCCCAGTGTCCTACTTCCACTGCATCGGAAACTACAACCGGCAGACCCGCCACCATTGCCTCGATCACAGACATACCAAAACTTTCCATTGCAGATGACATTATCAACAAATCGCTGTCCACCAAAGCGCGAACGACTTTATCCCCAGACAAAAGACCTGTAAAATGTATACGTTCGGGGCAACCTAACTTTCTCGCCTGTGACCGTAATGGCGATTCAAATCCCTCTTCATCTGGTCCTGCATATATCAAGTGAACATCTTTTCGTTCGAGTGCAGCCAATGCCTCCAAAGCGATGGCAGGTCGTTTGACCTGGTGTAGCCGACCGAGAAAAAGCAAGACAGAACTTGAATCAGATATATTAAACCGTTGACGTAGAAAACCGCGCGATGGCAATTCCGCAAACCGATCCAAATTCACGCCATAAGGAACGACAAAGGTAGGGACTTGAAATCCAAGTTTCTGCACTGATTGTTGTTCAAAATAACTAGCACAATGCAAAGCCGCCGATTTGTTGAGCCGATTCTTTTCAAGAAGATTGAAATAGAGTTGTTTTTTCCACCGCTTGTGTTTCAATGCCCAAGGCAACAGTTGTCCGTGTAAAGGGATAATACACGGCACAGAAGAGTGCGTCCCAGCAGATATAGATGGCTCCATTGCATGGGTCCAAAGTGTGTCGAGAAACGCTATATCATATTGACCCATCTTCTCCTGACACGCCCTTGCCAGTTGAGGGGAATAGAAAAAACTTGGCGGTAGCACATTAACTACTGGGTAATAATAGACCTGAAGGTTTCGGACTTGCACCGGTTGCCCGATGGGAACATTCAGCCTTTGATTCCCGTTCGCATTAGTCGTCAACACTGTCACACTTGCACCCAAATCAGCTAATGCTTTGCACAAAAGGGAAACTGAAAGCACGGGACCACCGTACACGTAAGCCGGCTCGTAATAACTAGCTACATAAAGAATTCGCAACGTCTACACCGATTTACAAAGAGAGTTCAAGCGTAGTTAGCAAACGCTCGCGGAAATGACAGAAGCGGAATGTTTCTTGGTAACGCTTGCGTCCAGCTTCTCCCAAACTTCTGGCTAAAACATCATCAGTTAGCAATTGCAAACAGGCACTTGCAATATCATCCGGTTCCTGCTCTACAAGTAACCCGGTTTGATTATGCAGGACGATCTCTTTTACACTGTCGTGCTTGCCACCGATACAAGGAACTCCATAACGTGCCGCCTCGACAAATACTAAACCAAATCCCTCACGTAAACTAGGCATCGCAAAGACTCGACACCTTTGATATAACTGCGCTAAAACATCCGCGTCAGCCCGCCCCATGAAGATCACATTCCGACTAACCTTGGATGGGAGAGCATGTGCCTGGTCTTCGAGTCTTGGCTTATCGCCCCCGCCACCTACAATCCATAATTGGGCATTTGGACATTTTTCAATTACTTCGGACCAAGCAGCGATAAGTTGTTGATGCCCTTTATAAAGCAAACCGCGATGCATATTCCCAACAATCATAACTGACTGATTACGTTTCGTCGGATCATAAGGAGATTCTACTCTACATTCATCGGTGGATTCGCGCGAAAACAGTGGGGGTTCTGTACAGAGATGAACCACTTTCCCTTCTGGCAAACCAATATTTTTTTGAGCGGCTATCTGAGCCGTGTTATGGGAAATACTTAATAATCTATCAGAGTGGCAGAGTGCGTGGTATTTTATCCTTGGGATACGTCGAAATAACTCTTCACCGATTTCCCAAGCATCGTAAGGAACATGAAAGGGCAACAGACCTAAAACGGACTGATTCACAAGCAAGTACATCGCTCGGTCGTAGGCTCCTCGTAAGTTTGCTGTGGCGACTGCTGAAGCAAGTTTGATCTGAGACCCACCAAATACTCGCACTTGCAATTCCAATTTCGGATGGGCATACGTCCGAATGGTCTGCTCAATCAAATGCTCGACACCTGGTTTATCAACCTGGCACCAAACACCCAACTTTGTGATACTGGGTGAGGAACCTATCGCTCTAGCAACACAACGCCCAAATTGTAATAATCCCCCTGGGCTCAAGCCACCTGAAAGCTCATAGCCAAGTTGAGGAGCAACAATCAAATACCTCAAAGCAGATACCTATCTGTTGGATTTCGGATCAGCAATGACAAATAAATCAAGAACGATCTGGAATTTTCAAAAGAGGGTGTTCGAGAATAACAATAATCTACCCGATCCAATTTCGGTCCCTTACTTTCTGTACTAAACCCAGCATCTGTTTCATTCTTTCATAATTGGAATATCCTGAACGCAAACAACGTTCATACCCGGCTTTGGCAATCTTTTCACGCTCCTTTTCATATGCCACATAGTATTTTGCCTTGTCAACAAGCTCCGAAACACTTCCAAAAAATACGGCTTCCTTATCTTCTTCAAAAAGAATCTGATGATCAGTTGTCCGTTCAGCCAGCATCATAGTTCCGCATGCTGGAATCTCGACTGAGCGAGAACTATGGGTATCGCGAGCTAATCGCGATGGAATTTGGATAGTCAGTTTAGCGGCACAAATGGCTTTTGAGTATTCTAGACCGTCAATCTGGTGTGGACGAATAATGTTGGGAAGATCATTAGGCCATTTGACATGACGCCATGAGCATCCCCATATTTTTGTGCCCGGCACAGCCCGCGCGACGGATGCTAACGGCGCGAGGCGCGTTGCATGTCCATGAACAAAATCGACATGCCCAATAAAGGTTACCGCCGACTGGTAATTTTCCAAGTCTGCTGTGGTCAGATTAACCGGGCGAATCCGTTCTGGATCATATCCCTTCCAAAACTTAGCAGGGCAATGACATCCGGCATCAAAATAACGCTGTAAGAGTTCGTCTTTTGTCGTAAAGATCACGTCGTATGTGGATACCGCTTGATCGAAATGTCTGCTTTTTTTAGCCGGGTCGCGTGGGTCGTCAGAATAGGCACAGACTAGGGTAGCCCCTATTTTTTCTCTAATCGTCCGTAACGTAGAAACATACAGAAACATAGGGTCTTCAACCCAGACCACATTCGGTTTTGCTTGGATAGCACCTGTGACCACCGAACGATTATACTTGTAAATGTCCGGACCATCTCGGAATCGGTATTGCAAAACCCGCCGCCATACAGGTAATTCATTTGTCCACGAGGGAATTGACCACAGTACTTCCCAGCCCGCCATTTTCGCGCCTACAGCACGCGATGCTGTGTTCCAGTGACAATCTCCGATAATGAACAACCGTTGGCTATCAGACATATGGCTTTACCTAACAAACCCCACTGGCACGCATGGCAGCCTCCACAATGCCATCAACTGCCCGATCAACAGAAAACTGAGCGATGCGAGCGGGAATCCGTGACCTGCGTTCGGAAAGATTGTCTAGAACTCGAACAATACTAGTGACAAGTCCATCAATGTCACCTACTGGATAAACTTCCCCAATTCCCTCAACCAGATCGGGCGCGCAACCAACGTGATTGCTCACCACGGGCACGCAACCAAAGTACATTGCTTCGTTGATCACGAGTCCCCAAGTTTCGCTCTGCGAAGGCAAGCAAATCACATCTGCCGCTGTGTAAACTTCGGGTAATTCAGACTGGTTCATAAAACCTAGGAAACCGGTAACAAGATTAGGAGAAGATGCAACAATTGCTTTCATTGCATCCATTTGGTTACCATTTCCAGCAACTAACAAGGAAACAGGTCTCTCTGATGCTAACCGACACATTGCTCGCGCCAGATCAAGCGGACGCTTTACATCAATCACCTTGCCACAAAAAAGCACCACAGGGCGATCAATAGGTAAGCCAAACTTCGCGCGAATCTTATTACGATTATTTGTACTAGTACATTCGCCAGCGTATGCACTCCAAAACAGACTATCTACACAATGTGGTGATGCTACTAGGCGACCTGGAGGAACACCAAGATCCATCATATAATCACGCGCAAGCGTTCCGACATAAAGCCCCCAAACATTTTGGCGAAAGCACTGTCCAAGAACAAGTCTTTTTAGTTGTTTCAACCGTTGGCGCTCGTGAATGAGTGTCGTATCGCCCCGATACAAAATGGGGATCCTGTTAACCACTGCTGAATAAAGAAATGCGACAGCTGATAGTGACGAGTAATCAATCAAAAAGAGGAATACATCGGCAGTCCGACGAAAAGGTAGAGTTGCTAGTGTAAGGTTTGATTGAATTGATTGCTGGTATGGGGAACGCCCTTCTGCCCCCGGAAGAAATTTCCAAACATATCCCTGGTCCAGTGGAGTATCCCACTTGAAAGTTTCGCCAAATTCTTTGTCTAGTGCCAATCTTCGTCCGTGATCCGAAATATAATAGACCATCAAGTCAATTCCAGGTCTCTTGGCAAGCTCTCGAAAAATGGGCGCATTGTATTGGATAAAATGACTCGTGATGACAACAAGACGACAATTTTTGCGGATGGCGCGCCTCATAATCCGCAAGACCTATCACACACATCCAAAGCGAATCTCATCAACTGCTAACTCGCGTTATATGTAGCGAGTATCTCGCTAGATTGTTCCAAGTTCAATCCGTCAATCGATTGAAGGCGATAACCCAGTGTTTGAAGGAATTCGCAACAGGCTTGATGAACAGTACTCCCATGAGTCGCCAGGAAGATTGTTGGGTGCGACTTGGCAAGTATCGATTTGGCTCCTGCTAGAGCCAGAAATTCCGCGCCTTCAATATCTATCTTCATATACTCCGGCATAGGTATTCCGCCATCCAAAACAAGGTTGTCCAAAGCAATAGTTTGTACCTGAAGCCTGCCCTGTGGGGTTATGTGCCCCATTGAACTGTTTGAGGCTTCTTCAAATGAGGTTATCCCGCTCTTGTCCAAGACCGCGGCTTCTTTGACGATCACATTGCCAACATGATTCAACCGGAGATGCATCTTTAGGTAAAATAAGTTTCGCGGGACGGGTTCAAATGCAATCACTTTTCCAAGGGGTCCAACGAGCTCTGATGCTAGGAGCGTATAGAAACCAACATGCGCTCCTAGATCAAAAACCGTACTCCCCCGGAGCACTATTCTCTCAAAGACAAGTTGTTTGTCTAACTCATAACTACCCAACCAGCAACCGTGATTGCTTGAACCAACTACCCAATTCTTACCCCTCAATTTACCTTGCATGATTGGCACTTGGGCGTGTGGAGGCAAAAAGTTAAGCGGGAAGCGCAAAACTTTTCCAAGAAGCGATTGGGCAGAAATTCCAGACCAGTTCATGGAATTACCCGCTGAATATAAAGGATGCGTCCGTCATCAATAGCCCACTGGGGAGCACAACATACCGTTCCATCGGATGGGAACTTGGATCTGGGGTCAAAGACTTGAAACCGTTGCACATCTGAGCAAAAAAAGTGACGATAACCATATTGGATGAGCCATGTTACTAAATCCTCTGGCGCGTAGCCAAAACGCTTCGCCGCTTTATGATTGATCTCCATGACCCAAATCGG
Source organism: Chloroflexota bacterium (assembly GCA_016223105.1). Classification (GTDB taxonomy): domain Bacteria; phylum Chloroflexota; class Anaerolineae; order UBA4142; family UBA4142; genus JACRPR01. The sequence continues at coordinate 11,478 of JACRPR010000001.1, read as the reverse complement.
AGGACGTTGTGCCGAACACCAAGACGCGGCTCCGCACAAAACAGACATCTCGGCACCTTCCACATCAACCTTTACCAACGATGGTATCTTGGAGATGAAATCCGTGTGCTCCAAAGATACCATAGTACAACGATGTGGAATTGCGGACGAAAAATCATCAACTTTAATTGATGAGCAGGCGTGGGATTGTTTTTGGGGAACAAAAATCACAACATTCGTAGAAGTATTACCTACGGCTACATTCACCGCTTGCACATTGTCATTGAGTCCATTAAGTGATATCGTATGTGTGAGAATTTCAAAGAGTTGAGGAACTGGCTCAAACGAGAAAACTTGGCCGGAACTTCCAACTAACCGTCCAAGCAAAGTAGTGATAACGCCAATGTTTGCACCAACATCAACAACGGTATCCCCAGCCCGTACCATCCGGTATAGCGCATTTGAAACAACCGGTTCGTATGTTCCGTATAAATAAAGTGACCGGAAGAGAGGATCGTTCAAGTCTCCTTGAAAAATACGTCCGTCTTTGAGTCGGAAACGTTTGTCTTGAGGCCATCTATGAACCAACCCAGATGGCCGTTCAACCAACCAACCAGTGCCTCTATGGAAGGGCCAGTATCTGCCTACAAGAGCAAGTATTTGATACATTGATCTTTTGTAATTGACTATCCGAAACTATTCAAACTGCGTACCGTTTGTAAACTTGCATCAGATCGTCAGCCACTCTTTGCATAGAAAAATTTTGGCGTCGAGCCGTATTATATTCGGCAAGATCCTTTCTCAATGTTTCATTCTTGATAAGTTCATCTAGTCCCTCGATAAGACTCTGGGTATCCCATGGATCAATATATACAGCCCCATCTCTCGTAATCTCAGTCATCGCCGATCTCCGTGAAGTCAGAACAGCTTTACCAGCAACAACCGCTTCCGCAACAGGAATACCAAAACCCTCGTAAAGCGAAGGGTAAATAAATGCTTCGCATCCGTAGTAGAGATGTACTAGTTTTTGTCTTGGCACATATCCCAACCACTTAACTCCCTCGAAGATACCCGATTGTATTTTCTCTACAAGCGGATGGCCGGCAGGATGCCCAACTAGCACAAGACTCCAACCCTGCTTTGCCCAACCGCCTTTTTCCCAAGCTTCGAGCAGTCCGATATGATTTTTGCGGAGATTGAGCGTGCTAACATAAAGCAAATACGGTTGGCGAATGCCTAATGATTCAAGAATTGAATTCACTTCTTTGGGCGGTGGCTGAAAAAATATGTCGTCATCTACGCCCGGATATACCATTGATACTTGATCATTCTGCAAACGCCCTAAGGTAAGCGCATCTTGTTTCGTTTGCTCAGAAATGGCGATCCATCTCGCATCTGGGTGTCTTGTCGCCCAATGACACCATTGGACTTGCTCAGAAGTAAAAGCCAGCGGAACAAATTCAGGCACCCGCATAGGCACAAAATCAATCAAGGTTCCTATGACCCGTGTTCGCCCATTTCTAAAAGGATACGCTCTGGCAATATGGTATAAATCGGCAGATCCAAGCATTCCACTGACCGGTAGAAAACCGAGATTGGGCATTAAGCGTTGCAATCGCCCCGGAATACGAAAATAACGGAATCGGTTTCGGCCAAGCAATTCCTTCTCAAGCAACCATTTGCGATCTGTTTCATCGCCTGCATAGCAAACCTGCAATTGATCTGCCTCCACTAACAAAGCGGCGGCTTGGGCATATTGATGCTTAAGATTGACAACGCCTCTGGGATCTTGGGAGCCAATATTCCATACATCAAGAGTAACCGATAATAACCGGTGAGACTGTCTAGATTGTGCCATTCACATTCGTGCCTGATTCCGAACCATGAAACATCTGTTTTGATTGGGATGGCACTATCTCTGGTAGAACCTCGCTTTGAGGTAAAGGACTCTTGGTTGTCCATCTAAGCGCAATTGCTAGTGGAATCAACAGTCTTAATGTTTGCGTCGAATCCGGACCCAACCCATGAGGCGTCCACAACACCTGTACAAGAGGAATATATAATAGCCATCCCGCCTGTCCAAGTCCGGTTGTTAGTACTGTTCTATTATATATCCAACGCAATGCAACCCCTGTAACAAAAGGGAACAGAAGCAGTCCGAGAAGACCAAAGTCGGCAAAGCCCAAGACACCAATCGTCATCTGCCAATCAGGCCAAAACGGAGCGTCAACCGCCCGTTCTTTATAAAACTGAAACTGACGTATAATACTGTTAACAGCCGATTCGTAATCCACCGGTCTCATTTGGTTGGGCAAGCCACTTAACAATGAATTAAAAGAGGCACGCCCCATTAACTCTCCTTTTCCATAGTTCTTGATGATCATCGCCATTGTTTGATTATCTGACAAATGGTAAACAACATTTACTTGAAAATTCTCGGTGATGTCTTCCGACCCCAAAGTATTACTCTCGGATACTGTAGTGCCCAGTCTCTCAACAATTTGATCGAAGTTTGTTGTAGACGGGCTAACGCTGGGCATGACGGGACCGGACAATCGCCAGATCGTGTTGAGTACCAAAATTAGAACTGATATGCCGATAATTAACTGCGCGGCAATGCGACTAAATCTCCTTTGTGCAATTGTATGTGCGACAAAAAGCAACAAGACGGTCTGAACAGCATACGTACGCGATCCAGATGTAATAAAAAACAAAATCAAAAATCCGAAAATTGCAACAATGCCATAACGTAACAATAAGAAACGCGGTTGTTTCAAATAGATCTGTGCCGCAACAACCATAGGCAACGACTGCCAAATAATGTAGGGACCTGTTGTTAATATCCAGGAAATCGATGCACCGGCACGCGTCATTTTTAAGAGTTTTTCTGGATCCTCCCGAGGCATCAACACTGATACATATAGTGCAAAAAAGGCATAAAGACATATCACCACCGTCAGACGCCCTTGATGAGTTTCATGGCTCGGATGTCCAATTCCAGCATGTCTGGTTACCATGGCACCAACAAAAAAAGCCAGAGCCGCTATAGTCTGTGCAATGATTCCTAATGGCAAATAATTAAATAGGCTTGGGTTAACTGCATACCCAGGCCAAGCATAGTTGGTTAAAGCAGCAAAGCCGATAAAAATCAGGTAGCCCAACCCACCCATAACTTCTGGCGATAGAATTCCCCATAGATCACGTTTGGCAAAAACAAACGGAAGCAATAGTGCAAATATACAGAATCCTGTCGTTAAGGATGCCAACCCGGAGTCTTGTATCAGCTCCGGTCGCAAAGAAGATCCCCAATAACTAAGTACACCTGCGATGAATGCAATTCCTACTGCTTGCAGGAGAGATATTATGTTTGGCGTTGACTTTGCGACTTGCATATAATTCTATTGAGGAACTAGGGAAATGGCAATAATAACGACGGATTCATTTCACTGTTCCACATGATCCAGGTACCCTTTATTGTTCTATAATAGCGCGCTTGCCAAGTCTTTTCTTGCTCCAGCCAATTCGTAACAGCCTTGCGAATTTCTGACAGGTCACCATCATCTAGAATTACAATTGCAGATGGAACTAACAAGCCCTTGAGCAATGGAAAAACTTGCTCACGTAGGCGCACCTCACTTGGGCCATCTACCACCAATAAATCGAATGGACCATATTTGTCAATATCTACTGCCCCGATGTCATAGAAGGGTAGTTGCCCCGGATGCATTGCAACCAGAGGGAGATGAAGTACATTTGCCGAGGTTGCATTTGCGCTATTACCCTCGTCGTCTTCTTTCAGCAACGAATCCAACTCAGATTGAACTAAACGCACCCAAGCCAGGTTATCCTCAAGGCACAAAAGGGAAGCATTTTTTGTTTGCTTTAGTATAGAGGTGATATAAAGTGAAGAAGTACCACAACCCAATTCCAGCACTTTTGAGATTGATCTGCGACGAATGATTTCAGAAATTATCTCGATAAAGTCCGGTGCCGCCGCATGTCTGAGAAATGATGCCGGACGATTGAGGGGAACTCGAGAAAGTACAATACTGGACTGGAGAGCCGTCAGTTGACGCTCAATAATATCAAGGTGAAGTCGCAGATTCCGGAACAACACCAGGTTAAGAACAACGACGACAACCAAGGTTACTAAGAGGGTTATGGCTAACTCGGATCGAGCAACCAAACTATACCCAATGACTATGAATAATAATACTCCTCCAAAACTGATTCCAACCAAGCCCAGTGCTTTTTCCTTAATCAATTTCAATCATAATCCTTGGAGATTACGACAAATGTGGTTGGCGCGCTATGTGGTAAAGAACTCGAAGAACTGAAATGAAGGCGATACCCAAAACCTTTGTGTAACCTCTTCTTTGACGCCATGCTAACTCTAACTTCGCATCCAAATGAGGACTGCCAGCATCAAAAATCGTTTTGATAATAAATTGGCAACGGTGCCAATATGTGTGTTCCGACATTACTAACTGAGCGCCGGCGCTTGCAATTTGTTCCCTTTCTTCGTCATGTGCCAAATAATATTCAACCGCTTTTAGCAACGAGGAGTCGTCCTTATATTCCACAAGATGAATTCCATTCTTGAACAATACCTCTTGACCATTCTTAATCTGATCTGTTACAAGCAACGAACCGCTCGCCATTCCCTCAAAGACTCGCATGTTCAGGTCGCCATTGACAGCACTGTTAAAAACAATTTTTGATTGAGAATATATTTCAGATATTTTCTCTTTCGGATAGAAACAATGGTAGTCATTCATCGTAAAGTGTTTGCTCAGTAATTCTAGCCTTCGCGTTCGGGTAACTGAATTAGGATGACCGACAAAGCCAATATCCCATTTCTTGGTCTCTTGCTTATGTCCATGTACAATAGGATCACAAGCAAGCGGTAACCAATAAACTTGCTGGTAACCCATTTGTGCAAACACTGAAACATAGTCTTGTTGAGCAACAAAAATGTAATCAAAAAACGGTGCTTGCGCTAATCTATGATTAAGGTCTTGATGTACATCAACAAGATAGACAGCAGTAGGACAAACCATCTTTTCCAATCCGCGCGGGAAAAACCGTTGCCCTGGTTCAATGAAAAGAACCAAGTCTGGCTGGGGCAATCCGTTTTCGATCAGACGAAATAGATCCTCGTTGCTAGTGTAACCAGTCCTCGGCCAATAAGCCGGACCAATGTAGTAGACTTCATGTTCCTGTTGCAATGCGCGTTCAAAGTAGAGGGCAGTTGTGTACGGGCGGTATCCATAGCAAAGGAATATTTTCATCTGGCTATTCCCCACTGTGATGAAGCATAAGCAGAAAACGCAACCAGGTTTATTTCAAACCGCATAACGCTTTGATGTGAACAATCTATACAAAAGGGATCGGGCTTGATCTGGCGTAATGACACGCAACAAAAATAGAGCTGGGACAAACGAGGCAATCAAAGTAAACTTAGAGAAGATATTTACCCACACATTATCAAATTGTATATTGGCACCCAATGCTATAATCACAAAAGAAAGGACTAGAATACCGATAGCCGGCTTGAAACGATACGGAATAGGATAGAGTTTCTGTGAGTGGTAGAAAAGGTACGCTGGCACAACCGCCTGGGACATCAGGGTTGCAAGAGCAGCACCGATTTTACCCATACCGGGTACAAATAAAATATTGAGAACAATATTGATTCCGGCTGCCGCTATCATAGCAAAACCAGCGACACTTGTCTTCTTGACAATAGACGGACCGAGCGTCGAAATAGATCCCAAACCCATCATCACATAGCCGAATGCAAGGATGCCAACAACTGGGCTTGCCCCTACATAACGCTCGGTTGCTATCAACCGAATTGCCTCTGGGGCCAGCAATGCTAGGAAAGTACTTATAAGTGAGGTCAACCACAAATAAGATAATAAGACGCTAGCATAGACCATATTTGCATCGTCACGTTTGTGTATGGACATAGAGAAAGGCACCCATGCCGTTTGAAAAGCGCCGGTTGCCAATGCGATTAGCCCAGCCATCGAACTCCCGACTTGATATAGTCCCACCTCTTCCGTATTGGTATAGACCTGAACGAAGAAGCGATCAGAAAAGCTGACGACCCAAAACGCCAATGTCCCCGGAATCAAAGGTAGAGAGTATCGAATCATTTTACGGAGACGTAGCAGGTGAAAATAGGTTGGGCTCAACCAGTCGCGCATGAGTACTACACACGTAATTGTCCCTGCTACCGCAGTTATGATTTGCACGACATATACTCCGCTAATCCCCCATTGCAGGAAAGCCACAAACACAATAATAAATGGAACATTCAAAAGATTGAATATCAGGGATAATACTACCGTCATCTTGGGGCGACGTTGCATACGCAACCAATTCACCATTACATTCCCCAACACACTTAACGGCAGAGCTAGGGCGCAAAGTCGGAAATAAAGTCCCGCATCTGCGCGCTGAACGATAGTCCCTGCCAGCATAGTCCAACCCTAACGCGGTGAAGATTCCAACTACCGCCATAAGAGTTGTAACCAAGCTCATAACGCCATAATCTTCAGGAGTAAAAATACGGGTTAGGATTGGGACGAGGAGAACGCTTAGGAATCGCGACAAAACTAGCGAGACGCCGTAAATTAGACTCTCCCCGGCAAGTTGACGAAGATGTTTAAGCACTACAATACACTTTTTTTCTCATATGATCGATCGTGGTAGTCCCTCCTTTAATCGTGGAGGCCCAATCCGCCACAGAAACACACAGAATTTGACAGAAAATTCCCGTGTGTTTCTGTGTGGCGAGAAGCGTGTGGCTAACGAAGACTTTAGAGTGCGCTCCACGATTTAATGAGGTGCTACCACTCCGGTTGCACACCAGACCTTCCACCTAGATTTTGCCCAAATTAGACTACATTTCATCGCGCAAGCCGAGTCTCACAAAAAAGATACTTAGTCCGCGTTGGTTATTAACCAGATTACCATCGCGCAAGATGTAGCAAGATGTAGCAACGCGCATCGTGTTCTGGTTTCAACTTCGGTACGGAACGAACACCTGCTTGTAATGAACATTCGTCCGCGATGAATTGTCGGTTAATTTGGGCAAAATTTGGGTTCCAGGTTTTGAAAACCTGGAAGGTCTCTCCCAGTCCTCTACCCCTTGCCCGCCGGCGACGGCGCGAGCAACCCCGCCAACGCACCGACCGCTGCCGAACCCAGCGCAGTCAACAACTCGGGGATCGGCTTGCCGGCAATCGCGAGAATGATCGCGCCAATAATCGCAATCAGTACCGCCAAGCCGAGCGCGCCGACAACCATTCGATAGATCCAGGTGTCCGATTGCAACGGCGCGGCGTCCTGAGCGAAGTCGAAGGATCGCCAGTGTTTCGGCGGGGTTCGCTTTCATCTTGTCCGCGAGCGCGGGGTCTTGCGCGACGCGGACAGCCAGTTCACTTACGGATTGAATTCGCGGGTCCATTTTGTCCCCCTAAACCCGAAGGGTCTTGAAGACCCTTCGGGTTTGGTTTTGCTCGCTACTTGTCCACCTGTTTCACGCCCGTGTGCCCCGGGCGATCCTTCGCCGTTACCGCAATTCGCACTGGCGTGCCGTTGGGTACCGCGATGGTCGCTTTGTAAATCCAGTTCCCGCTGTCGGGCGGCTTTTCGATTGCCGCGCCCGCTTCAATCGCGCTACCGTCTTGCTTCGTCAAGCCCACTTGGACGGCGACCACGTCAAAGTCATCGTGCGCGCGGATTCCGATTTCATCGCCCACTTTGCCGGTGTAGCCGCCCACATCTACCGCGTCCACCGACGGACCATTGAAGAAATCCGCGATGGTTACGCTGAATACCGGGATTCCGCGCGTTTCCGCGACATCCTCATAGATCGCTTTGGCATCCGGGTCAGCCATCACCGTTTTGCCGTACAGCGCGGCTTGGCGAAATTGTTCGCGTTGCGCCGCTTGCGCTTCGGTCGGTTCCCGCCCTTCGAGGTCGGGTTTGCGCGCAATGATCACCTCGTCGCCGTACCGTTTAAACACGAGGTCGCCGATTTTTCCGCGCACTTGCTCGATAATCGGATTCATTTTCACGTGTGCCATAGTGTCCTCCTTTGAAAATGTAGGACAATTTGCCAAATTGTCCTACGTTCACTGATTTTCATTCGACCGCTGGTGCGCCACACGGCGAATGAACAACTCCCTTGTTTATGGAAAGTTTGAAATGGCGCGCCCAATTGCCGCCATTCGCATCCTTCGGGCATCCTTCTTACATCCTTCGGGGATCCTGTTTATACTCGCCGTAGCGTCGTTGGTGACAACCGAGTAGCGGACGCTCGCCGGAGCGTCGTTGGTGGCAACCGAGTAGCGGACGCTCGCCGGAGCGTTATTGGTGGCAACCGAGTAGCGGACGCTCGCCGGAGCGTCATTGGTGGCAACCGAGACGGAACGGCGTCCGTCGGCTACCCGCACGCAATGTTCTAAACCGCGATTGGATACCGATTCGACGCAGGTCGAATTTGCTATGCGTTGCCGCGATTTCAATCGCCCGCAACGCGCTACCCAAAATTTTGACGGACACCCAGATCACGCGATCACTCAAATTGGTTGACCCGATCCAACAGACCTGTTATAATCGAGATGGAAATCAGAGACACGGTATCGCGGAGAAAATTTCATGCCCACCAAAATCAAGCGCCAGATTGAGTTGTCCCAGACATCGACCCAGCGCTTGCGCGCGCCCGCCAGAACGAAACAACAAATTGATCCGCGCGTCCGTCGCGCCTTGCTCCGGCTAAAACGATCATTGCAAGAAATATATGGCGCGCGCTTTCGCGGGCTATACCTCTATGGTTCTTATGCGCGTGGCGATGCGCGTCCCGATTCGGATGTGGATACAGTCATCGCGCTCGCCGGGAAAGTTCAGCCGTTTCGAGAACTCGACCGACTTAGCCAAACGCTTTCCGATCTGTGTCTGCAGTCCGATTTACTGATTGCGACGTACCCGATTCCCGCAACCTGGTTACGCAAGCGCGCCTCGCCTTTATTCGAGAACATTCGCCGCGAAGGAGTATTGCTGTGACGCGTGATGAAGAATTACGCGCAATGCTCGCGAAAGCGCGACGCTATATTGCTTCGGCGGAAACGTTGCGGCAACACGGTGATTACTTTGGCAATGTCAGATTCGGTTGTCACCCTGAAGCAAAGGGTCTCGCGCGCAACGGAGCGAGACGCTTTGCGTTCGCTACGCTCAGCAGGACAGTCGAACGCGTGTGCGGAATCTGACATTGCCAAACTACTCAGCCCATGTCATTGCGAGTCGCGAAGCGTTTGCGAAGCAATCCCCAACCTGGTTGATCCGGACGCGCATCGCGGGGATTGCTTCGTCGGCACACTTGCCCTAGCGGGAACGCAAGTGCTAGGGAAAACCGACTCCTCGCAATGACAGGGTGAGCAATTACGACTTGCGCTACTTTGCCGCTCCCTCTCTCCCCTTCTCCCGCGCTCCCTGCTCCCTATCTACTTGCAACTTTTCACCATCAACTATCTCACTATCGAACCAACCAACTAACCAACTCTCACACCGTATCCATAAACGTCCGCTCAACCTGGTTGAAGAGCAGAACCCCGAACAACAACACCACCAGCATAAAACCAAAACTGTAGAGGAGTGCGCCGGCATCGAACGCGCCCGCACCGAGAAATGCAAAACGAAAACTTTCAACGATAGGCGTCATTGGATTCGCGAGAATGAGCCAGCGGAATTGATCGGGGATCGCAGAAACCGGGTAAATGACCGGCGTCGCGTACATCAGCAGTTGCACACCGAACGTCACCAGGAAACGGAGATCGCGATAGCGCGTGGTCAGCGATGAAACGATGATGCCAAAGCCGAGTCCCAAGCCCGCCATCGTCAATACCAGGATCGGCGTGAGCGCAATCCAGAGGGTGGGATGCACTGCCGCGCCCGCAACCCCAAAGTAAATCATAAACGCGATAAACAATCCGAGTTGGATCGCGAACGCGACCAGGTTGGAGATCAAGATCGAGACTGGGACGGCGAGGCGGGGAAAATAAACTTTGCCGAAAAGATTTGTGTTGTTGACAAACGTGTTCGAGGTCTTGGTCAGGCAATCGGCGAAATAACTCCAGATGACCGTGCCGGACATATAGAAGAGAAATTGCGGCGAACCGTCCGTCGGCAAGCGCGCGATGTTTCCGAAAATCACGGTGAACGTCAGCGTCGTCAAGATCGGTTGAACGAGATACCACAGCGGACCCAGGATCGTTTGTTTGTAGACCGAAACGAAATCGCGCCAGACGAACAGCATTACCAAGTCGCGATATTGCCACAGTTCGTCCAGCCGTAGATCGAACCAGTGGCGTTGCGCGCGGATGATCAATGTCCAATCATTGTTCACTGTTCACTGCCCACTGTTCACTGCCCACCGCCCACCAACCATCCGCATCGTGCGCCTGAACATTGCATACGCGCGCGCGCGCGTCTCCGGCGACGGGGCGATCGAATCATCGGTCGTGAACACTTGACGAATCACACCCCAACGTTTGACTGTCGCGGTGCAAGCGTCGCAGTTCGCGATGTGCGCGGCGACGCGTGAGCCAGCGCCGTTGCACTGTTCGCCCATCGCGTATGCGACCAGGTCTTGATCGCCGATTGAATCGTGATTCATTTGCAAGTTCTGCCTACCTCCGGGCGCGCTCCGCCCTTCTGGCAAGCAAACGCGTTTGCCGGAATCGTTGAACCAGAAAACGTAACCGTTCAGGTGTCATTGCGAGGAGCGTTTTTTGCGACGAAGCCGCGAAGCGTCCGCGCGACAATTCCGGAACGACAATGTTGGGGATTGCTTCGCAAAAACCGCTCGCAATGACAGGTTGGGCTGAACGGTTACCAGAAAACTATGTTTGTCATTCGAGCGGGAAGCCAAAGACGATAAGATCATCTCCCGCTCGAATGACCGCGATGGTCGGCGCGCCATTGCGCCATCCAAATTATGCAAAACCGCCACCGATTAGAAATCGGTGTTTAACGCAGATGGAAATCGGCTTTTGCCGATTGGCAAGCCCGATGCATCGGACTAAATTTATTCGGGCGATGTGCGCGATGCGACTTGGCTGAGCGATTCGCTTTGGAGCGTGCGAACATATCCGAGCCGCCCTTGTTCGACGATCAAATGAACTTCGCCGCACGCGCCAACTTGCTTGAGCGCATCTTCAATCATCGGCACATCTTGCGCGCGGAGACATTGGAACTGAATCGGTAGCACAATCACCGGATCGTTGGATGTGTGCGCGGGCATCGCCCCTCCGTTTGTTCACAAAACGCGCTCTATCATTCCGAACGCAGTGAGGAATCTCCGCTTGGTCGCGCGCCCCCCTGCGCTTTGCTCAGGGTGACACTGCTACCATCATTCCGAACGCAGTGAGGAATCTCCGCTTGGTCGCGCGCCCCCTGCGCTCTGCTCAAGGTGACATTGCCGGTGGG
>JACRPR010000092.1:11300-13519 GCA_016223105.1 Chloroflexota bacterium | reverse complement strand
CACGATCGCGGATGGCGGTCGCGACCCGGACGAGCTCGTCCAGCTGTGCCGTCGCGACGATGATCACCCCGTCCCGATCGCCGATGACGTAGTCGTCGCGCGTCACCGTCCACTCGCCGAGCTGGCATCGGGCGAGCGCGTCGGCGGGGCCGGGCGCCCACTCGAGCGGTCCGGTCGGGCACGATCCCATCGAGAAGACGGGCAGGCCGATCTCGATCAGATCGTCGGTGTCGCGGTGCAGACCGTTGACCACCAGCGCGGCCGCACCGGCGTGGCGAGCCTCGAGGACGACGAGATCGCCGATGCACGCCCGGTCGGTGCGTGCGTCGTCGTCCACGACCAGAACGGCGCCTGGCGCCATCTCGCCCATCGCCTCGAGGATCACGTCGACGCTCCCCGTGTGCCGGACCGGTTGCGCCGGGCCGCCGAACTTCACGCGCTCGGTGACCGGGCGCACCGTGGACGGGGCGCACCGGACGGTGGCCCCGATCCGGATGCAGGCGTCGGCGATGTGCGCGGTAAATCACTTTTGCATTTGCAATGTCATTTCGGACTCGACACGTTGAATTGGGCGCGACTCGGCGCGCGCGTAACCGGCGCGGATTTTTCGGACGAAGCGATCGCGACCGCGCGCGACCTGGCGCGCGAAGTCGAACTCGACGCGAATTTTGTGTGCGCGAACATTTACGATTTGCCGCACGCGCTCGACGAAAAATTCGACATCGTGTTCACCTCGCACGGCGTCCTGTCCTGGCTTCCCGATCTCGTCGCGTGGGCGCGCGTCGTCGCGCATTTTCTAAAACCGGGCGGATTATTTTTTATCGCGGAGGGACATCCGACCGCGTACATTTTTGACGATGCGTATATGGACGGCTTGGAAGTGCGCTATGCGTACTTTCATTCGGAGGCACCGGGAATGTCGGAGGTGCACGGTTCGTACGCGGATCGCGATGCGGACGCGCAGGGCGTCGAGTACTGGTGGACGTTCGGCATCGGCGATGTGATCAACGCGTTGATCGGCGCGGGGTTGCACATCGAAGAACTGCGCGAGTATCCGTTTGTGAGTTGGCAAATGTTGCCGGTGATGGAACAGGACGCGGACGGCTGGTGGCGACTGCCGAATCGTTTTCCGCAATTGCCGTTGATGTTTTCATTACGCGCGCGAGCGAAATTATGAAATCCACGCGACCCTTTTTGCGTAAACTGCGCGCGACCTGGCGCGACACTTTTTTGCTTCTGCGCGATTTTCGCTTGCCCCTTTTTTTCTTTGCACTGTTGGTGATCGGCGGCGGACTCGTGTACTTTCAACTCGCCGCGCAAGCCGGTGAGCCGCTCGCATCGCCGGTCGAATCCATCTATTTCGTGTTGACGCTCGTCTTTATGCAAGCGAGGGGTATCTGCAAATTTTTTATTTCGCGATGCCGATCCTGGGAATTGGAATTGTCGCGCAGGGCTTGGCGGAATTTGGCGTCGCGTTTTTCAATCGCCGCGCGCGCGGCAGGGAGTGGGAAATGGCTATCGCATCCACGTTCAACAATCACATTATTCTCGTCGGCTTGGGTCATCTCGGTTCGCGCGTCGTCAAACAATTACGCGAGTTGAATCAAGACGTGGTCGTGATCGAAGCCGCGCCGCGCGAAGACCTGGCGGACGCGGCGCGCGCGCTCGACGCGCCGGTTCTGCAAGGCGATGCAACCCACGAGAGTATCCTCGAACAAGCCGGCGTGCGCCGCGCGCGCGTGATTATTCTGTGCACCCAAAACGACAACCTCAATTTGCACATCGCGGTCAAGGCGCGCACGCTGAATCCAAACGTCCGTGTCGTCACGCGCATTTTCGATGACGATTTCGCGCGCGCGCTCGAACAACAATTCGGTTTTCGCGCGCTCAGCGCGACCGGGATGGCGGCGCCAATTTTTGCGGCGACCGCGGCGGGGATGGATATTTCCGCGCCGATCACCATCGAGGGGCAATCGCTCAGTCTCGCGCGTTTGAACATCGCGCCGCAATCGAAAATCGCCGGACTCGCGGTCAATCAGATCGAGCAAAAGTACGATGTGAGTGTCGTGCTGTTGCGGCACGACGGCAAATCCGATTTGCATCCGGCGGGCGATCAACGACTCGTCGCGAATGATGTGCTGGCGATTCTCGCGGGCGCGGTGCAGATCAATCGCATCGCGCAAGATAATCGGTAATGTGTCATTGCGAGCGAAGCGAAG
>JACRPR010000092.1:0-11243 GCA_016223105.1 Chloroflexota bacterium | reverse complement strand
TGTCATTGCGAGCGAAGCGAAGCAATCCCCGTGCGCGGGTTGGGGATTGCTTGGCTTCGCTCGCAATGACGGCTGGAGGTGATATGAAGTTTGGGGTTGGTCTTCCAAATTATGGGCGCGGCAAAACGTTTGCGGACATTAAACGCGTCGCGCTCGCGGCGGAAGAACTGGGTTACGATTCGGTGTGGACAACCGATCACATCATCGTGCCGAAAGCGGACATTGAACCGTACGGCAACATTCTCGAATCGTTGATCGTGCTGGCAATGGTCGCGGCAGTTACGGCGCGCGTGAAACTCGGCACTTCGATCCTGGTTTTACCGCAACGTAACGCGACGCTCACCGCGAAACAAGTCGCGACGATTGATGCGGCTTCCGGCGGGCGCATGATTTTCGGCGTCGGCGTCGGGTGGAACGCGGGCGAGTACGCGAACCTGAACGCGCAATTCAAAACGCGCGGCAAGCGACTTGACGAAGATATCGAGTTACTGCGAACATTGTGGTCGCGCGAGGACGTTTCATTTCGCGGACACTTTACGAATTTAGAGCACGCGATTTTCGCGCCTCAGCCCGCGCAAAAAAACATTCCGATTTGGATCGGCGGCAATGATGAACCGGCATTGCATCGCGTCGTCAAACACGGCGACGGCTGGCATCCGACCGGCATTTCGCCGGAGGGATTGCAGACCGGCGTCAAGCACATTCGCGAATTAAACGCGGCGAAAAACTTTATCGTGTCCGCGCGCCTCTCGACCGATCTACGCGCCGACGCGTCGCCGACGTACGCGTATCGCGGCAATCCGCGTTATCGACTCGCCGGAAATTTGTCCGCCGTGCGCGCGCGTCTGCGCGAGTACCACAAAGCCGGGCTGGAATATCCCGCCGTCTTTTTCCCGATGGATGATCTCGCGCTCGGTCTCGCGCAGATGGAAACATTTGCGCGCGAGGTGATACCGGATTTTGTCTAAGTTATTGGTTGTCGGTTATTGGTGGTTGGTCGTCAGATCGTGTAATTGACCGCCAATAACCAATAGCCATTATCGGAAATAACGTGGCGCGGCTTTTCCAAGCCGCCGAATGCGGGCTAGAAAGCCCGCGCCACATCAATTCATTTATTTCCGATAAAGTCTAATAATCAATAACTAACAACCATTATGCGTAACCGTGACATTTTCCTCGCCGCGCTCGCGTTGCTGATCGCGTGGCAGATCGCGGCGCTGGTTTTGCAACGCGAAATTTTGCCAACGCCGGTCGTCGTTTTCAACGCGCTCATCGTCCAGGTGCCGCGCGGACTTGCGTGGCATTTCATCGTGAGCGCGTGGCGCGTGATCGCGAGCATCGCGCTGGCGGTTGCGCTCGCGACGCCCGCGGGAATGGCGCTCGGACAATATCCGCGCGTCAATCGTTTTTTCGCGCCGGTGATTTATCTGACATACCCGATTCCGAAAATCGTTTTGCTCCCGATTGTGATTTTATTTTTGGGCATCGGCGACGCGTCGAAAATCGCGGTGATCTTTTTGATTTTGTTTTTCCAAGTGCTCGTCGTCGTGCGCGATGCGAGCGCGGCATTACGTCCCGAATTAATTTACTCGGTACGCTCGCTCGGCGCGGGACGGCGCGCGCTGTTGCGCTTCGTCTATCTGCCCGCGACATTGCCCGCCGTACTCACCGCGATTCGTTTGAGCATCGCGACCGCGATCGCGGTGCTATTTTTCACCGAAACATTTGCAACGACCGCCGGGCTGGGTTATTACGTCATCACCGATACGTTTTCGCGCGTCGCGTATCCCGAAATGTACGCGGGTGTCGTCGCGATGAGTTTGCTCGGCTTGGTGTTGTACTTTGTCGTGGATTATCTTGAACGCGTGTTGTGTCCGTACTTGTTTGCGAAATAGAGATTGGAGATTGGAGGTTGGATGTCGCTGTTTTTTCCAACCTCCAACTTCCAATCTCCAATTGCTCAATCAGCGCAACAGCAGTGGCAAGTGAATGCGTTGAGACGGTGGCGCGCCGATGGTGATGCGATAGCCGGTCGCGGTCGCCGCGGTGATCGCGATGGAAATGTTGTTCGCCGCGTCGGTGAACACTTCGCCGACCGTCCATTGCGCGCCCGCATCGCCGGTGTTGCCGTTGCCATCGTTGTCCATCACATACGCCGGGTTCGCGCGCGTCGTATCCACTTCGTGAATGATGACGACCTGGTTTGGTAATTTCGCGTCATAGCCGACGCGCCGCCGCACCTCGACGGTGTAAAAGCGCGTCGCGGAATCGCCAATCGGAATTTGCGCGAGTTTGTAATTATTCGATTGCGGCATGGCGAGTTGCTCGAGTGTGATCGCGCCGGTCGCACCGATGAATTTTTGCGGACTCGGAATCCAACCCAGCCGGTCTTTGTGATACGCAATCGTGTGCTGACCCAAACAGCCGTACACCGAATCGCGTAGATTACTGCAGTTGCTCCAGGGATCACTCATTACATCCCATGGATTGTCGTACCCGCGCGCGTAAACGCTCGACGAGTGCGGCAAGCCGAGCCCGTGCCCCATTTCGTGCGCGAGCACGGTCAAATCATTGTATGCCCAGGGCGGAAGCCAGGTTAAATTCCACGCGCGCGTAACGCCGTTTTTCGTCAGGGTGAAATTGCCGCCCCACGCGCAACAATCCAAATCCGCGTTGAACGCGAGATGAATCCCGGCAAAATTTGGAAACGCGATGCTGGCTTCGGCGGCGGCAGTGCAATCGTCGGCGAGCGCGTGCAAATCCGCCGCGCCATCACTGCGAATGTACTCGGCGCGCGTATGCGGCAGTGTGAACCAGCCCGCCGCGGCACTGCCGTCGAGGTTCATCGCATCGTACGCTTGCTCGCGCCAATAGTGATTCAGACCTGGCTTTGTGTTATCCAACATCGCTTGAAAGTACGTCAGCGATTTTGGCTCCGCGGCGATGTCAGCGAATTTGCACATTATCGTAACCCAGGGTTGCGCGCCGCTCGTTTGCGTGCGCGGCGCACTGCGCGTTTCGACGCGGCGAATCGCGCGCGCGATGACGCGTCCTGTTTGCGACCCGGTGACCGCGCGGGTCCACTCGCCTTCGACGACGACGCGTTGACGATTCAAACCCAGGATGCCGCCCAGGTCGCGCGTCAATTCAGCGGTCAGGGTGATGTCACTCGGCTTGCCATTGTCATCGAACAGGAGCAGGCGCGGCGCGCGCGGGGTGCTCGTGCCCGGGACATCATCACCCCAGAGCAGGGTGAGCCAGCCGGTTTGCGTCGCGCGCGCGGTTTGCGCGATTGCCGTGGGAGTGAACATCGCGGAGACGGCGAGGAGGAAAACCAGCAAACTGATTGAGAACCAGGTGCGTCGTTTCATAGGAATGTCCTCTATGCGTGAGAACAAAAAACCTGCTTCTCCGTGGGAATTGGAAGAGCAGGCGTTCCCGGAACGACAGCGCGCATTGGTGCGCGTTGTTCTCTTCGGCGACCCGGCGACCTTGTCCGGTTAAGGAGTTAGGCCCGTAGTTTTGCGTCCCGATCTTTCGATCGGTTTGCCATTATCGGAGAAGTTTGGATGTTTCGATATATAGTTGCTGTTTCTGTGTTTCATTTTACGCGGTTCTGCCATCCCCTCCAATAGGACTTGAGAACTATGTCCAAAGCCAGTTACGTTCGTGCAATGTTCAACGGCATCGCGCCGCGGTACGATTTGATGAACGCGGTAATGACACTGGGTCAACATCAAACCCTGCGCCGCATTGCCGCGCGGCTCGCGCGACCACCGCGCGATGGTCGCGCGCTTGATCTCGCGACCGGCACCGGTGATTTCGCGGCGGCGCTCCGCGACATCGAACCGAGCGTGCGCGTCGTCGGTATAGATTTCGCGATGGAAATGATGCGGCTCGGACAAGCAAAATATCCCGCGACCAATTTCATCGCGGGGGATATGCTTCAATTGCCATTGAACAATTCCTATTTCGATTGCGCGGTGAATGGATTTGTTTTACGCAACGTTGCGGATGTGCGCGGCGCGTTCGCGGAAATGTATCGCGTGCTCAAGCCGGGCGGGCGCGCAGTCTCACTCGAAATCACGACGCCGCGCGCGCCGATTTGGAAAGATGTGTTTGGAATTTATTTCGATCACATTATGCCGCGCCTCGGCGGAATGTTGAGCGGCAAGCCGGACGCGTATCGCTATTTGCCGCAATCGGTGCGCGCATTTTACAAACCGGAGCAAGTCGTCGAACTGATGCGCGCGGTCGGTTTTCGCGACGTGTCGTTTCGCTGGCTGATGCTGGGAACGATGGCGGTGTATGTTGGGCTGAAATAAAGACGCGTAGGGGCGAAGCATCCTTCGCCTACGCTCAGGATGCTTGCCCCTACCAACCTAAAACGAAAAACGGAATGTGCTATTGACAGCACACCAATAGAACATATAATTGGGTCGCTAGAAATTGCTCATCCATGACGGATTAGAGCGAGGCGGGAGACTGATGATGAAGTCGGTTGTGACGCAATACGAGAACAAATTTTTTTGTGCGTTGCTATTCACAGAGGCAGAGGGATGAGTCTGTCTCTTTTTGTTTGTCCAAAATAGGAGGAGCAAGATGTTGATCTGCCCCGCTTGTAAAACAGAAAATACAGAGGGGACGAAATTTTGTCGCGAATGTGGCGCGCCGCTTGGAAACGCTTCGATGCCGCCGGCACAGTCGCGCGCAACCCCGGCATCCGCCGCGCCCATCCTCACGCAAGTTTACGATTTGATCCGCACGATCTTGACGCGCCTTGGCGTAGCGCCTTCATCCATCCCCGCGACCGCGCCATCGGCGGGTTCGATTCGCGAATCGCTGGCGCGCTTGGGCATTACGTTTTCGCGCGGACAGATCATTGGGTTTGTGGTGTCGCTGATCGGCGGAATGATTGTCGCGCGCATCCTCCCCTTTATTTACCCGGTGTTCGATCCGATCCTCACATTTTTTTTCGGCAGAGGTCCCAGCCCGATGCGCGATGGCTTTAACACGAATGCGATGACACTCATCACTTTTTCTGTAAGTTTCGTTTTGTCTTTTGCAACGATGTTTCTGACGCGGAGCCGCGCGCGATGATTCATAACGCGCTGAACCTAGGCAGGCGGCATTGGCTCTTGACCGGTGTCGCATTCGTCGCCGCGGCGGTTTCAATTTCCGCGCTCTTGTTGCACGCGGCGGGTTGGCTCCCGATGTACTTTTTGATTGATATCCTGGGCGCGCCGTCGCTCGTGTTGCTCTTGATCCTGGGTATCATCGCCGCGCGCATTGACGCGCGCGTGTTTCTGGATCGTTTGATTGTTGGCGCGTGGGGCGGCATTGCGGCGACGCTCGCATACGACGCGATTCGTCTGCTCATTCGCGCGGGCAATCTGATCAGTTTCAATCCATTTCAAACGCATCCCGCGTTTGGACGATTGATCACCGGTCAGCCCGAAGAAACGATGCTCGCAATCCTGGTTGGTTGGGCATACCATTTTTGGAATGGTTTTGGATTCGGCATAATGTACACGCTGATCGCCGGCAACGCGCGGTGGGTCTATGCGCTCGTGTGGGCGATGTTTCTCGAAATCGGCTGGCTCACCGCGCTCCCCTCGACTTTTCAACTGCGCTTGAATCCCGAAGTCGTCGCGGTGAGTTTCATCGGACACGGCGCGTACGGCGTCGTGCTGGGATTGATCGCACAGCGCTTCATTCGCGCGTGAAGGAAGTACGTATGAAAAAACATCAATCTGCCTCCCTCGCGATTTACGCGCTGGGATGCGCGTTCTCGTTTTCACTCTGGTTATTTTATTTCGCGAGCGTCGCGTACGCGCGCGATTGTCCGCCCAACGATCCCAGTCGCGCGGATTGCGCGGCGGCGGCGCAGACCGCGGAAAATCCACTCGTGCCGGCAACCGGCACCATCACCGGCGCGGGCACATCCGTCGTGATCGATCGCATTCGCAATCGCAAACGACCCAAGCCAGCAATCAAGCCGCCGCGCGAATATGGCGGTAGACCAAATGTGTGGGACCCGCCCGAAGACGAACAGCAAACAAAGTGGGAAAAGGAAGGTCTCATTTGGGATCCGCAAGAACTGACGTGGCGACCGCCCAGACCGGGCGAAATCCCGCCGCCCGAAGACGCGCCCGAAAATCCGCCGCCGTTTCAGCAACATAACCCGCGCGAAAAAGTACCGCCGACATGCCTGGGTTATTACGACGACTATGTGCTTCTCCAATCGCGTTTGATCGCGCTGGAAGGTGAAATCAAATTTGCCTCCGAGGCGCAATTCGACGCGCAGTTGCGACTCAACCAATTGCTCGCCAAGTTTACGCTCAAGCTGGGTTGGGATGTCGCGGATACGGTGATGCTGGCGGATGGCGTCGCGCGACTCACGGTTGCGCTCGGCGACATCATGTCGTCAATGCTCCCGCGCGTGATGGCAGAGGCGCTCGATATGGCGCGCTCGGCATTTCGAAAGGCATCTTCCAAAGTTTCCGAGATCACATCGGAACTAGCCAATTTAACGCGCACCGCCGGGAGCAAAGCGCGGGTCGCGGATGAACTAGTGGATGCCGCCAAATCCCTGCGGGGTACAGCGGATGACGCGGCAAAGGCACTCAGCGAAGCAGACGAAGCCGCTAAAGCCGCGCAAGCCGCTGTGAAGGAAGCGGAGGATGCGCTCGCGGCGGCGACGACCCAGGTGGATAAACTCAAGGCGGAGAAGGCGTTGCTTGAAGCGCAGAAAGCGGTTGTCGAAGGTCAGGCGCAGGTGTACAAGCAATGGCAGGAGGGGTATCTCAAATACCTGGGTCAAAAACCTGCCGCTGGCATT
The DNA here is from genome assembly GCA_016223105.1 of Chloroflexota bacterium. Classification (GTDB taxonomy): domain Bacteria; phylum Chloroflexota; class Anaerolineae; order UBA4142; family UBA4142; genus JACRPR01. The sequence goes on along the minus strand of JACRPR010000092.1, from coordinate 4,402 downwards.
GGCAGTCGCTTTTACGACGAAGCATTCAAGTTGGAAATGCTGGGGCACGATATTAACTTTGCCAAGTTGGACATTGCCAAGTTACGCACCCTCCCCACGCCATCTCCCGCACAATTGCAAGAATTGGCGGCACTGGAATCGCAACTTGCCAAGTTGTACAATGAAGCCGCGCCGCTCAAAAAAATTATGGACGATGCGGCGAAGGCATTCTACGGTGTGGACGATGTCGGCAAGATCACGAATGAGTTTATGGAAAAGCATCTAAACAACCATCTCCGCAAGGTGATGGGCGACGATGCCTTTGCGCGCTACACCGCAAGTTCGGGTGAAGAGCTCGTCAACGCAGTGAACAAGGTGGTTGAAATCGAAGGCAAGTTGTCGGGCGTTGCCAAAAACTTGGATCCATTGCTCGAAGCGTCGCGCAAAGCGGGGACGCAGATGGTCAAGGTTGCCGAGGAAGCGAAAAAAGCGCAAACCGTGGCGCAAAAAATTTCGTCTGAGGCGGCGGAGAAAGCGGGCAAAGCGGCGGAAGCCGAAAGCAAAGCCGCGCGCGCCGCGCAAGAATCCGCGGACGCCGAAGAGACGGTTACGCGCACCAAATCGAATCTTGATGGCGCAAAAACCGAAGCCAGCACCGCGGAGCATGCGCTGAACACCGCCGAAGCCGCGGCGCGCGAACACATCAAACACAAATTCGCCGAGTCGCCCGATGAGGTGGCGAAGGTTTTGATCGAAGCCAAGAACGATGTGCAACGCATTGTGGACGCGCTAAAAGCCAAGCAAGCGGAATACGATGCGACGCTCAAGGCAATGAAGGAAATCAAACCACAACTCGACAAGTGCATCTACGAAAATACGCCGGTAGTATCTGACAACTGAAATGTTTGCACAAAAGCAACGCAATTTGGACGCGGACAAACGCGGACAAACGCGGATTTTTATCTTATCCGCGTTCATCCGCGTTCATCCGCGTCCAATAAATGATTTTAATTTCGGCTTGTCCGGGTTAGGAAGTTGAGATGACGGAACAAACTCTCACGCGGATCGAACGCGCCGATCCCGCGCAGTGGATCGAGCGGCTGGAAATTTTTCGCGAGCGGTTTCGGCTGGGGCTGATGGATGAAAGCCGGTTCAATGAAATTGCGCGCGCCTTTCAACTCAAAGATGACCTGGGACACATTTGGATGCCCGGCACAACGAGCAATCAATGGTATCGCTGGGATCGATCCCAGTGGCGCGTTGCCACGCCGCCTTCGCAGTTGAGCGCACCGGAAATGCCCATCGCGATTTCATTTGCATGGGACCGGCAAGTCCCCGCGCCGCCCGCGCCACCGGTACCGACCAAGAACCAGGTCGCGCTCAGTGCGCCGCCGCGCGTTGATACGCCGCCCGCGCCACCGGCGGGCTTGCCCAAGCGCGCGCGCCCGATCGATCTGCCCGAGCGCGGCGTTACGCGTAACCCGACCAAACCACCGGATTTGCCGCGCTAGGATTTTCAAACTTCCGAAATCTCGGAGATTTCGGAAGTTTGAAAAAGGGATTTGAAAATGCACGCGACGAGTCTGTTTAAACAAGCCGAAGATGAATATTTCGTTCTACGCGGCAAACTGGAATTGGGGCGCATCACGCGCGATCAGTTTGAAACCGCGTTGCACGATTTGATGCTCGAGGATACGCAAGGGTGGCATTGGATGCTCGGCGTGGATAGCGGGCGCTGGTTTGTCCACGATGGGCAGGCGTGGGTTGGAGCAGACCCGTACTCTGCCGGCGTTGCCGGTAAACGCGTCGTCGCGGCGAGTCCCGTTGCACCCGCGCGCAAAGCCGCGCCATCCGTCCCGGTTACCGCGCCAGGTGCGACCCCAACGGCAGTGGCAAAGCCGAAACCCAAAACGGGAATTGGCTGTGTTCGGATCGGTTGCACATTGATCCTGGGATTCGTGTTTGTGATTGTGGCAATCGTCGCCGTGTTATATTTTCGCGTTCCGCAACAACTCGGTCTCTTGCCCTCCGCCCAGCGCGCGTTTGCCGATACGCCGGATCGCGCGGCGGCGATTGCGCTCAGAGATGAACTGACCAAAGCCGGGATTGATACCCGGGGAATGGGCATCTACGTTTTGCCCTATCGCGATAAACCGGGGAGCGTTGTTTATATCACGCTCGACAGCGCGCAAGGTTTCAAATTCAAAAGTGGATCGAAAGATCCGGTGGTTGACTATTTCAAACAGATCGCGCAGAGCGGATCGGCAAAACAATACGACATTCGACGCCTCGCGATGGAATATAAAAGTCCAGCCGGCATATCCCTCCTCAGTCTCACCGCATCAACGGACACGATCACGGCGTTCGCCAACGGCGCGATCAATCGGAGCGAGTTTCTAAAGAAACTGGACGGGCAAGCGAACTGGGTCGGATTCTATCAGGAGGTGTTGAAATGAAACCTGGGTCAATCGTTCTGCTCATCCTCATCGGATTCCTGGGTCTTGCGGTGACCGCGTGCGAAGCCGAAGATGTCGCATTTCTTGAAGCGATGGCAGACGAATGGGCGCGCGCCCACAATTCGAATCCGACCAATCGCGATGGCAGTATTGATCTTGCCGGCGCGGGCAATGCGCTTTGGAATGCGGCTGGCTTGCCCGGCAATGATTCGGAAGTAACGGCTGTGATTGACGCCAAAAATATCGTTGACAGTATTCGCAACGCGGATCAAGCCGCCGAGCAAGCGCAAAAAGCATTGAAGAATGGAAATGCACAACAGGCGGTGAGTCTGTTGGATCCAGTCGTGAATGAACGTCCGAGTGATTGGTGGTTGCTCAATCACCGCGGCGTGGCGAATCTCGAAGCCGGCAATTCCCAACTGGGCAATCAAGATTTGCAGACTGCTAATGGCAACGCCAAACGTGGGCAAGCCGCGGAGCATCAACGCCAGCTGTTGTTCGAATCCATTGCGCGCCAACGCGCCAATGGCGAATTAGCGTGGTGTTCGACTTATCGCGCAATGGCAAATGTGTACAGTGATTTGTTCAACTCGGGTACGGGCGACGCAAACTTGTATCGCAGTCAGATGGAAGCCAATACTCAAGCGGCAAGTCAACCGGGTGTAACGTGCAGATAGTTGCGCGAGTGAGGCACAGTTCGCAAAGGGGTTGAAGGTGGGCGATTTATTTGAAAATGCCGAGCGCGAATTTTTCCGTCTGAAAGGACAGCTCGCCGCGGGACGGATCGCGACCGATCAATTCGAAGCCGCGCTCAAAGAATTGATCGTCGAGGACGCGCAAGGAAAATTCTGGATGCTTGGCGCAGATAGCGGCAAGTGGTACCTTCACGATGGGCAAGCTTGGGTTGAAGCTACGCCCCCGGAGATTGTTGATGAAAAATCTAAAGCCGCGCCGGTGTCGTCTGTCGCCCAGCCGCCGGTGCCCAAGCCGTCGTCGCAAATATCGCGTCGGATGCGCGCCATCGTTGGAACTGCATTCGGTGGATCAGCCACGCTTTTGATTGGGCTTGCCATGATGTGGGGACAGGGGGCGGTACGCACTGCGCTGTTCGGCGGCGGCGCAACGCCAACCCTAGTCGGATCAGGGGGATCACCTTCTTCAACGGTCGTGGCTTTGATTCAAACGGCGACACCTACTGCTACGTCAACGCCGGCTTCCACGCCTGCGCGCGCGACCAGCACGCAATCTTCAACGCCATCGGTGATCGTCGTTACCGCGACTCCGCTCGCGATCAGTCCCCAAGTTTCAACACCGTCGGTGATCATCGTTACGACGACTCCGCTCGCGCCGACCAACGTGCCGACGCGCCCAAACACCGTCGCCCCCGCGATCACGGTTATCATCGTTGCCCCACCACCGCAACCGTCACCTCAGATCATCATCGTTACTGCAACTGCGCGACCGCCGACGAACACGCCGACGCGCACACCCACGTTAACGCGAACTTTAACCCCGATCTCGCGCACCGCTACCGGTACACCTAGTCCGATCCCCACGTTTCCATCTAGCGCGATCACCTGGAGCTCGGATTATGATCAGGTGACCGGCAAGCCGATCAATATCGTTACGAACAAGACCTTTACGCCACCACCCGCCAAAATCTACGCGTCTTGGAGAACAAGCGGCATCACTGCCGGCACAAAACTAGAGTACATCTGGTATTACGGCGGGGCATTTTGGGCGCAAGGCGAATATGTCCTTCAGCCAGACATTAGTTCCGTGTGGCATTCTGCTTTTCGAACCGACCAACAACCGCTTACGGCTGGCACATATCGCATTGAGATCAAAGTGGCGGGCAGAGTGATCCTCACTGACGAAGTAGTTATCCGCTAATGCCATCTTCAAACTTCCGAAATCTCCGAGATTTCGTAACTGCTCAGGTGTCATTGCGAGGAGGCGGTTTTTGC
>JACRPR010000091.1 GCA_016223105.1 Chloroflexota bacterium | reverse complement strand
TGTAGGGGCGAAGCATTTTTCTGAACTGCGAAAAATGCTTCGCCCATACTTTGTAATTTCGGTTACATCGCGCTATAATGAAACCAGAAAACGTTGTTCGGTTGGAACACCGATCCGCGCCGAAGGTGGCGACACTTGCGGCGCGCGCCAATCGTCCGTTGTGGCATCGCGCGACAACGGTTTTTTGTTTTCGGCAAAGGAGCCGCGTATGATTCTCTTAAATCCCAAACAACATCAGCGACATTATCCCGACGCGCGTTCGCGCGAAATGATGCTCCAGACGATCCAGTTTTTTGAAGGCAAGGGCAAACAGAAACTCAAAGCAGATGATCGCGAACGAACCTGGTATGCCGATTTTCTCGAATTTCAAAAACGCGAAAAAATTTTTGCGGACTTGCTCACGCCGCCCGCGTATGGCGATGCCGATGCGCGCTGGGACACCTGGCGCAATTGCGAGTTCAACGAAATTCTCGCGTTCTATGGTCTCGCGTATTGGTACACTTGGCAAGTTTCGATCCTGGGTCTCGGTCCGATTTGGCAAAGCCCGAACGAGGAATTGAAACAGCGCGCCGCACAACTTTTGCGCGAAGGGCAGGTCTTTGCGTTCGGTCTTTCAGAACGCGCGCACGGCGCGGATATTTACTCGACCGAAATGTCGCTCGCGCGGCAGAGCGATGGCACGTATCGCGCGAACGGCGAAAAGTATTACATCGGCAACGGCAACCTCGCGCCGATGGTTTCGACGTTCGGCAAAATCGCGGACACGGGCGAGTATGTTTTTTTCGTCGCGGACTATCGCCATCGCAATTACGATTTGATCAAAAACGTTTGTCTCACGCAATCGTATGTCGCGAATTTCGCGTTGCGCGATTATCCGATCACCGAAGCGGACATTCTCTCACGCGGATCCGCCGCGTGGGATGCCGCGCTCAACACGGTCAACATCGGCAAGTACAATTTGGGGTGGGCGTCCATCGGAATTTGTGAGCACGCGTTTTACGAAGCGCTCAACCACGCGGCGAATCGCCGATTGTACGGAATGCGCGTTACCGATTTTCCGCACGTTCAACAAATGTTCACCGATGCATACACGCGGCTCGTCGCGATGAAATTGTTCGCGTTGCGCGCGGCGGATTATCTGCGCGCCGCGTCGCCGGAAGATCGGCGGTACCTGCTCTACAATCCGATGGTGAAAATGAAAGTTACACTGCAAGGCGAGCAAGTGATCAATTTGTTGTGGGATGTGATCGCCGCGCGCGGCTTTGAAAAGGATCTGTATTTCGAAATGGCGGCGCGCGATATTCGCGCCTTGCCGAAACTTGAAGGCACAGTGCACGTCAACATCGCGCTCATCCTCAAGTTTATGGCGAACTATTTCTTTTTCCCCGGCGAATACGCACCGGTGCCGATGCGCGACGATGCCGCGCACGACGCGTTTCTGTTCAATCAAGGACCGGCGAAAGGTCTCGGCAAAATTCAATTTCACGATTACAACCTGGTTTTTGATGCGTGGAATTTGCCGAACGTGAATGTGTTCAAAGACCAGGTCGCGGTGTTTAAAGATTTGCTCGCGTTCGCGACGCCGGACGCAGCGCAACAAACGGACACGGACTTTTTGATGGCGCTCGGCGAATTGTTCGCGCTCGTCGTCTACGGACAATTGATTTTAGAGAACGCGAAAATCTACGCGGTGGACGACGCCACGGTCGATCAGATTTTCGATTTTATGGTGCGCGATTTTTCGGCGTACGCGTTGCAACTGTACGGCAAGCCGAGCAGTACCACCGAGCAGATGGAATTCTGTACGAAAATGATCCGTAAACCCAACGTGGACGCCGCACGCTATCAACACGTTTGGCGCGATCACGTACTCGCAGTGAACGGCGCGTATGAAATGAATCCGTGAAAAGCGAATCGCGAAAATCCAGGTTTCTCCCTTCGGTGAAACCTGGATTTTTTCTTACAATTAGGTTAAGAAATTGGTACCTTTATTTTGGAAATTCTGTCGTATAATTCACGCAAGGGAGGACGCAATGAAATACCAAACCTCACTGATCGGTCGCGCGATTCTCGCGGTGCTTCTCACGTTTGGATTTTACGGTCTCGCCATCGCGATCGCGCTCGCGCTGTTTTGGATCGTCTATGCCGAGTTTATGATTTGGCGACGCGTGCAATGGCAAATCACCTTGTTTTGCATCATCGGCGGATTGACGATCCTCTGGGCAATTTTGCCGCGCTGGGATTTCTTCACGCCGCCCGGTCCACGCCTCACCAAGAAACAACACCCGCGTTTGTTCGCGCAAATTTTCGAAATCGCGCAATTGGTGAAACAACGGATACCGACGGAAGTGTATCTCGTGTCGGACGTGAACGCGTTTGTTACCGAGCGCGGCGGGGTTTGGGGCATTGGCGCGCGGCGCGTGATGGGCATCGGTTTGCCGTTACTGCAAGCGATGACGATTTCACAATTGCGCGCGACGCTCGCGCACGAGTTCGGGCATTATTACGGCGGCGATACCGCGCTCGCGCCCTGGGTTTACAAAACGCGCGGCGCACTCGCGCGCACGCTCGAAGGATTGGGCGATTCGCTTTTGCAAATTCCATTTCAAGCGTACGCCGAATTGTTTATGCGGATCACACAGAGCATTTCGCGGCAACAAGAATTTAGCGCGGACGCGCTCGCCGCGCGCGTGATCGGTCGCCAACATTTGATCGAGGGATTGCGCGTGGTGAACGGCGTCGGTCCGGCGTATCAAGGTTATTGGCAAAACGAACTCGCGCCGGTGTTGAGCTCGGGCTTGCGTCCGCCGCTCGCGGAGGGTTTTGCACAGTTCATCGCCGCGCGCGCGGTCGCAAATGCGATGGAGCAAATCGTTACGGATCAAATCAAGAACGAACAGACGAACGTGTACGACACGCATCCCGCGTTGCGCGAACGGATCGCCGCGGTGGATCGAATGGCATTGGGGCGCGAAGATGAAAACACAGCGGCGATCTCGCTGTTGAATAATGTCGCGGGCATGGAACGCGAATTGCTCGCGCAAATGTTTGGCAAACAAGTCGCCGACTTGAATCCGGTGCAATGGCAGGACGTGGGCAAGTTGGTGTATTTACCGGCGTATGAAAAAACATTCGCGGATTACGCGCTCGCGTTGCGCGGGCTAACGCCAATGACCGTGCCGAAATTTTTGCCTCTGCCGAACGAGTTGTCGCGCCGACTGCAGGAGCAAGCCGATCACACCTTGACGGAAGAAGAAAAACAAGCCGGCGTGTGGAACATTGTCGGCATCGCGTTGACGCTCGCGCTCGTGAAACAGGGCTGGGAAATTTCCGCGCCGCCCGGTTTGCCGGTCGCGGTGCGCCAGGGCGACCAGTGCATCGAGCCGCTCATCGCGTTGCAACATCTTGCGACCGGCAAAATGAGCGCGGACGCGTGGCGCGAAAAATGTAATGCGTGGGGAATTGCAAATCTGTCTTTGAGCGAAGGAGACAATCAATGAACGACGCGGCTCACGACACACGCATCAAACTGATTCGGCAAGAGATGGAACTCAAACGCACGGAAGAATTGATCGCGATTTGGAAACGCCACGACACAAAGGATTGGACGAACGACGCGCTCGAAATCGTGCGCGCAATTTTGCTCGAACGAATGGGCACATTACCCGAGCAAGGAGAAGAGCCGATGCCAATCGCAGAAAAAATTTTGGAACCTGAAGACACGTACCACGATCCGCAAGTAATCGCGCGGATCGCGTCGTGGGCGCGAATTGCATCTTGGGGCGCGTTGGTAATTATTCCGGCAAGTGTTTGGCTGAATCAGAGTATTTCGCTTCAAGCCCGTCCTGGCTTGACGTTGGAAAATATCTTTCTACTGGTTCCGGGTTTTGGTTTGGGCGTGTTGTCATCAGTGGTAAACGGCGCGTTGTATTTCATCGTCCTGCAAGCCGTCGCCGAGGGCTTGTATGTTTTGCTCGACATCGAGGACAGCACGCGGCGCGCGCGGCGCGCCGCAGAAAAACGCGACTGAGCTTTGATGAAACAGCCCCTTCGGGTTTTGCAACCTGAAGGGGCTGATATTTTTGACGATTACGCTAATTTTTGATCGCCACTTGCCGCAAACGCGCGATGTGGTTTTCCTTGTTTTTCCAAACGATATAATCTTCCCAGGCGGGATGTCCTGCCACCGCGCCGTTTTGAATCGCGCGCAACAATACTTCGTGAGTTAACGCGTCATATCGTTCGCGAATTTCTGCAATCTCGTGTTCCGCCAAGCGGATTTCTTTTTCGATCAGCGCGAGCAATCCTTTGCGAACAACTTCGGACTCGGAGAGCGCCATCACATTGCCGAGTTCCAATGTCAACATATTTACGCTCATTGCTTCGCCTCCTTTCGACATTCACATTATACCACATACTATCGCCCGCGCGTTTTTCGCAACGCGCGATTTTTTATTTCGTACTCATCCTCTTCCTCGTCTTCATCTTCGATCACATCCACCGGTTCACCGCGCGCGCGTCGCGCTTTTTCTTCGAGATAGTACGTGTAGTTGCCGAGATACTCGGTGATGCCGCCGTCGTCCAGTTCCGCGATGCGATCCACCACGTTGTCGAGAAAATACCGATCGTGCGAAATCACGAGCACCGTGCCGTCGTAATCCGCGAGCGCGTTCTCCAAAATTTCGGATGAGGGAATATCGAGATTGTTCGTCGGCTCGTCGAGCAGTAAAAAATTCGCGCCGCGCATCATCAACTTGGCGACTTGGACGCGCGCCTTTTCACCACCGGAGAGTTGGCTGATTTTTTTCTTGGCGTCTTCGGCGGAAAACAAAAATCGTCCGAGCAAGCCGAACAATTCGCGATCCACCATCGCGCGCATCTTGCGTAATTCGTCGCCGAGCGTCGCGTTCAGATCGAGCGTTTGATGTTCTTGCGCGTAATACGAAATCGTCGTGCTGGGTCCGATTTTTAGTTCGCCCGCGTCCGGCGTTTCCGTTCCCCGCCCTTCGACTGCGCTCAGAATGCACCGAAACAACACGCTCTTGCCCGCGCCATTCGGACCGATCAAACCGACGCGCTCGCGATGCCACACGGTCAGATTTGCGCCGCGCAAAACCGAAATGCCATCGAACGATTTTTGCAGATCGGTGATTTCGATTACGCGATTGCTTCCGCGTTTCTGCGCGGACAACGCGAGTCCCATCGTTTTGCGTTCGAGACGCGGCTTGTCAATCCGTTCGATTTTTTCCAAGCGTTTCATCATCGAACGCGCGCGGCGCACAAATTTTTCGTTCTGCCCCGCGCCCCAGCCCATCAAGCGGCGCATCGAAAATTCGAGTCGTTGAATATCGCGTTGCTGAACCTCGAACATTTGTTGTTGCTTGAGCAAGCGGTGCTTTTTCTCGAATGCGTACTCGGAATAATTGCCGACGTAATGCGCGAGCGTGCCGTCTTCCAGCTCTGCGATTTCTTCCGCAACGATGTCGAGCAGATAGCGATCGTGCGAAACGATGACGACCGCGCCGGGATAATCGGCGATCAACTTTTCGAGAAACATTTTCCCGTTGAGATCGAGGTGATTGTCCGGCTCGTCGAGCAAAAGTAATTCGGGTTGCTCGATCAATAATTTCGCGAGCCCGACTAATTTTTTTTGCCCGCCGCTCAACGCGGTCATTGGCAAATTGAAATCGGCGTCTTGAAATCCCAAACCGCGCAAAGTCGCGCGCACGCGATTGTCAAAATTCAATCCGCCCTTTTCTTCGAACTCGCCGACCGCGCGTTGATGCGCGTCGAGGACGCGTTGCAATTTCCGTTCGTCGTTGTAGATCGCGGGATCGCCCATTTGCGCGTGCAATCGTTCCATTTCGCGTTCGAGCGCGGCGAGCGTCGGCGACGCGTCCAGTGCCTCTTCGATCACAGTGCGCGCCAAATCAAACTGCGGCTCTTGCGGCAAATAACCGACGCGCACGCCGCGCGTAATAAAGACGCCGCCCGCGTTCGCTTCGCTTTCGCCCGCGAGCAAACGCAGAATCGAAGATTTGCCCGCGCCGTTCGGTCCGACTAAACCGACGCGCGCGTCGTGGTAAATTTCCCACACGAGTTTTTCAAACACCATTTGCGCGCCGAAATACAGGGTTACGTTATCGAGGCGCGCGACCGTGCCGATGACCATTCAAACTCCAACTGCTAATGTAGGGCAAATTTATAAATTTGCCCTACGCTTCCCGCGATCTATTTTACTCATTCCGCGTGAACGCGCAAGGCGCAGAAAAATCAGCCACGCGCGCTGCGCGTGGCTGATTGCAAATTCGACAATTAATTGGAGTCGAGCGTTTACGCGGTTACGCGTCTAACATGTCACCCGCTAAAGCGTCGAATCCGGTATTGATCGTTAGCGCAACAAAAAAATTGCAACGCTGATCATCATCGCGATCCCAAAACCGATCACGAGTCCGATGATAAAACTGGGCAGAGACGCAATGCCCGGCAAAATCGGAATTGTTTTCGCGTCGCGCCCTTGCCGAATTTGTGTCGCGCGCCAACGCGAGTACACCAAGATCAACAGCGCGATCACCGCGATCACGAGAACAATCGCGACGACAATCGCGATAGGAATCCACGCGGGCAAACTCGCGGCGAGCGATGTGGGCGCGGGCGTTGGCGTCGGCGCGATTGCCGCGACGCGCGTCGGCGCACTTGTTGGGATCGACGCGGCGGTCGGCGGCGGCGGAACGGTTGGCGCAAGTGTCGGCGAAGCCGATGCGGTCGGTACGCGCGGCGTTGCGGTGATCGCGACGATCGCGGTTGGCGTAACAACGGCAGTGGACGTTACGGTGCGCGTCGCGGTTGCAACTGCCGGTTTGGTCGCGGCGACGGTCGGCGTCGCGGCGGCAACATCGGTGCGCGCTTCCATACAGACCGCATCGAACCAAACGCGATTTTCGCCGCCGAGATTTTCTTGCACGAACGCGCGCAAAAAGATCGTCGCGATGCGCGCGCGCGCGACAAACGTCAGCGTCATTTCGGGACGATTGACCGCGACAGTGCCGTCCATCAAATCGGCTCCCCAAAGCACATTCGCCGATTTCGGATCGATCCCGCCGAGCGGATCCACGCCGACTTTTCTGCCAATCGAGTTGCCGCGTTGATCGCTACCATCAAAGCGCGTCGCGAGACTATAACCGAGTCGAAACCAATACGTCGCGCCCGGCGTGAGATTCGGCACTTGTTGATACAACCCGGCGTCGAATTTATCGCCCCAAAAAATTTGTTGCGATCCGTTTGGATCGATCTGAACATTGTTGACCCAGCGAAAACCTGGAATGGCTTTGCTCAACACAAAGGGCGTCCAGCCGTTCGCGACCGTGCCGTACTTGGTGTTGTACGCGCCGCCGAGCGAACCGTTGTAAACCAGGTTGCGCGGATCGAGCGCGCACGGGTCTTTGAGCGTTTGCGGATTCGGCGGCACAGCCAGCGTCGGCGTCGGGGCTTGCGCGTGCGCGATCGGTTGCATCATTCCAATCAGCGCGATAAAAAACGCGAACGCCACAAGTGCGCTCCACACACGCGCGGATTCATTGAACAAAAATTTCCAGGTTGTTTGCATACGACAACTCCCAATCATCAAATCGAGTGCGCGCATCGTAACACAAAATTTCACGCGGCGCAAATGTCGGAGAAAACAAACAGCCACGCGCGATAATCGCGGTGGCTGTGTGCTTCGACCGTAAAGAGTGGAAAGATTATGACGTCTTGACCACGTTCACGGCTTGCGGGCCCTTGGGGCTGTCCTCAATTGAGAACTCGACCTGCTCGCCTTCGTTCAACGAACGATACCCTTCCGACGCGATTGCCGAAAAGTGCACGAACACGTCCTTGCCGCCCTCGTGGGCGATGAAACCATAACCCTTGGACGCGTTGAACCATTTCACGGTACCGGTTTTTCGATCTGGCATTGTCATTCACCTCCCTCCACGCTCATTTTCCGTGCCCGGCGTCTGGAAAAGAAAAACGCCGAAACTGCAATTCCGTTCCGGCGATCCTATCAGACGCACCCAAACACAGACTTGCTACTGGGGCGCATTATCCACACATTTGTTGAAATGTCAAATTTTTTGTGAATCCATCATCCTTGACCACTTTTCGCGTGGCATCCTGTGCCGAGCGCGGGGCGCGCGCGTTGCGCGCGAGATGTTTCGCTTCGCTCAACATGACGTGCTGTTATTGCGTCGGATACCCCGCGCCGACTTGAGTCAAATCAATCGAATAGGTCGCGATCGGACCAAACTGTCCGAGCCACGCGAAATCGGACACGCCCGCGTGATCGCGCGCGCCCAGCACGTACGGCTTGACGAGATACGCGTTTTCATTGTGCCACAAAAACGCCGCCGCGCCATCGCCGACAAAAATGCGTTGCGCGATTTTGTATTTTTCAATTGCTTGATCGAACTCCAATTCCTGGTTCGCCGCGCTCAACGCCGCGTCGAAATCCTTGTTGCAATAACCGAGCCGCGTCGCGTACACGCCCTTGCACGTTTGCAAAAACAACCAATTTTGCGGATGCGGATACTCACCTTCCCAGGGCATCAAAAACATTTGCGGCGTCGTGCGCGGATCGCGCACAATGACCGGGAACGCGTTCGGCTCAATCGGGTCGAGCAAAACCGGGCACGCGAAAATGCGGGTGAGATTCGCGGCAAGAAAACTAAACAAGACCTGCGTGCGCGGTGTGTTGCTGTATGACAATTTGATCGTGCCGAGTTTGTTGCAATCCACTTTTTTCTTGTCGGCAGTGCCATAGCCGTTGTCAATCAACACGCGCACCGCCGCGTTCGGATCATAATTCGGCGCGGTCGCCGTATCATCGAAACCCGGAATGCCCGGCGGAATCCAGCCGACGTACGGCTTGCCCAATCCTCTCAACACGTCGCGCACAAATCCTTCGCGATCAAGCGCGTGCGAAAACGCGCGGCGCACATTCTTGTCGCTGAACGGCGCTTTCTTCAAATTGAATCCGATGTACGTTACGCGCGCGGCAGGGCTTCGAACCAGGTCGCGATCCGATTGCACCGGCGCGAAATGATCCATCCCGATTCGGATGATGTCGAGTTCGCCTTTGCGATAACTCGCGAGCGCGTCCGCTTCGGATTGCCAATAAAATTCAATGCGGTCGAGTTTCGGTTTCGCGCCCCAATAATTCTCGTTTGGGATCAACCGAATGAACGCGTCCTGAATCTCCGCGATTTTGAACGCGCCATTGCCGGTGTGATTTTCCGGTTTGAGCCACCACGCGTCCGGGTCGCCATCAATTTTCCCCTTGTCGCTCGGAAAACCAATCGCGGTGGACGCAATCGTGAGCCAATAGCCGGTCGGTTGATCGAACGACACGAGCAAGTGTTGATCGTCAATTGCTTTGATGCCGACGTTGTTCAACATTTTATCAATGTCATCCGGGCGCGATTTCGGATCGAGCGAGTATGCGGTGAGCGCGCCGCGCACATCGTCGAGAAACGACGGCGTTGGCGCGCCGAGGCGCGGATCGAGCGCGTAGCGCAACGCGAATTCAAAATCCTTTGCGGTGAGTGCCGCGCCGTCCGCGCGTTTCAAATTGTCGCGCAAGCGAAACACGAGCGACTTGCCGCCGTCGCGAAATTCCCAGGATTCCGCCGCGCCGGGATGAACCTTGCCCTGCGCGTCCACGCGCGTCAACCCTTCGTACGCGAGTTGCAAAATCGCGAGCTCGGAACTCGTGAACGCGCGTTGCGGATCGAGCGTATCGGGACGCGCGGGCAAATTGATTCGCAAAACACGCGGGCGCGGATCGGGCGTCGGCGTGAACGCGGGCTTGGGTGGAATGGTTGGAGTGGTAAAAGTTGTCGGCACCGGCGCGGGTTCGCACGCGGCGAGGAACGCGACAACCAACAGGGTGAAAAAAATTTGGCGCATTAAATCTCTGTGAAAACTGATGTTACGCCCTGTCATTCTGAGCGAAGCGAAGAATCCCGACCGGAACGCGCGACCCTTCGCTTTGCTCAGGGTGACCGTGCGAAGGCGAATGGACGAAATGAAAAACGCGTGAGGTGTATGAATTTCACGCGGGGCTAGTCTAACAAAGAGTTGCCGATTGGTCAAATGAATCATCATTTTGCATGGTCGCGCGCGAGTTGACGTTGTTGACGATACACCTATAATAATGGTTGTATCAACCAATTGATTGGAGTGAGGAGCAGATGACCAAAAAACGCGTAAAAGTCAGTCGAGTTACGAACATTGCATTGCGCGCGCCGCGCCGCGCGCTGAACATCGCGCCGTCAGCAATTCCAACCAGTGAAATGAATGTTGGACAGCGACTCAAGCAATTGCGCGCGGAACGCAATCTAACGAGTCGCGAACTGTCGGAGCAAAGTGGTTTGGCAGTCAATACGCTTAGTCTGATTGAGACTGGCAAGACATCGCCAAGCGTGAGCACACTCCAACAAATCGCCACCGCGCTCCAAGTGCCCATCCTCGCGTTTTTCGAATCACATCTTCTGCCGACCAGCATTGGGTACACCAAATCAAATCAACGTCCGCGCGCCAAATTTGGACTCGCCACACTCGAAGATTTGGGGGCGGGTGTTGCTTCGTCCAGCATCGAGCCATTCATCGTTACGCTCGAACCGTATTCGAGTAGCGGCACGCAATCCATCGTCCACACCGGTTACGAATTTGTGTACTGCTTGAGCGGACGGATTCTTTATACGATTGAAGACCGTCCCTATCTCCTCGAGCCGGGCGATAGTCTTTTGTTCGAATCGCATCTGCCGCATCGCTGGCAAAACATTCACGCGGAACCAACGCAGACCCTTTTAGTTTTGTATCCGCTCGACAAACCGGCTCATTCCCGCGCACGCCACTTTGAACGGCACTTTCCGCCGTCCGTATAATTCGCGGATCGCTTGCGCCGTCGGCAACGGTTTAACCACACGTCAAATTCGATTCGCCCAAAACTCCGGCGTTCATCCAACGCCGGAGTTTTGATTTCCGCACGCGCAGACCAAGCAACCATAATAACGTATAATCCAACTATTATATTAGTAATTTATTGACTTTTTGTTGCAAAATAATGTATAATGTAGAATGAAAAGTAAAAATAGTTGAATTCAGCAGTGAGCGGGATTTTTCGGCGAAAACGGTTCGTGGATGAACGACGGCGCGCTGAATTCACATCGAGGTAGCGCATGCCTTCCCAAATCCTGGGAAGGTTTTATTTTGCAACCATTCAGAGGAAAGGCGTATGACTCGGGCTAAAACAAAACTGACGCGCCGCGAATTTCTCAAAGCGTCCGGCGCAAGCATCGGCGGATTTGTGTTGGCTGATCCAACGCTTCAATCGGTCGGCGCGGAGTTGGGACGCTGGGGCGAAACAATTCCGTGGCATCGTTCCAATCAAATCAAGACGACCTACAACTATTGCGATATGTGTCCCTGGCGTTGCGGGATTATCGTCAAGAACGTGAATGGTCGCGTGTACAAAATTGACGGCAATCCCAAGGATCCCAAATCGCGTGGGATGCTCTGCGCGCGCGGGCAAGCCGGTGTTTCGTTCAACTACGATCCCGACCGACTCAAGCAACCACAAATTCGCGCGGGCGCGCGCGGCGAAGCAAAATTCAAAAACGTAACCTGGGATGACGCACTCGACTATGCCGCGCGTCAAATGCTCAAGATCAAAGAACAATATGGACCGGAATCCATCGCGTTCTTTGGACATACCTCTGGCGATTTTTGGTTCACCGATTATTTATCGCAAGCGTGGGGTTCGCCCAATTCCGCCAAGCCATCGGTAACGATGTGCACCGCGCCGCGCGAAGAAGCCGCGCTCATCACGTTTGGGCGTACGCTGGGTAATCACGAGCCGGTGGATTGGGAACAGGCGCGCGTGTTGACGCTCATCGGCACGCACATCGGCGAAGATGCGCGCAATACGATGATGCAAGATTTTGCAAGCGCGCGCGTGCGCGGCGCGCAAGTGATCGTTGTTGACCCGCGCTTTTCTTCGGTCGCGTCCAAAGCCGATTATTGGCTTCCGATCAAACCGGGCACTGACACGGCGCTCTTATTAGCGTGGATGAATGTGCTCATCGCGGAAAATCTTTTTGATCGCGCGTTCGTATCCAAGTGGACGATTGGGTTCGAACGGTTAGCGGAGCACGTCAAAGCATTTACGCCGGAATGGGCGGCGCGTCTCACCGATCTGTCTGCGGACTCGATTCGCGAAACCGCGCGCGCGCTCGGTCGCGCGCATCCGCAAGCGCTCATCGTCCCAGGTCGTCACGTTGTTTGGTACGGCAACGATACGCAACGGATGCGCGCGGTCTATATCGTCAACGCGCTTCTCGGCGCGTATGGACGCGCGGGCGGAATGTATTTTAACAAGTCGCCGTACTTGGAGGAAATTTCGCATCCGCCCTTCGCGGTCGCAAGTAGCGCGGGCGGCTGAAGCGCGTCCGCAGGAGAGGAGGCCGTGTTGCCTCCCGGACCTTCGGGCAAAATTCGCGCTGATGGCGCGCGTCAAAAATTTTTGCGCGGCGGAACCGCGATCCAGGAATTGATCGAGCCGATGCTTACCGGCGAACCTTACCCGATCAAAGGATTGATCGCGTACGGCACGAATCCGTTGCATACCCTGCCGAATGTCGCGCGCACGAAACAGGCACTCGAACAACTCGATTTTTTTATGGCGATTGATGTTCTGCCACAAGATCACATCGCTTGGGCGGATGTCGTTTTGCCGGAAGCGACGTACCTCGAACGCTATGACGAATTGTTTACCTGCTCGCACAAGACGCCGTACATCGCGATGCGCGAACCGGCGGTCGAACCGTACGCGCAGACTAAACCCGCGTGGTGGATCGTGCGCGAGCTCGGCATCCGCTTGGGCTTGGAGGATTTCTTTCAATGGCAAGACGCGGAAGAATATCTCAATCGGCGGCTCAGTTCGATCAACCTCAACCTTGCCAAGTTGCGCGAACAAAATGGCATCGCGATCCAAAAAGGCAAACCCTGGTTGGAAGATTTCGAAAAAGAAAATAGCTCGCCGTTTGCGACGGAGAGCCAAAAGATCGAATTGTATTCCGCCGCGTTAGCGAAAGCCAAACTCAAAGCGATGCCAGAATTCGAACCGCCCGTCGAACAACCCGCCGGCTATTTTCGCTTGCTCTACGGGCGCAGTCCCTTGCACACATTCGCGCGGACGCAGAACACGCCCGCGCTCAACGAGATCGAATCCGAAAATGATCTGTGGGTCAATGAAGAAATCGCGGCGAAGCTCGGATTACGGTTTGGTGATCGCGTCGCGCTGGAAAACCAGGACGGTGTTCGCAGTGGTTCGATCAGGGTCAATGCAACGCCCGGTATTCGTCCCGACGCGGTGTATCTGATTCACGGTTTCGGACATATCGCGCCCGGACTAACACGCGCGCATCAACGCGGCGCGAGTGATGCCGCGCTTCAAACGCGCTATGCGCTCGATCCGATCAGCGGCGGCGCGGGATTGCGCGTCAACTTTGTTCGACTCATCAAGGAGGCATAAATGGCGCGCTATGCTTTTTCGCTCGATCTCGATCGCTGTATCGGTTGCGCGGCATGCACAATCGCGTGCAAAACCGGCAACGACCTGGCTGACAACGTGCGCTATATCGCGGTGAATAAATTTATGCGTGGACACATTCCAAATCTTTTCGGCTCGTTCGCGCATCATCGTTGTTTTCATTGCGAAGACGCGGCGTGTGTTCAGGTCTGTCCGACCGGCGCGCTCTCGAAATGGAACGGTCTCACCGTCGTTGATGCCGCCAAGTGTAGCGCGTGCGGGTACTGCACGGACGCGTGTCCATTCAAAATTCCGACGCTCGCCGCCGAACACGTTTCGAAATGTATCGCGTGTTTCGATCAGGTGAGCGAGGGCGCGATGCCCTGGTGCGTGCAAACCTGTCCCAGCCAAGCGCTTCGCTTCGGCGAACGCGCGCGAATCGTTACGGATCTGCAAGCACGACGCGCAACGATCAAAGCGCGATTCCCCGCGGCGCGTTTGTACGGCGAAACGGAATTGGGCGGACTCGGTTTGATTATGCTTTTGCTCGATCAGCCGCAAGTGTACGGCTTGCCGGAAAATCCGCAGGTGCCGTTGACCTTGACCGTGTGGCAACGCGCGATTCAACCCGCGTCGGTCGGCTTGAGTTTGACCGCGTTGGCGGTTACCGGCGCGTCATTCATTATCGCGCGGCGTCAGCATTTGCGCGAGCACGCGCGCAATCACCAAACGGAATCGCTCGATCAAATCGGAAAGGATCAAAAATAAAATGAATCCGTCATCGCGTTTCGTCCAGCGATACGCCAAGACCCAGTGCTTGATTCATTGGGTCGGCGTGATTACGTTCTTTGCGCTTTTGTTCAGCGGCATCGCGCTCATCTTCGCGCCGCTCTCCTGGTTCGCGGCAGGCGGCGTTTCAAAATTGATTCACCGCATCGCGATTGTGCCGTTCGTGGTGTTGCCAATCCTGTACGTGATTCTGATCCCGCGCCAGGCGCGCGCGTTGATCGCGGAATCGTTTACGTACACGCGCGATGATTGGGCGTGGTTCAAGTGTATGCCCGCGTATTTTTTCGGCTCGACTAAAAATTTGCCGCCCCAGGGTCGCATCAATGCCGGACAAAAAATTCATCACGCGTTGACGTTCGTAATGTTTGTCAGCGTGTCCGTTTCGGGGTTCGGGTTGTTGTTCGGCAAAGGACGATTGGGCGTGGAGGGTTTGGCGTTCGCGGCAATCGCGCACGATCTTTCGATGTTGGGATTGACCGTCCTTTTGATCGGACATTTGTACTTTACGTTGGTTTACGACGCGCTCAGCGCGATGGTGCGCGGCGTCGTGAGCGAAGAGTACGCGCGGATGGAACATCCCAAGTGGGTCGCCGAATTGCCGGAGAACGCGTTCATCGTCGCGCGTGCGCGTGAAAAATAAATAACAAGGATTCGAGATGTCAACCAAAATTGCAATTGCGACGGAAGATGGCACACGGATTAGCGCGCACTTTGGACGCGCGCCGTACTTTGAAATCGTTACGGTGAGTGACGGCAAGATCGTTTCACGCGAACGCCGCGCTAAAGCGTTTCACCAAACGCACGAACATCACGATCATCATCACGGCGACGCGGCACACGGAGATATGCTCGCCGCCGCGCGCGATTGCGTCGCGATCATCGCGGGCGGAATGGGCAATGGCGCGTACGCGTTCATTCAATCCGCGGGCATCGCGCCAATCATCACAGACGAACACGACATCGAACGCGCCGCGCGCGCGTACGCGGCAGGCACATTGCCGAATCGCATCGAACGGTTGCATTAAAGCGAAAGAATTTTATGCGAACCATTTTTCACTGCTCGCGCGGTGTTCGATTACTGATCCTGGTTTTGATCGCCAGCACAATCACCGGAATTTTTTCCGGCGCGCCGAGTCAGCCAACAAAAATCGCGCGAACGGTTACGCGTGAACCGGCTTTGAGCAAAAGCCAAACGGTCGAGCAAATCCCAGCGCCAATCCCAATGCCGATCCCGGATTTGCCGGCATTGATGCGCCCATCGAATAATGACGTGTTCGATTATTTCAACGCCGAGGGCGCGCGCATCGCGACATTTAATCGCGATGATCGTTGGCATACGGGCGGCGTAACCTGGCAGTGGGAATCAATGAACCCGGTCGAGCGCGAACGCGCGCTGGCATGGATTTTCGATCCCCAGCAAATTCGTTATTTGCGTTTCGACGGGCAAGAGGCGCGCGTCATTCACGCGATCACAAAATGGATTCCGCGCATCACGAATTTCGATCTGCCCACCGATTCAATCATCGCGGCGCGTTGGCAAAGCGATGGTCCGCCAATGAACCAGGTTACATTATACGAAGCGTTGAGCCGCATCAAATTTATTACGTTGATGCGCGAACGGCAAACGTGCAGTTACGGGTACAGCCATCTCGGATTGATCGAGTTCGGCGGCGAGTTGATCTTGTTCAACAAACCAGGTTGGCAACGCGTCAGCGATGAGACGCGCGAAATCATCACAACCGCGTGGAGCATCAAGGAAGTGATGGTGATTTATTATCCGCAATCGCTCGGTTGGTCAAGCGCGTGTCCGTCGGAAGAGGGACAGGTGAAGAACGAGTTCTATTCGACGATTTGGTTGATCAAAGCGCAACAAACCCTATCGCAATGGGTTCCGGCGGACGCGAGTTATTGGCAAGACCACGAAATTCCATTTCAGATCGCCAACATCCATCAGCAACGCTTTCCCAAATGCATGCCTGCCACTTTATCGTACCTGCCAACACCTTCCGCGCGCGACGCCGCGATTCCGCCCCATTAGTTCGCATGCAAAAAAATAACCACCGATTTCGCAGATGGCACAGAAAAAATCTGTGTCATTTGTGAAATCGGTGGTTTCAATTTGGATTGATCGCTTACTTGACGATCACCGATCCAAAAAATTCTATGCCGAGCGGATGCGCGATGTACCCTTCAACATTCGCCGCGAACGCAAGCGGCGTTTGCGCGTGCGCGATAAAAATTCGCAACGCGCGCGCGCGAATCAAACGTTCCGCGTACTGATACAAGCGCGCGCGTTCGGCTTGATCCGTCAACGTCGCGGCGCGTTTCAAGGTGTCGGAAATTTCCTTGTCCGCGAGAAAACCTTCGCGCGCGAGCGCGGCATCACGCGTGTCGAGGCAAAATGTGTAACACAAAAATTCGTCGGGGTCGCCATTATCGCCAACCCAGCCCAAAAGATAGAGCGGCAATTGTCCGATGCGGCGGCGTTCCAAAAAAGTTTTCGCATCGGTCGTTTGCACGCGCGCGTTGATCCCGGCTTTTGCCCAATCGCTCGCGAGCATCGTCGCGAGTTCTTGCGGGTACGGCGCGTACGGTCGCGCTTGCGGCGAGTACCATAATTCAAGCGGAATTTTTCTGCCGTCGAACGTGATTTCGGAAATGCCGTTCGGAAAACCGGCGTCGCTCAATAATTTTTTCGCGGCGGCGGAATCGAATTTCCAATCTTCAAAATCTTTGATGAAACCGGCGAACGCGGGCGGCAGAAATTGTTTGGCGATGAATCCGGTGTCGCCATAATTTTTTTCGCCGATGCTCGCTTTGTTGAGCGCGAGCGCGAACGCCTGGCGCACGCGCGCGTCCTGAAATTCCTTGACGCGAAAGTTGAACGCGACATAGCCGGTCGAAATCGCCGGGCGCGAAATTATTTTTACGCGCGAATCATTTTTAAGCGCAGGGACCTCGCGCAGATCAATTCCTTCCAACCCGTGAATCTCGCCGGCGAGCAATGCGGCGCGACGCGCGGCGTCATCGGGAATCGCGCGAATGATCACGCGTTTCATTTTCGGCGCGTTCGCTTGATCCCAGTAATTTTCAAACGCGTCGAGCGTGATCGCTACGCCCGGTTTCCACTCGCGCAATTGGTACGCGCCGGTGCCAACCGGTTTCGCGCACGATGCGCTCCCCGCGCGTTCGAGCGCGCGCGGACTCGCCAATCCGAACGCGGGCATCGCGAGATTGTTCAGGAACGCGCCGTGCGGCTCGCGCAAAATAAATTTTACCGTCGTCGCGTCCGCCGCTTCGACTTGCGTGATGCTACTCGCGCCGTCGAATCCGCCAAACTGGGATTCGTAAAATTCGAACGCGCGCCCGGCTTGAATCTGCGCGGCGTGGGTTGGGTTGCGCGAGTTGCGCCAATAGTCCCAATTTTCCACCACCGCATCCGCGTCGAAATCCGCGCCGTCGTGAAATTTGATGCCGCGTCGCAACGTAAACGTCCAAGTTTTGCCCGCATCCGCGATCGCCCATTTTTCCGCGAGCGCGGGCGCGATGTTCAGCGTATCGCGATCGAATTTCACCAAGCCCTGAAAAATTTGGTTCGACACGCGCGCGGAATTTGGATCGGTCGCGAGCGCGGGATCGAGGCACACTGGTTCGCCGGGCGCGCCGAAAATAAACAGCGGCGCATCCGATTTGGCGGGCGCGGTCGCGGTCGGTTCGATTACGCGCATCGGTTCTACTGCGCGCGTCGGCTCAACCGCGCGCGTGGGCGACGGCGGCGGTAAGGTCGGTCGCGTCGCGCACGCGGTCGCGATCAGCGCGATAATAAATGCAAATAAATTTTTATAAATTCGTCTTTTTCCCAATGCGTTCCTTTCTCAATTCGTTGTGGTCCGCAACAAACAAAACCGGCGGGGCTTGCCCGCCGGTGGAATATTTATGATCGGAAATTAGAAATTGGACGTTGGAGATTGGAAGTTGGAATCTAATCTCCAACATCTAACTTCCAATTTCCAATCTCCAATCTCTCAATCTCTTCTCTACGCCAGATGACACGCGACCCAGTGTCCACTCGCCGCGTCGCGAAATTCCGGATCAATGCTCTTGCATTTGTCAATCGCGATCGGACAACGCGTGTGAAAGCGACAGCCACTCGGCGGTTTCACCGGACTCGGCACATCGCCAGTCAAAATAATCCGTTCGCGTTTTTCTTCGACGACCGGATCGGGAATCGGCACCGCGGACAACAACGCTTTGGTGTACGGATGTAACGGATTGGCGTACAGCGCAGTCCGATCCGTCAACTCGACAATTTTGCCGAGATACATCACCGCGATGCGATCCGAAATGTGCCGCACCACCGACAAGTCGTGCGCGATAAACAAATACGTCAGATTGAATTTCCCTTGCAGTTCTTCGAGCAGATTAATAATCTGCGCTTGAATCGAAACATCCAGCGCGCTGATCGGCTCGTCGCACACGATAAAATCCGGTTGCACCGCCAGCGCGCGCGCGATGCCGATACGTTGCCGTTGCCCGCCGGAAAATTCGTGCGGATAACGATTGACAAAGTACGGGTTCAACCCGACCGTTTGCAATAAATCCTGCACGCGTTCTTTTTTCTCTTTGCCTTTCGCAATGTTGTGCACTTCCAACGGCTCGCCAATAATATCGCCGACCGTCATCCTGGGATTCAGCGACGCGTACGGATCCTGAAAAATCATTTGCATATTGCGCCGCATCTTCCGCAGGTCTTCGCCTTTCAGTTTGACCAGGTCTTTGCCTTGAAAGATCACCTCACCGGCAGTCGGACGATACAACTGCAAAATCGAACGCCCGGTGGTGGACTTGCCACACCCCGATTCGCCGACCAGCCCCAGCGTCTCGCCTTTGTGTATTTCAAAATCCAAACCGTCTACCGCTTTGACATCCGCGACCTTGCGCTGAAAAATAATGCCTTGCGTAATCGGAAAATATTTTTTCAGTCCGCGCACTTGCACCAGCGCACCGTTTCCATTTGTTGCCATCTTGATCTCCTTGATTCTCGGATTACGCCGCGCTCGCGCCGCGCGCTTTCTGAACGTCTTGCCAATTCCAACACGCGACCGAATGACGCACCCCGCCCAATTCGAGCGCGGGATTTTCTTGCGAACATTTTTCCGTGCGATAGCGACAGCGATCATGAAATGGACAACCGGTCGGCATCGAAATTAAATCCGGCGGCAGACCTTCAATCGGCGTGAGTTTGGCTTTGCGATGTTCGTCCAAGCGCGGAATCGAACCGAGCAAGCCGAGCGTGTACGGATGCAGGGGGTTGCCGAAAATTTCTTTCACCGGCGCGGTCTCGATCACAAACCCGGCGTACATTACATTGATGCGATCCGCGAGTCCGGCGATCACGCCCAAATCGTGCGTGATCCAAATGATCGCCATTCCGAGTTCGCGTTTCAAGCGTTTCACAATATCAATGATCTGCGCTTGAATCGTTACATCGAGCGCGGTCGTCGGTTCGTCCGCGATCAACAATTGCGGCGAGCAGGACAATGCCATTGCGATCATCACGCGTTGGCGCATCCCGCCGGAAAATTGATGCGGATAATCGTCGAGCCGACCTTCGGCTTCAGGGATGCCGACCATTTTCAAAAGTTCGACCGAACGTTTGCGCGCTTGTTCGCGCGTCATGCCCAAATGCAATTCGAGCGATTCGGCGATTTGAGTACCGATCGTCAACACCGGGTTGAGCGAGGTCATCGGGTCTTGAAACACCATCGCGATTTTGTTGCCGCGCACGGAGCGAATTTCTTCGTCGTCCACCTTCAACAAATCGCGACCTTGAAACATCACTTGCCCGGTTTTGATTTTGCCGGGCGGCATCGGGATCAAACGCATCACGGACAACATCGAAACCGATTTGCCGCATCCCGATTCGCCGACGAGTCCGAGCGTCTCGCCTTCGTCAACCGAAAACGAAACACCGTTGACCGCGTGCACTACGCCGTCTTGCGTGTGAAATTCAGTTCTTAGATCTTTAACATCGAGTAACGTAGCCATTGCAACTCCGTGGAGAATTTAAGATTTGCGATTTATGATTTATGATTTATGATTTATGATTTATGATTTATGATTTGATCATTGCGCGAGATTGGACTCCCCGCTTTAGCGGGTTGCTTGTCAATCGGTTAACCGCGTAAACGCTCGACTCCGTCACCGGATTTTCAAATCAGAAATCAAAAATCAGCAATCAATCTATTTCCGGATTCAACGCTTCATTCAAACCATCGCCCAGAAAACTGAATGCGAGAACGATGATCGTAAACAACAACCCGGGAATGAACACGAGCCACAACATTTCCGGGTAACGCCGCCAATATCGCCCGGCGTTCTCCGCCATAATGTTGCCCCAACTCGGATTCGGCGGCTGGAGTCCGATGCCGAGAAAACTGAGATAGCCCTCCGATAACGCGATGAAACCCATCCCCATCGAAAGCATCACGATAATCGGCGCGAGCGCGTTCGGCAAAATGTGCCGCAGAATGACCTTGCTCGTCGGCACACCAGTCGAGCGCGCGCTCACCACGTACTCGCGTTCTTTGACCGCCAACACTTGGGCGCGCACGAAACGCGCGAGCCCTGCCCAACCGATCAAGCCCAATGCGAGAATGACGACCGCGTAATCCAAATAGCCGGTGCGCGCGAGATCACCCAGTCCATTCGCGCGCGCCCAATCGAGAATGGCGGGGCGCACCGTTGCCGCGATCAAAAATGTAAAAAGCAAACCTGGGAACGCGAACAGAATATCCGCGACGCGCATGATGAAATTATCCACCGCGCCGCCGAAATAGCCGGCAATTGCGCCGAGCGGAACGCCGAGCAATAAATTGACCGCCGTTACTAGGAGGACGACGAAGGCGGAGGAGCGCGTGCCGTAAATCAGCCGGCTCAACATATCGCGACCCAACGTATCGGTGCCCGCCAGGTGCAACGCGCTCGGCGGCTTTTCAACATTGTCCAGGTCTTGTTTGTCGTACGAATACGGCGACAGCACATTCGCAAAAATCGCGACCAGGAAAAATGCCAGCACAAAGAGCAACCCGATGAATGCTGGTACGTTCCGCACGAGGCGCATAAATAATTGCGCCCAGGGCGAACGCGCGCGCAAATTGATTTTGGATTGGCGCGGAAGCGCGGTATGTGCCGATGCCATCACGCCTTCCTAATCCGCGGGTCGAGAATCGGGTAGAGAAAATCTACGAACATATTCGCAACCACGTACGCGACGGCGATGATGATCGTAACCGCCATAATCACATAGTACTCGCGCGAATTGAACGCTTCGAACGCGAGACTGCCGACGCCGGGAATGCCAAAAAAATTTTCAACCAGGAACGAGCCCTCGACCAAACCGCCGAGCGACAAACCCAGGATCCTTTCGCGCGCGCGGTACGAACATAGTCCTGTCCCAGCACGTCAATCATTCCCGCGCGCATCTGCCGCGTGAGAATCGCGATGAACCCGAGCGATTCGATCAGCACCGGCAACACAATCTTGCCGGAAAAAATTCCTTCCCAGCGACCCGCGACCATCGGCAGAAAGGGACCCAGCGTAAATTTGGAATTTGAAAACGATAAAATAATTTCGTGTTGGCGCGAAAAAACGAACAGCAAAACCGGCATGAGAAAAATAATCGGAATCGAAACCGCGATGAGCGAGAGCGTGCGGACGCTCCAATCGAACCAGGAATTGCGATACAACCCGGCAAGGATGCCGAGCGGAATGCCGAGGACACTGCCGATGATCAGCGCGAGGAGATTGAGTTGCATCGTTACCGGCAAACGTTCCGCGATCAATCGTCCGACCGGTTGATCGCGATATTTGACGAGGGAATAGCCAAAGTTGCCTTGCAGGGCATTGCCGATATAGTGGAGGTATTGAACGTGGAAGGGTTGGTCGAATCCGTATTCCTGATTCAACCGCGCAATCGTATCGGGGGTCGCGTGCAAACCCAACATCACCGTCACAGGATTGCCCGGTCCGTACAATCCCAACGCGAAGGTGATGACCGAAACGAAGAATAGCACAACCGGCAACCAGATCAGCCGGCGAATAATATGAGCCGCCATTCGCAATTTCTATCAGTGCGCGTGGCGAGAAAATTCTCGCCACGCGCCACCGACCATTTTATTTTGCGAGCGAGACGTACCGCAAACGCGGAATGATGAGTGGTGGATACAGCATATCTTTGACGTACGGTTTGGTCAGCCAGTACTCGCGCTCGAACGTCAACGGCAGAACCGGGTTGTCCGCGAGGATCATCTGTTCGACTTGTTGATACAGCGCAAACCGTTTCGTCAAATCTTTTTCCGATCCGGCTTGATCGAGAATTTTATCCACTTCTGGATTCGAGTACGCCGCCCAGTTTTGGGTACTGCCACTGCGGAAGAGAATGGACAAAAAGTTTTCCGGGTCGGCATAATCCGCGATCCAACCGATGTCGAAAATTTGGTACGGATTCTTGGCTGGATCGTTCAACTGTCCGATGAACGTCGCCCAATCGGTTTGCTGAATCGAAACATTGACGCCGAGATTTTCTTTCAGCATCGCCGCCATCGCTTGAATCCCTTGCGGCGTCGTGCCACCACCACCGGTCGTCGTCCAGGTTACTTCGGGCAATTTGCCGGCATACTTGGATTCCGCCAACAATTGTTTTGCTTTCGCGGCATCGAACGCGGGCTTCGCATCCGATTCTTTATAGCCGGGCATTCCCGGCGGCAAGATCGTGGTCGCGACCGAAGGCATTTTGCGATACACCACGTCCACAAGTTTCTGGCGATCAATCGCGAGCGCGAATGCCTGGCGCACTTTCGGATCATCGAACGGCGGCTTGCGCGTGTTGAACACGACAAAGCCGGTGCTGAGCCGGGGTCCGGTGTACAATTCTTTATTCAACGGGCTCGCTGGATCGCTCACGCGTTCAATGTCCGACAAGCCAACCGGCACAACTTCCATATCGCCATTTTCGTACATCGTCATCGCGGAACCGCCGGCAAGAATATACTCGACCGTCGCGACGGTGGGTTTTGGATCGAGATAAAAATTATCGTTCTTGGCGAGAATGATCCGTTGCCCGCGGACGTACTCTTGCAATTTGTACGGACCCGTGCCATTCGGCTTGTCCGTCCAAGTACGCCCGCCGCGTTCGACATTATTCTTGTCCACGATATACGCGGTGGGAAAAGTCAGCTTGGCGAGAAAGTACGCTTTCGGCGCGTCAATTTTTATTTCGACGGTGTAATCGTCAATCACCTTGACGCCATCCACCGCTTGCGCCTTGCGATTCAATTTTTCTTTCACGCCGACAATATCGCCGAGGTAGGTTTCGGCGGTGTGCGAAGCGAGCGCGGGATTTGCGGTGCGCTCAATCGAGTATTTGAAATCTTGCGCGGTCACCGGGCGACCGTCGTGAAAACGCGCGTCCTTGCGAAGCGTGAACGTGTACGTTTTGCCGTCCTCGCTCACCTTCCAACCTTCCGCAATGTCCGGCGCGACTTTGAGATTTTTGTCGAGCATCACCAAGCCGCTAAAAATTTCGACGACGTATTCGGCGGAGGACGCGTCGCCGGTGAGCGCGGGATCGAGCGTCGGCGGCTCTTCGCCGGGCAAACGCAAAACATTGCGCGCGGCAGACGATGGCGCGCGCGTCGCCGCGGGGGGCGCGCCTGGTTTCGGCGCGCTTGATCCCGGTGTGCTAACGCCACCGGGCACTGGCGAAGTTTGCGCGGTCGTCGGTTGTTGCGACAAGAATAACAACGCGCCCGCGCCCACACAGACTGCGCCCACGAGCGCGACGACGAGAATGACGACAACGCCGATCAGCCAACGATTATCACTTTTTTCTGCCATTGTTCCCTCTCTTTATTTGCAAGTTCTACCGCGCGCTTGCCGGCGGAGCGACGCCGCGGTTGTCCTTGAATCGAGCGCAATGGTACACAGGGTTGCCGATCTTGTCAAGCCCGGATAAAATTTTTTATTCCGGGTAGGGGCGATGCATCCTTCGACTCCACTCACGCGAAGCGTGCTTCGCCCCTACCACACACCCATTCATTTTTTTGACATTCCGCGCCGATGCGCTAGAATAAGCATCAGAGTTTTGTGCCGTGAACGCGCGATGCAGTTCACGGATTTTTTTTGAGCGACAGAGAATTGGACGCGGGGATGAAATGAAATTTTTCCCCCCCGATACAAAGGAACACGGATTTTTTATTTATCCGTGTTCCCTTGTATCAGTGGGAAAATTTCAATGGAACAGGTCTTGAAATGAATCGCTTGGGAATGGATCGCAATCTCGCAATTATTTGCGCGACAATTTTTCTCAACATCTTTGTTCGCTTTATGTGGGATCCGCTTCTCCCACTCCATTTGCGCGCACTCGGCGCAAACGCGCCAGAAATTGGATTCGCGTTTACGTTGATGTTTCTCGCGCGCACCGGGTTTGCGATTATCGGCGGCGCGCTCGCGGATCGGCACGGGCGCGTGATCGTCGCCGGCATCACAACCATCGGAAGCGGCGTGTTCACACTCGCCGCCGCGTTCACCGACGATTGGATCGCGCTGATCGGATTGTTGATCGGCGCGAGCGCGCTCAGTTCGATTCAGTGGCCCGCCCTGTCCGCGCTCATCACCGAATCCGCCGGCGAAGACAAAGTGACGCGCTCGTTCAGCATCACCGAAACCGCCGTGTTGACCGGCTTGATCGTCGGACCGATCGCCGGCGCGATTCTGCTCGCGCCGTTGAAAATTCCCGGCTTGTTCATCATCAACGGTGTCGTGCAAACCGGATGCGGCATCTGGCGATTGTTCGCGTTGCGCGAGACCGCGCATCGCGCGCGCGGGAGTGTTCTGCTGAATCTGCGCGCGGCGATGGACACAAACGTCCGCTGGCTCATCGTCCTGGGATCGCTCATCGCGATTTCATTCGCGATTCCATTCGGACCTTTTTTCGCGATCCTCGCGCGCGATGGTTGGAATAATTCCGAAGAGGAAATCAATTTGATTTGGGCGGCGGGCAGTGTTGCGTCGCTCGCGGGGATCGCGTTGGGGCGAATGAGCGAACGCTGGGGCGCGCGGCGTGTGCTGGTGATCAGCGCGATCGGTTTTGGAATCGGCACCGCAACCTGGGGACTCGCGCCAACGTGGCAATTGGGGATCGTGCCGCTATTGATCGCGTTTCTGTTCAGCGAAGCAATATTTCTCGCGCAACAAACTCTGCAAGCCGCAAGCACATCGCGCGAAACGCGTTCATCGGTGTACGGAATGATTTCGACGACGACCGGCTTTGTCGGCGGCGTCGGTCCATCCTTCGGCGCGTGGCTGATCGTGCTGGGCGGCAATGCCCTGCCCTTTTTGATCGCGGGCGCGCTCGGTGTGTTGTGCGCGCTCGCGGTGATGCCGATTCGGAAAAAGTAAAACCCGGAAGGTTTTCGCGAAGCGTACCTTCCGGGTCTTGGTTTACTTGCGCGCGCCGCTTGCTTATTTGAATCCACCTTGTTACAATCGCGTCGGAAGAAATTTATACCTGATGTCAGTCGTTTTTTCGGAATCGTGATCCAAATGTATTACGATGAGCATCTACCACCGCATTTTCACGCGCTCTACGGTGGCGACGAAGTGCAGATCGCGATTGATCCGATTCATGTTCTTCACGGCGAATTGCCGCCGCGCGCGATTTCGCTCGTGATTGAATGGGCGGCATTACATCAACGCGAGTTGATCGAGAATTGGCGGCTGGCGCGGCTAGATCAAAAGCCACGTAAGATTCAACCGTTACGCTAGATGGAGCCAAGATGTTTCCACGAATTACTCAAGTCCGCTACGTGCGCGATTATATTCTAGAATTGATTTTCGCTGATGGCATACGCGCCGAAATAGATTTCAAAAATAAAATTGCCGGGCGCGGTGGAGTATTTACGCCGTTGCAAGACATTGAATTTTTTGCGCGCGTTCGCGTTGACTCGGAAATTGGCACACTCGTGTGGCCCAACGATGTTGACCTCGATCCCGATGTGCTCTACAGTCAAGCCACAGGCAAGCCGATACCGATTCCAGAAATGGCGTGAGTTGCCAAAGGCCCGAAGGGTTTTCTAAACCCTTCGGGTCTTGATTATAGCCCAGCTTTTACAATTGCCAGAACCTGGTCGCGTTCCTCTACGATGTTTTCATTCAACCGCGCGGCGGCGACAATCGGCATCCACCGCGCGAGTTGCGCGGGATCGAGCGCGCGATGTTCGTCATATTGCCTTAGGTAACACGATTTGATCAGTTCGCGCACACGCGCGACCAGCCAGCGCGCGAACGCGTTCGACGGCTCGCCGGTCGTTAGCAAAAGCAACGTGCGCGCGACATCCGCGATTGGATTGCCGCGCTTCGCCGTCATCCAATCAATCACGATCGGACCGCGCGCGGTCATTAGCACATTGCCCGGGTGAAAATCGCCGTGACAAAGTTGATCGCCGTCCGGCATTGCATCGAGCGCGCGGAGCGCGGCAGATTTCAAATCAGCGGGCAATGCTGGCGCGTTGCGAATACTGCGCGCGAATCCTTCGCGTTGCGATGGCAATTCGGGCGCGGCGCACCCGTGAATCGCCGCGTGCAAATCCGCCAACACGCGCACGCCGCGAAACAACTCCCAGGGTTTAGTGTTCAACGTCTCGTTCAGCGAGACGCCCTCAATCCGTTCGTACACCAACCCGCGTCGCGCGTTCACCGCGACAATTTCCCCGACCGCCGGCACCGGCAATCCCAGGTTTTGTGTGATGCGCGCGATTTTCAATTCGTATTCGATCCACTCCGGCGGACACCACTCGTGATACAATTTAAGAACCTGGTGATCGCGCCACGCGAAAATCTCCGCTGTGCGTCCTTCGGCAATGCGCGCGCCAAGCACACTATTTGTCACCATCCCACTCCAAAAATAATAATCCGCGAACAAAAATTTCGCGGACAAGATAAGCATTAAAACTGGACAAACCCACCCACGATCCGCGCGTTGATACCACCAGTTGATCGTAGCACGTTTGAGCAGACAGAATCAGATGCAAAGTGCGGTTATGGATGAACCACACGCAACCCAAGATGATTTTCGAACGCGTCAAAGTCGCGGTCGTTATGGAGCAAGACGTGATTGTTTGCGATGCAGAACGTGGCGATCAAACAATCTATTGTTTTGCGAACGGTAATTCCTTGCGCGCGCAGAGCGCGATAGTTTTTCGCCGATGCAATGGCAAGATTGATTCCGCCCATTTCGATCATCTCGAAATTTGCGAGTTCGCGCCGCGTCGTTTCGGCGTGATGTTCATCGCGCACACCTTGCAGAATTTCGCACAGAATCAGATCAGTCAGACCGAGGCGTTGCCGTCCGATTTCGACATCGAGCCATTCGGTCAATAGCGATTCGATTCCGTTCAAATAATCAATCCAAACGGTGGTGTCAACGATAACCACGGCTTAACGCTCCCGCACGCGCCCCGCGCGCATTTCGGCAAGATTGCCTTCCCATTTTACCTTGCCGCGCAAACGGCGAATCCCGGTCTGTGCTTTCACTTGGATCAACAACTGCAAGCCGGCTTCGACCGTCGCGCGTTTGGTTGCCAATCCGCTCGCTTGCATCGCGCGCGCGATCAACTTGTCGTCAATTACGATATTTGTTCGCATGGCGTTCCTTTCCTTTTTGCCGATGTGTAGAGTATAGCCAAATTGTGTGTATGCGTCAACACAAAAGACCCAAAAGGTTTTTAGAATTCCGCGAGACTGCCCACAATGCGCGCGCGGCGTTCCGCGCGTTGATACAACCAATACCCGATGATTGGCGACAAAATTCCAAACGCGATCACAATCGCGATCTCGGTTTCAATCGGCGCGAGTTCAGGAAAGCCGCGCGGATAACCCATCAACGTCGAGCGAAACGCGTCCACCGCGTAACTGAGCGGGATCGCGCGCGAGATCATCTGCACAATTTCCGGCAACGCGCGAAACGGAAAAAACATTCCGCACAAGATCATGATCGCGAACTCTAAAAAATTCGCGGTCGCCTGCGCGGATTCTTTCACGAGCAAAGTGTACGCCGCGAACGCGAACCCGATACCGAATGTGCCCGCGAGCGTGAAAACCAGGATCACCGCCGCGAGACCGACGTTGTGAAACGGCAAGCGTCCGAGAAAAAATTGTACGAAAATAATCGCGGCAATCGAAAGCAAACCGGTCCAAATCACAATCGTCGTTACGCGCGAAACAAGCGACGCGAATTTCGACGCGGGCGTGAGATACAACGATTCGAGCGTGCCCTGGTATTGCTCTTCGCGAATGTTGTAGCCGATGCTCCACAACGTATCGCTCGCGAACATAAACAGCACAAAGCCGTACATCATCACCGCGCCACTGCCACTCGATTCGCCGGACGCGCTCGCACCGGGCGACTCGAACATGATCGCGGCGAACGAGAACAATAAAATGATCAGAAAAATTTGGACGAAACTCGTGAGGAAATCAATCGGATAGCGCGTCATCACGATCAGTTGTTTGCGAACCATCGCGAGATAGATTTGGAGATTGGAAATTGGAAGTTGGAGGTTGGAGGTTTGAGGTTGGATTTTCTGGCTCATCACTTTTTCCTGATTTTGAAGACACGATATACTGAACGCGGCCATTGATTGCGTTTTTGGAATCGAGCGTTTACGCGGTGACTCGCGCGGACAACCAACCCGCTAAAGCGTCGAATCCATCATTCGCGATTTAACCACACCCGACTACACGACTATTCGACTAAAATTCACCCACGCCCGCGTCGCGTTGCACACTGCGTTCGGTGCGGATAAACAGGCGATAGCCGAGCAGTGGCACGATGACGCAAAACGCGCCGAGCATCGCGAGATCGAAATACCACTGTTCGAAAAAGAATCCGACGCCGAGCAAACTCGCGCGCACGCCGTTGTTCATCCAGGTCGGCGGAAACGCGAGCGCGATGAAACGCAACCAGCCCGGAAAAATCGCGATCGGAAAAAACAAACCCATCAACAACGATGCCGCCCATTGCGCGAGCCGGATCAACGCGTTCGCCTCTTTGATCCGCAAAATGATCGCGCCGTACAACAACGCGATGCCGAACAATGGAATCAATCCGATAAAAAGAAAAACGAGCGCGAGCAAAATGTCGCCTTGCAATGGATTGACGCCGAACACGAGCGCGCCGAGCGTGAACGCGAGAATGAAATTCACCATCATTCGCAAGTTGCCGTACAGCGCGATGCCCGCGAGAATCGCGCCGCGCCCGGTCGGTGCGAGATACAACGCTTCGAGCGTCCCGGTTTCCGCTTCGCGGCGCAACCAATAGCCGACGTTCCACATCGTTCCGCTCACCATCATAAACACGTTCGAGCCGATCAAAAGATATGCGACGTAATTCGTCGTCCCGGTATTCGCTTGGAAATTTTGCGCCGCGCGCACCGCGCCGCCGCCAATCGCTTGCCCCAACAAAATCGGCATCGCCGCGATGAACGTCGGCATGATAATGTCGAGCAAACGAAAACCAGGATAGCGCGAGAGGATGCGGAGCCGCATCGTAACGACGCTCCAGATTAGGCGGAGTTTGTTCGCGAAAGTGAATTGAGTTAAAGATTGGTAATTGGTCATTGGTAATTGCATCGCGTTGACAATTGTCCGTGACTATTTTATACTTGCGCGCGAGGTGAGCGATGAAAAAGATCGAATTGCGCGAGACGCGCGCGCCGTACTTTGCGAGCGTCGAAGATTTGATTCAGAGCAAAGAACCGGTCGTGATCGAGCGCGATGGGAAACCGGTCGGCGCGTTTATGCCTATTGAGTTGTATCAACATTCGACAGCGTTGTCGCGTAACGCGCGATTTATTTCTCGCGCGTATCCTCCGCGAGCGTGCGCCCGGTTTTCGCGATAAACACATCTTCGAGCGTGACTTCGGTCGGCGCGATTTGTTCGAGCGTCGCGCCATGCTCCATCAACGCTCGAATCAAGTGCGGCAGGAGCGCGCGCGGATTAGGACTGACCACGACGAGTTCCTGCATCCCATCTTTCGACGACAACGCCGCGCTCACCACACCATCGAGCGCGCGCGCCGCGCGCAATGCCGGTTCGGGAATCACGCCCTCGACTTTGGTAACGCCCTCGCGATTCAAACTCGCTTTCAATTCCGCAATCGTGCCCAGCGCGATCACTTGCCCGCGATCCACAATCGCGACGCGGTCGCACAACTCTTCCGCTTCGCTCATCACATGCGTCGTGTACACGACCGTGCGTCCCTGCCGATTCAGATCGCGCACAATCGCGCGCAGTTCGCGCGCGCTCGGCAGATCGAGCGTGTTCGTCGGCTCATCAAGAATCAAAATCGGCGCGGCGTTGAGCAGTGCTTTCGCGAACGCGAGTTTCATCTTTTGACCCGACGAGTACGTTTCGACCGCGCGATCAATAATCTCGCCGAGATTCAATTGCGCGATAATTTTTTACGCTTGCGTTTTGCGCGCGTCTGGCGGAATTTGGTACAGCGCGCCAAAGAAATCGAGATTCTCGCGCCCGGTCAATTTCCAATACAAGCCGCGTTCGCCCATCAACATACAACCGATGCTCGCGCGAATCGCGTTTTCGTCGCGCTCGAGTTGATGACCGTTGAGCCACGCGGTTCCGCGCGTCGGCAAGAGCAAGGTCGTGAGACATTTGATCAGCGTCGTTTTGCCCGCGCCGTTCGGACCGAGCAAGCCGAACGATTCGCCCGGAAAAATATCCAGGTCAACATCTTTTAGCGCGACAACTTCTTTGACGCGCGAGCGAAACAAACCCAGCCGCTGTTTCGATTGATAGATTTTCGTCAAGCCGCGAATTTTGATGATCGGTTCCATAATGCGCGCAATCATAATTCAGAAATGGTTTTTCGGCAATCGAAGGGAGAAAAGTGAAAGAGGGCAGAGAGGGCAAAGAAGTGTTGAGAAGGCGAAGAAGGCAGAGAGGATGCGCGAGATGCAAGCCATCTCTGACCTCTTTACCTTCTCCCTCTTTTTTCGATCACTTGATCCAACGACCCAGGATCGGGTACGCAAAATCTTTGCCGTGCCACACTTGCCACGCGGCGTACAGTCCGTACCCAAACCACGCGAGCATCACGCTGAACGGAACGATCATCATCACGAGCGCGGGGATCATCGTGTACAGCATCAACGGTTCTGGATTTTGCGAATCGAACACCAGCGGCACAAAGATCGATCCGGCGAAAATCAAACCCCAACTGATCCACACGCCCAGCGTGACCAGGACGCCGACGAGTTGATACACGGTCGCTTGCGCGGCGTGGCGCGCGACAAATTTCGATTTGTTGCGTTGCGTGAGCCAAATCAGAAACGCGAGCAGAATACCGAGCATGCCGCGACTGAACGCGCCGAGCAGAATACTCGCGTGCGCGAGCGTCGCATTGAGTCGTTCGTCGCGCGTCATCGAATTTTCATTCAACATTTTTGCCTCCGATTTCATTTACGCACATTCGCCGCGATGGTTACATTGATCGTGCGTACCGTTTGCGGCACAGTATAGCCAAGCGCGAAAAAAAATTCCTGACAATGCTCTGACGATTTGCGCCGCGACACGGCGAAGCGTCCTTCGACTACGCTCAGGATGCTTCGACTACGCTCAGGATGCTTCGCCGTAAAGGGATTGACGCGCGAACGAATGTTCTGTATAATCGCCCGTGATGGACATTCAAGACAAACTCGATCTGCTTGGCTCGGCGGCGCAAGCTGATCTCGCGTGCGGCAAATGCGGCGAAGGTCAAACGCGCGTGCGCGACGATGTCGGACGTTGGATTTATCCGGCGGTGCGTCCTGATGGCAAGACCGTCAAGATGCTGAAAATTTTGCAGACGAACGCGTGCGAAAAAGATTGCTTTTATTGTCCGACGCGACGCGGACGCGATGTGCCGCGTTCGACCTTTCAGCCGGAAGAACTCGCGGCAACGTTTGATCAAATTCATCGCGCGCATCTCGCCGAAGCGATTTTTATTTCGAGCGGCGTCGCGGGCGGCGGCACGCGCACGATGGAGCGCATGTTGGCGACCGCGGAACTCTTGCGCGGCAAATATGATTTTCGCGGGTACATTCATTTGAAGTTGATGCCCGGCGCGCAAGACGCGGCAATCGAACGCGCGCTCTTGCTCGCGGATCGCGTCTCGGTCAACCTCGAAGCGCCCTCGTCCGAACATCTCGCGAAACTTTCCTCGACGAAACGCTACGCCGAAGAATTGCTCGCGCCGTTGCAGATCGCGAAAAAATTGATCGCGCGTAATCCCGCGCTCGCCGGCAAAACGATGACGACACAATTCGTCGTCGGCGCGGCGGATGAAAGTGATCGCGACATTCTCGCGCGCACGACGCAACTCTATCGCGAGCTCGAACTCGCGCGCGCGTATTTCTCCGCGTTCCAGCCCATCGAAAATACGCCACTCGAAAATCACGCGCCGACGCCGCTCGTGCGCGAACATCGTTTGTATCAATCCGATTTTCTTTTTCGCAAGTACGGCTTCGCGTTCGCCGATCTCATTTTCGATCCGCGCGGCAACCTCGCGACCGAAGCGGATCCGAAAACGGTGTGGGCAACGCATCACCCCGAATTTTTCCCCATCGTATTAAATCGCGCGAGCAAAGAACAATTGCTCCGCATCCCCGGCATCGGTCCTCTGTCCGCGTCGCGCATCCTTCAATCGCGCCGCGTCACGAAATTCACTGCAATCGAACAACTCGCGCGCATCGGCGCGGATGCATCGCGCGCCGCTCCGTTCGTTTTGATGAATGGTCGCGCGCCCGCGCGCCAACTCGCACTCCCCTTCTAACTTCGCGTATCCCACCGGTCTTTGACCGGGCTTGGACTCGATTTAGACTTGCCACGCCTAAACTATTCGCACGGCGCGCTAGTATTCGCGCGCGCTCAATCCCCATTCCAATTTATTTTGGCACCCGATTCGATTGTGAGGAGACCGCCCATGCGATCAAGAGATTTGCGATCTATCCCAATGGCACCCGCGCTTGTGCCGAATGAAGAAGATCCCATCGCCGTAGTGGAACAACGCGCGCGGATGGATCAGATCATCGCCGAATGCAAGCAACGATCCGGTTCGACAATGCTCATTCTGAATCAACTGCAAGCCGAACTGGGACACATCTCCCGCCCGATGCAGAATTACCTCGCCGAAAAATTGAATGTGCCGTTGAAAGATATTTACGGTGTCGTTACCTTTTATTCTTTCTTCACGATGAAGCCGCGCGGCAAGCACGTCGTGCGCGTCTGTATGGGCACCGCCTGTCATGTGCGCGGCGCGACAAAAATCCTCGACCGGCTGATCGAGAAGCTGGAAATTCGCGCGGGCGAAACGACGCCCGATCGTCAAATCACGCTCGAAACGGTGAACTGCCTCGGCGCCTGCGCGTTGGGTCCGGTGATTGTTACCGACAGCACCTACTCTGGACAAATGAACGTTGCCAAAACCGATCGTCTGATCAAGACGCTCGCGCAGGAGCGAAAATGAAAATTCTCAATGCGGCGCACCTCGATGAATATCGCGCGCGCCTGGTCAACGCGCTCGATCCCAATCAACCGACGGTAACGATTTGCGGTGGCACCGGCTGTCGCGCGTATGGTTCGGAACAAGTGCTCGATGCGGCGCGCGAAAATCTTAAGGATGGTCAAGCGCATGTGCGGATGACCGGCTGTCACGGTTTTTGCGAAAAAGGTCCACTGATGGTCGTCCATCCCGCCGGCATTTTTTACTCGCACGTTCAGCCGAAAGACCTACCCGAAATCGTGGAGACGACGATCAAGCAAGGCAAACCCGTCGAACGTTTATCGTACGTTCATCCGACCGGCGAAAAAATTACGCACGAGCATGACATTCCGTTTTACGCGCGGCAGACGCGTTTGCTCCTGAATCAAAACGGACATCTCGATCCGACGAGCATTGACGAATACATCACGCTGGGAGGGTATGCCTCGCTTGCCAAAGCGTTGACACTGACCGGCGATCAGATCATTGGCGAAGTGTCGCGTTCTGGTTTGCGCGGTCGCGGCGGCGCGGGCTTTCCGACCGGCACCAAGTGGCGCACCGCGCAAACGGAAATCGCGAAACGCAAAGCCGCGAATCCGCAATATGCCAGTGGCTTTGTTGCGTGCAACGCGGACGAGGGCGATCCCGGCGCGTATATGGATCGCAGTTTGATGGAAGGCAATCCGCTCCGCGTCGTCGAAGGGATGACGATTGGCGCGTTTGCCGTCGGCGCGGTGCGCGGCTATGTGTACATTCGCGCTGAATATCCGCTCGCGGTTCACCATTTGGCTCTCGCGTTGGAACAGGCGCGCGACCTGGGTTTGCTCGGTGAAGACATCCTGGGTTCTGGATTTAATTTCGATATCGAAATTCGATTGGGCGCGGGCGCGTTTGTCTGCGGCGAAGAGACCGCGTTGATGGCGTCCATCGAAGGCAAGCGCGGCGAGCCGCGTCCGCGTCCGCCGTTCCCAGCGCAATCCTGGTTGTGGGAACAACCGACTGTGTTGAACAACGTCAAGACCTGGGCGAGCGTGCCGATCATTTTGGACAAGGGCGCGGAATGGTACGCCAGCATCGGCACTGAAAAATCGAAAGGGACGATGATCTTTTCGCTCGTCGGCACGGTTGCCAACACCGGCTTGGTCGAAGTGCCGATGGGCATCACCTTGCGCGAATTGATTTTCGGCATCGGCGGTGGAATTCCAAACGGCAAAAAATTCAAAGCGGCGCAGATCGGCGGACCTTCGGGCGGATGCATTCCCGAACAACACTTGGACACGCCGATTGATTACGAATCGCTCACGTCACTCGGCGCGATCGTGGGTTCGGGCGGTCTCGTTGTCGCGAACGAAGATACCTGTATGGTTGACCTGGCGCGGTACTTTATGAATTTCGTGCAAGAAGAATCGTGCGGCAAGTGCGTGCCGTGCCGCGTGGGCACTTTGCGAATTCTTGAACTGCTGGAAAAAATTTGCGCGGGCAAGGGCGAGGACGGCGACATCGAACGACTCGAACGGATGGCGCGCTTTGTCAATCAAGGCAGTTTGTGCGCGCTGGGTCAGACTGCGCCGAATCCGGTCTTGACCGCGCTCCGCTATTTCCGCAAAGAATACGAAGCGCATATTTACGATCACATCTGCACCGCCAAAGTGTGCAAGGGCTTGCTCACTTATCGCATCATTGACACATGCACCGGTTGTATGGTGTGTGCGCGCAACTGTCCCGCCAAAGCGATCACCGGTGAAAAACTCAAACTGCACACGATTGACGAAAGTTTGTGCGAACGCTGTGGCGTGTGCGTGAGTGTGTGCAAGTTCAATACGATTGTGGTGGAAACCGGCAAGGTGTGGGTAAACGCGCAAGTCGGCGCAGGGGTGTAACGCGCTTTACGCAAGTCGCGAGGGCTTGACGTGGTACACTAATTCGTAATCTCAACAATGAAGACGAACCGCATGGCTAACGCGCAAGTTGATCAAAGCGTCAAGATAATGACCTCGCACACGACACCGTTCTCGCCATTGCAAACGGAATTACGTTTGCAATTGTGATCCCGGCATCGGTCAAACGCGTTGCGCTGGAACACTTGCGCGCCAAAGGAAAATCACGAACCGCAGTCGCCATCTTTGGTTTTTCAATTGGCTTGTATTGCTCTTGAAGAACGTCATCCATCAAGTCGATCAAGTAATTATTGACGTGGAATACATCGGCTGGGAAGCCGAAATCAAAAACACGCTGATCGCATACCTACGGCACGATGATCCCAAATTCGATTCGACGCGAATTTTCTTTCGCCATATTGGAAAACAATCTCCCGCGCATCATCGCACCATCTCGATTGCGCGCGGTCAGTCCAAACCAGACAAGCGAATTAGCGAAGCGGAGTTTCTCGGCGCGCTTTCGAAAAGAAAATGATCGGGGGAGCGATACCGCTCATACGCCTGCTTAGTCCCCAGTGGAGTGCTGGGGAGGCGACAGGTCACCCGATCTTGGCTTGAGCATATCAGAAATATCAGGACTTGTCAAGCAATTTTGCGATAAACCTCAAGGAGGCGAAACAATGCGATTGATTACGCGCGAACGGTACATCGGACGCGGCTTGGGAATGTGGGCGTTTTGGTTGCACCGGCTCACCGGTCTCGCAATCATTTTTTACTTGCTCCTGCACGTCCTCGTCATCTCGTCCATCGTCGGCGGTTCAGCCAATTTTGACGCGGCGATGAAAACGCTCAAAGCGCCGATTTTTGTTTTGCTCGAAATGGGGTTGCTCGCGACGATCATCATTCACGGCTTGAACGGCATCCGCATCGTCCTGTTCGATGTGGGCATCGGCGTCAAACATCAAAAAGAAATTTTTATCGCGATGATGGCATTGGGCGTTTTGCCTTTTCTCGTCGGCTTTGCGATTGCCTGGCCACACATTTTTGGGTAGGGCAAATTTGTAAATTTGCCTTACATTTTTACGGAGACATTTATGACCGCCTCAACTCCCCAACCGTCCGGCGTGTGGGCATGGATTTGGCAACGCATCACCGCCGTTCTGCTCGTTCTGCTTTTGGGCGCGCACATGGTCGTTCTGCATTTCGTCCCGACAAATCTCGAAATTCATTTTGTCGGCGTCGCCGCGCGCTTCAAGAGTGTGCTGTACTTGATCATTGATTCCGGCTTGCTCGTGTTCGGAATGTATCACGGCATGAATGGCGTGCGAAACATTCTGTTCGCCATCTGGGGTGCGTACGCGCTAACGTTCTTTCTCAAATAGGAATTTTCAGAAACCAGGAGGAATGGGACGCGGACGAGCGCAGATGAGCGCAGATATTTTGAACGACGTTTGGAGTCGAGCGTTTACGCGGTGGCTTGCTGAGCAACAACCCGCTAAAGCGTCGAATCCATCAATTGAAAAATTATTCATCCGCGTTCATCCGCGTTTGTCCGCGTCCCATAAAAAATTGAGGAATCATCTATGAAACATCAAGTCATCGTCGTCGGCGGCGGACTCGCGGGATTGCGCGCGGCGGTTGAAAGCGCGATGCTCGGCGCGGACACCGCGGTACTTTCGTTGTTGTATCCGGTGCGCTCACATTCCGGCGCGGCGCAAGGCGGCGTGAATGCCGCGCTCGCGAATATGCCGGAATGTAAAGACGACACGCCGGCAAAACACGCGTACGACACCGTGAAAGGTTCCGACTTTCTCGCCGACCAGGACTGCGCGGAAATTTTAACATCGGACGCGCCTGTGCGAATTTACGAACTCGAACATTGGGGCGTGCCGTTCAGTCGCACGCCCGAAGGCAGAATCGCGCAGAGACCGTTCGGCGGCGCGGGCTATCCACGCACTTGTTATGCGTCAGATAAAACCGGGCTCTACATTTTGCACACGCTCAACGAGCAAGCGGTCAAGCACGGCATCAAAGTGTACAACGAGTGGGCGGTGCTGTCGCTCGCGCGCGATGGCGCGATGAATCACGGACTCGTCGCGATGAATTTGCAAACCGGCGAAATCGCGTCGTTCGGCGCGGACGCGGTGATCATCGCGACCGGCGGCGCGGGGCGAATTTTCCGGCGCACATCGAACGCGATGCAATCCACCGGCTACACCCTGGGAATGGCGTATCGCGCGGGCGTGCCGCTCAAAGATATGGAGTTTGTGCAATTTCACCCGACGACGATCATCGGCACGAATATCTTGATGACCGAAGGCGCGCGCGGCGAAGGCGGTTATCTCGTCAACAATCAGGGCGAACGCTTTATGAGCAAGTACGCGCCGAAAGCGATGGAACTCGCGCCGCGCGATATTGTGTCGCGTTCGATTCAAATCGAAATCAACGAAGGGCACGGCTTTCCCGACGGCGGCGGATGCGTGCATCTCGATCTGCGCCATCTCGGTCGCGAGAAAATTTTGGAACGGCTTCCTGGGATCCGCGATCTCGCGATCAGTTTCCTCGGAATTGATTGCATCGAAAAACCGGTGCCGATTCAACCCGGTCAGCATTTCATTATGGGCGGCATTGACACCGACAAAGATGGCGCGACGATTTTGCCCGGCGTGTTCGCCGCGGGCGAGTGCGCGAGCGTGAGCGTTCACGGCGCGAACCGGCTCGGCGGAAATAGTTTGCTCGAATGTGTTGTGATGGGACAACGCGCCGGCGCGGCGGCAGGAAATTTCGTCAAAGCAAAATCGTCCGCGATTCAAGACGCGGTGTTGAACGATGCGGTGAAGAAAACGTCGGCGGACGTTGACGCGCTGTTGAAATCGGATGGCAAAGAACGCCTCGTGACTCTGCGCGATACGATGGCGCAAACGATGACCGACAACATCGGAATTTTCCGCGAAGAGAAACCGATGGCGGACGCGCTCGCGACGATGCGCGAATTGCGCGCGCGTTTTCGCGATATCGGCGTGGACGCGAAAAATCGCAAGTTCAATCTCGATCTGCTTCGCACGATTGAACTCGGCGGAATGTTGGACGCGGCGGAAACGATCGCGGCGGGCGCGCTCGCGCGCAAAGAATCGCGCGGCGCGCACTCGCGGCTCGATTTCAAAACGCGCGATGACGCGAATTGGATGAAGCACACGCTCGCGCATTTCACCCCCGACGGCGCGCGCCTCGAATACGAATCGGTTGTGCAAACTAAATGGCAACCGGAAGAGCGCAAATACTAGTGGGCAGTGGGCAGTGAACAGTGAACAGTCAACAGTTGACTGTTGACTGTTGACTGTTCACTGACGACTGTTGACTTTGGAGAATCCAATGACCGACTCGATCAAACTCAGCATCTACCGGCGCGACCCAGACCTGGACACCGCGCCGCGATATCAAACGTACGAAATTCAACCCGAACCAGGTCAAACCGTGTTGATGGCGTTGTATCACATTCTCGATAACGTGGACAAGAGCATCGCGTTTCGCGCGTCGTGTCGCAGTGCCGTGTGCGGCAGTTGCGGGATGCACATCAACGGACAAAACCGGCTCGCGTGTGAAACGCAACTCGCGCCGCTCGGCAACGAAATCCTCATCGAGCCGCTTCCGCATTTGCCGGTGCTCAAAGACCTGGTCGTGGATATGACCGCGTTTTGGGACAAGTACGAAAAGGTGCGCCCGTACTTGATCGCGATGAAAAATCCGCCGGAGAAGGAACGCTTGCAATCGCCGGCGCAACGCAAACGGATTGACGAATTTATTGATTGCATTCTCTGCGCGTGTTGCCACTCGACTTGCACACTCGACGCGTGGAGCAACGATTATCTCGGACCTGCCGCGCTCGCAAAAGCGTATCGCTTTGTCGCGGACACGCGCGATGAAGGCGGCGTCGAACGTTTGAAAATCGTCGCAAGCGAAGAAGGCGTGTTCCGTTGCCACACGATCTTCAACTGCACCGAAGAATGTCCCAAGAAAATTTCGCCGACGTTCG
This sequence comes from Chloroflexota bacterium, assembly GCA_016223105.1. Lineage (GTDB taxonomy): Bacteria > Chloroflexota > Anaerolineae > UBA4142 > UBA4142 > JACRPR01. The sequence continues at coordinate 24,133 of JACRPR010000091.1, read as the reverse complement.
CGATTCAAGAGATGAAGAAAAAAGTGTTGGTCGCCAAGTTTAGCGGAAAGATGTAGCGCAAGTCTCCGACTTGCGGAACGTTGCGTCGCCGCGCGATGGGACGCGTGATGCGTGATGCGGCGCGCGGCAATTTATCAAATCCAATTAGATCGAAGCGGTAATAAAAAATTCCGGCTAGTACTCCTTTCCTTGCGCCAGCGCAAGCATCTATCCTATTGAAGCGAGCCGTGCAACGCGATTACAATGTGGTTATAGCAAACCGACTCGCGATGCAAGTGAAATGTAAGCGCACGTGTGAAAGGAGCGCCGATGAACCATCACCCTGTCCACACCTCCGCCGCGCCGGTTCTCAATGAAGAGAAGAACAAAGCTGGGTTGCAATGTCCGCATTGCCAACAATCGCTCGATGCGCCGGCGGTCTTGTGTCCGCATTGCCAACAACCCTTGCGGATGCAGAAACCCGATGCGCTGGTAAATTCGCCGCCCGCGCCGCGCCAACGCTGGCGTTGGTTATTCCGGCCGCGGACCGTGATGATCGTGGTGGTCACGATCCTGGTGACGGTCGGAATCTATGGTTGGTTTTTCGTTCAACGCTTATCCAGCAGTTATCTGATCGAACGCGGCGATCAACTCGTCGCGGCGGGCGATCTGGACGGCGCGCTGGCGGCGTATCAAAACGCGATCAAATTAAATGTCGCGGATCCGATCGGCTATGAACATCTCGGCTGGGCGGAATACACATTGGGCCGCGACGCCGACGCGCTCGCGCATTTCGAACGCGCGTTAAAGCTTGAGCCGGCGCGCGCGCTGTGCATCACCGGCGCGGGCTTGGCGGCGTATCGTTTGCGCGATTATCGCCGCGCCGCGCGCTATCTCGAACACGCGGTCGACGCGGATCCGGAGAATGGCACAATTCGCGAATATCTGGGCATCGCCAAATATCGTTTAGACGATTTTGGCTCTGCCGCCGAACATTTACAACTTGCCGTATTACTCGAACCCGAGAGCGCGACCAGTCACTATTATCTGGCGCGCGCGCAAACGCAACGCGGAAACGGCGCGTATGCGCTCCCCCATCTCGACGCCGCAGAACAGCTGGGTTTCGATCCCGCCGCGGTGCGTTTCGCGCGCGGCTTGGCTTGGTTGGAGCAAGGCAACTATCAAGCCGCGAAAACCGATCTCGAAAACGTTACGACGCGTCAACCCACGCATAGCGACGCCCTGCTCGCGTTGGCGCGCGCGAATTATCATCTCGGCAAATACACCGTCGCGCAAACGCAACTCGCCGCCGCGGATAAAGCCGGCATCCTGCATGTGCGCGTGAGTTATTTTTCTTTGCTGGGCTGGAACGCATTACGACTGGGCAATTTCTCGCGCGCGCAAAGCGCGTTCAAACAATGGGCGGAGATCGCGCCGAATGATGCGAACGCGTTGAACGCGCTGGGCTGGGCGTCGCTGTCCGCCGGCGATTGTCAAACCGCGCAACAACATTTCAAACGCGCGCTCCAATTAAAAAACGACGGGGGGAGTTACACGCCGAATCAACTCGCCGCGCCGCATGAAAATCCGCAAGCCGGGTTGATGGTCTATTGTCCGGCGGCGCAACCCAAGTAATCGGAGGCAAGCATGAACCCACAACTTTTTTCCCGCCGCAATCAACAGGGACAGGGATTAATCGAACTGGTTCTGCTGATCGCGATCGTCGCGACGATCACCGCAGGAATTCTGACCGTCACCGGCAGTGCGACCGAAGAGGCGTTTGTCAAAGTGTGCGCGGGATTGGGCAATGAAAATTGTCAAGCGACCGATCAACAAGTGATCGCGACCGGCACACCGCCGCTCACTGCCGTTCCAACCCCCACGCTCGTCGAAGCGGATCCAACGCGCAAACCATTCGCGACCGCGACGCCGACGCCGACCGCCGTGCCGACGATCAACCAATCGCCTAGTCTCACGGTAATCACGGTGGATGATGTGAGCGGCGCGCCGGTGCGGGGCGTGTGGGTCCAACTCCTGACCGCCAGCGGCAAATATGTCGCCGATCGCACAACCGGCGCGGATGGGAGCGTGCTTTTCGCGTTGAGTCAACCCGGCAATTATCGCGTGCTGGCATATTCCGGGCAATGGTGGGAAGCCGCGCAAGTCGGCGTGAGCGGACCGACCCAGGTTGTGATTCGTCTAAAAACACTCACCATCAAAGCGGTGGACGATGTAACGAACGCGCCGCGCAGTGGACTGTGGGTGCAGATCAAAACCGCCGGCGGCAACTATGTCGCGGATCGCACGACAGATGCCAGAGGTCAGATTACATTCTCCGTCGTCAACGGCGAATACGACGTGCTGGCGTACACCGGTCAATGGTGGCAAGCCGCGCGCGTGGAAATGAGCGGTTCGAAAGAAATCACGCTCCGTTTGAAAACCTTGAGCATCAAAGCGGTGGACGATGCGACGAACGCGCCGCGCAGTGTCTGGGTGCAGATCAAAACCGCCAGCGGCAACTATGTCGCGGATCGCACGACGGATGCCAACGGTCAGATTACGTTCTCCGTCGTCAACGGTGAATATGACGTGCTGGCGTACACCGGCCAATGGTGGCAAGCCGCGCGCGTGGGAATGAGCAGTTCGAAAGAAATCACGCTCCGTTTGAAAACGTTGACCGTCCAAGTCGTGAACGAGACGACGAACGCGCCGGTGAGCGGCGCGTGGATCCAGCTGATCACCGCGAGCCGCAACTATGTCGCGGATCGCACGACCGGCGCAAACGGGCAAGTGGTGTTTTCAGTCGTCAACGGAAGTTACATTGTCCTCACTTACAGCAACGGGCAGTGGACGGACGCGGCGCGTTTGGATGTCAACGCGTCAACCCAGGTGATCGTGCGCGTGCGCCCGCCGCGCTAAGCGCGAAAACGATTCCGTTGCATCATCCATCGAAAACGTGCGCGCGACGGTCGCGATGAATTGACGGCGCACGCGGAAAAACTGTGCGCGCCCGGCGTGTGCAAAATGCGCGGGGAAAAAGTCGAGGTTAAAAAATTAGCGCGGGCAGTGGTTTAAAACAAAAGGTCGGCAAGCGATTTCACTTACCGACCTCCGATTGCAAGCCAAGCCAGGATTGCAACATCTCGGTCGCAATTTTCCAATCGAGCGCGTCTTGTTCTTCTTGCATCACGGCTTTGCCCAGCACGGGATTCGGCATGGTCAACAAAGTCGCCGCGCGCGATTTTAGATACGCATTGAATTGCGCGTAATTCATTCCATACCGGGTCTGTAATTTTTCTATCGTCGCGCGGTGCCGCTCGATTTGGCGCAGAATGTAATCACGCGCCATTTCACTCACGGCTTGCTCTGGACTAGAAAAAAGTCCGCGGCGCACAAATGGTTCGATCACAGTAGTAACTTGACTGATCATTTTCAACTCCATTCTATTGCGCGTAAATTATATCACGGCGCGCAATTTCTGACAATTACCATTTACCAATTACGATTGACTAATACTCGGAGGTACATCAATGCCCGTAAACTTAATCATCAACGGCAAAGCAATTCAAGCCAAAGACGGTATGACCGTACTCGACGCGGCGTGGGCGAATGGCATCAACATTCCCACGCTGTGCCATCATCCCGATTTGAAACCGGTCGGCGCGTGTCGAATGTGCGTTGTCGAAGTCGAAAAGATGCGCGGTCTCATCGCGTCGTGCACTCTGCCGGTCAGCGAGGGAATGATCGTGCAGACCGACACGCCCAAAGTGATCGAGGAGCGCAAATTCATTCTCGAAATGTTGCTCACCGATCATCCGAACGATTGCATGATCTGCGAAGCCGACGGCGCGTGCGAATTGCAAAACCAGGTTTACGAATATCAAGTGCCGTGGACCGCGCACAAAGGCAAACGCCACAGTTATCCGGTGGACGGTGATCCGAATCCGTTCGTGTTCACCGATTTCAACAAATGTATTTTGTGTACGCGATGCGTGCGCGCGTGCGCGGAGATTCAGGGGCGCAATGTGTGGGGCGTCGCGAATCGCGGCTTTAACGATCGCATCGTCGCGGGCGCGGATGTAACGATGCTCGAAGCCGGGTGCGAATCGTGCGGCGCGTGCGCGGCGTACTGCCCAACCGGCGCGCTCACCGACAAGACCTCGCGCGGCAAAGGGCGCGACTATCAAATGAAAAAAGTGACGACGACGTGTACGTACTGCGGCGTCGGTTGTCAATTCGATCTGAATGTTCGCAATGGCAAGGTCGTCAAGGTAACATCGAATCGCAAAGCGGTCGTGAACGGAATGGCGTTGTGCGTCAAAGGTCGTTACGGTTACGAGTTCATCCATCACAAGGATCGCTTGACAAAACCGCTGATCAAAAAAGATGGCGCGTTCGTCGAAGCATCCTGGGACGAAGCATTGAACCTGGTCGCGGAAAAACTGGGACAATCCAAATGCCTGATTCAAAAATTCGCGCGCACGGTGATGGGGACGAACAACGTAGACCACTGCGCCCGTCTCTGACACGCCGCAACTGTGACCGGTCTGGCCACCTCATTCGGCTCGGGCGCGATGACAAACAACATCGCGGATATTGACAATTGCAAAACGATGTTGGTGATCGGATCGAACACGACCGAGCAACATCCGGTCATTGGCACGCGCATCCGCCGCGCGGTTCGCAACGGCGCGAAACTCATCGTCGCCGATCCGCGCGCGATTGATCTCGCGAGCATCGCGACGCTCTACATTCGTCAACGACCTGGGACAGATATCGCTCTGCTCAACGGTTTGGCGCACATCATTTTGAAAGAAGGACTCGAAGATAAAGAATTTATCGCTCAGCGCACGGAAGGATTCGACGAATGGCGCAAGGTCGTCGAGACGTACACGCCGGCGCGCGTGAGTGAAATCACCGGCATCGCGGTTGACGATCTGTTCACCGCCGCGCGCTTGTACGCGGGCAACAAGCCGAGCGCGATTTTTTACGCGATGGGCATCACGCAACACACGACGGGACACAACAACGTGCTCACGATTGCAAACCTCGCGATGCTCACCGGCAACATTGGCAAGCCGGGCGCGGGCGTCAATCCTTTGCGCGGACAAAACAATGTGCAGGGCTCGTGCGATGTCGGCGCACTGCCGAATTATTTCACCGGCTATCAACGCGTAACCGACGACGCGGCGCGCGAAAAATTCCAAAACGCGTGGGGCGTCGAACTGTCGAACAAAGTTGGGTTGACCGTCGGCGAAATGTTGCAAGCCGCGCGCGCGCGCCAGGTCAAGGCGATGTGGATCGTCGGCGAAAATGTCGCGATGAGCGATCCCGATTCGCATCACGTCGTTGAAGCATTGAACAATCTCGATTTTCTCGTCGTCTCGGAATTGTTCATGACCGAAACCGCGCAACTCGCGGATGTCGTTTTCCCGGCGGCATCGTTCGCGGAAAAAGATGGCACGTTCGCGAACACGGAACGGCGCGTGCAACGCGTTCGCAAAGCGATCAATCCGATCGGCGAATGTCGCGCCGATTGGCAAATCGTGAGCGAGGTCGCGAAACGAATGGGCGCGCCGGCGGAGCAATGGACGTACGGATCGGCATCGCAAATCATGAACGAGATCGCGTCGCTCACGCCGCAGTACGCCGGGATCACTTTCGAACGCATTGACGCGAAAGGTTTGCAGTGGCCCGTGCCGAACAAGGAACATAATGGCACGCCGATTTTGCACACGGAAAAATTTACGCGCGGCAAGGGCTTGTTCTCGCCAATCGAACATCAAGAACCGGCGGAGAATCCCGACGATACATTCCCCTTCACGTTGACGACCGGGCGCATCTTGCATCACTACCACACCGGCGCAATGACGCGCCGCGTCCCAGGTCTCGAACAGATCGCGCCGGAAGAACGCGTCGAGTTGAACCCGGACGACGCGGCGAAACTCGGCGTCGGCGATGGCGATTGGTTGCACATTTCATCGCGACGCGGACAGGTGGACGCGCGCGCCTGGGTTACAGATCGCGTCGGCAATGGCGTCGTGTTTATGACGTTTCACTACGCGGAAGCATTGACGAATATGCTGACGAACACGGCGGTTGATCCGATCGCGAAAATACCGGAGTTGAAGGTGTGCGCGGTGAAGGTGGAACGCGTAGCAAAGTGACGAGTGGCGAGTGGCGAGGCGCGATGTCTCGCCACTTGCATTTTGGCAACTCGACGCGCTTGGGCTATAATACGCGCGGCAGGGAGGGCGAGAAATATGACAAGCATCAGTATCGCGCGAGCGAAAACCCATTTGGACGCGTTGGTCGGACGCGTCGCGGCTGGCGAACGGATTATGATCCGACAACGAAATCGCGCGGTCGCGGTGTTGATCAGCGCGAGCGAATTGGAACGGCTCGAACACCTTGACCGAACTGTGCGGCAATCGGCGCGCGCGCTGGGACAACGAGCGGAATTGTTGGAGCAAATTCAAGCCGGCAAAATTCATCCGGCAATGGCGGCGTTTGGTTTGTGGCGCGATGAACCCGAATTGGAAAATTTGACGGAACAAATTTACACCAATCGAAAAAATCAAGGCGCGCGCGCAGAGGTCGCGTGGTGAAAATTCTCGATAGCGATCATTGCGTTGCGATTCTGCGCGGAAAATTAAATCTTGAGCAAATATCGCCGACCGAAGAATTGGCAATCACAGCAATCAGCGTGGGCGCGTTGACGCACGGCGCACACAAATCCGCGCGTGCCGCCGAAAATTTGGCGCGCTTGATGTGCTATTAGCCGGCGTCACTGTTTTATCTTTTGATGAACGAATGGCGCGACGATTTGGTGCGCTAAAAGCACAACTCGAACGCGCGAGTAACCCGGTTAGCGATTTGGATTTGCAAATTGCGAGCATCGCAGTGGAGAACGGTGCGTCGCTAGTAACACACAATCGTCAGCACTTTGAACGAATTCCTGGTTTGATGCTTGAGGATTGGTTGTAAGGGTTAAAAGTTTGCGCGATGAGCGTGAAGATAGATGAATATCGTTGATGTTGTTGACTTGTATATCCAACTGAATAACCTGGGAATCGAGATATGGCTCGATGGCGGTTGGTGTGTTGACGCACTGCTTGGCGAACAGACCCGCGCCCATACCGACGTGGACATCGTTGTTCAGCATAAGAACGTACCAAAATTACGCGAGTTGCTAGAGATGCAGGGTTATAAAGATATACCGCGCAATGACACAAGTGCTTGGAATTTTGTTTTGGGTGATGATCAAGGGCGACTCGTGGATGTGCATGCGATTACCTTTGATACCGAGGGCAACGGTCTTTATGGTCCCGCGGAAAAAGGCGTGATGTATCCAGCCGCTTCGCTAACGGGCATTGGCAGAGTGAATGGACACATTGTCAAATGTATCTCGCCGGAGTATATGGTCAAGTTTCACACGGGATATAAACTGCGCGAGAATGATTTCAAAGATGTTTCAGCCCTGTGTGTGCGTTTTGGAATTGACTATCCCGAAGAATATGCGTATTTGAAAAGTTCGAGTTGACTGGAGAGATTGGTGGATATGAATTGAACGACAAGACCTCCGAGTAAATCGCCTCGAAGGTCTTTGCATTTTCTTTGCCCATCGCCAAAAATTTCCATCCGCGTTCCTCCGCGTTTGTCCGCGTCCCAATCAAAATCGCCCCGAAGAATTCTCGCAAAATTCCTCCGGGGCGGTTGTTATCAACCTGGTTTTCAATTCGCGCGCGGTTTCGCAATTTGTTCGCGCACATGCCTTGCATCATTTACTATTCGACAAATGCTTTACATACACCAACTGGTCTTTCACGCGAGCGAATAATTTTCGATCGGCAGTCCAAAAATCGCACTGGTGCGCTTCGGCGAGCGCAAGATATACCGCGTCGTACACAGTGGGCAACTCGAACTGTTTGGCAAGCTCCCACGCGCGGGTGCGACAATCCGTTTCAGCATCTATCGTGATCGGAAGCTGGCACACAAGTTGAAATGCCGCATCAGCAACCTCCGACGTCAATTCCTTACGAACAACTTTTTGCCGCAACACACTATCCATTTCTGCCGGCGCAAACGCGGGCGCAATCATCGCGACATTGTCTTGCTTCCATCGCGCGAACAATGCTTCGACTTGCGCGCTGTCAGATTCAGGCGAAATAAACTTGATGACCAACCCCGCATCCACACAAACCACACGATTCACCGACTTGGGTTCGCTCATCGCCGCGCACGCTCCTCACGCAAAGCGTGTAGGATTGGGGTCGAGTCTGGCGCAAGAGCGGCGCGCGCGCGCAGATCACGCGCCGCCGTGATCCAATCCCAGGCTGCTTGCGGCGCGCGGGTAGATGCTGTTTCACGCTTACCGGCAACAAGTTGCTGATACTCTGCCAGATCGAGCACAATCGCGATCCGCTTGCCACGCGCGTCCGTCAGATAACGTTCATCACTAGACTTGCGGCTTGGTTGTGTTCGCGCAATTGCGCGCGGATGTTTACGGATTGCTGGATTTGACATCTTTTCTCCTCGTGATTAGAGTATAGCATACTTCATCTAGCACATCAAACTGCATTACAATTTTTCCATATTTGCCCCACATCTCAACCGGCAATATAATAGAATCGCAATGCAAATTTTTTTGCCCCGCGCCCCCATCCTCATCGCCCACGCGCTCGCCCTCACCATCACCGCGCTTGGCGGCGCGTTCATTGCGCGCGCGTGGAACAGCGCGGATCAATGGCTCGCGATTTTGTTCGCGCTGATCGGCATCGCGATCGTGTTCGCGATCAACTACGCGATCCTGCACCGCGCGCTTGCTCCACTCGACGCGCTTCCGAAAATGATCGCGCAGATCCAGCGCGATGAATCGAACGTGCCAAGTGGTGATCCGCAGTTAGATCGGCTCGTCGGCATTATCGAAACGAACCGCGCGCACGCGCGGCGATTGTCCGCGCAAGTTCTACGCGCACAAGAGGACGAACGCAAACGCATCGCGCGCGAATTGCACGACGACACGAGCGGCTCGCTCGCGCGTCTGCTGATCAACGTCGCAATGTGCGAAAATTTGTTGACCGAAGAATCCGCGCAGGTGCGCGAAAAAATGTACGCGACGCGCTTGCTCGCGGAGCAAACGCTCGAAAACATTCGCAAGTTAATCTTCGATCTGCGCCCGACGATGCTTGACGATCTCGGACTCGCGGCGGCGGTGCGCTGGTACGCGAAAACCAATCTCGACGCCGCCGGGATCGAAATGCAATTCGGCTCGGCAAAACTTGGGCGCGCGCCATCGCCAATCGAAACCGCGCTGTACCGCATCGCGCAAGAAGCGATCACGAACATCATTCGCCATTCGCGCGCGCACACCGCGCAGATCACGCTCGCGCGCGAAAATTCGCGCATCGTTCTGATCGTGCGCGACGATGGGCAAGGATTCGACATCAACGCGAAACATCCCAACACCGGTTGTGATGATTGTTGGGGCTTGTTCGGAATGAACGAACGCGCGCAACTCCTCGGCGGCGCGTGCGCGATTGAATCGCGCGTCGGCGCGGGAACGACGGTGCGTGTGGAAATCCCGGCGGAATGAATTTCAAATTGTAAATTTCAGATTTCAGATTGAAACCCATTACGGCAAAATCTGAAATCTGAAATCTGAAATCTGAAATCTGAAATGGGAAAAATCAGAGTTCTGATCTGCGACGATCACACCATCCTCCGCGAAGGCATTCGCCTCTTGCTCAACGCCGAATCCGATATGGACGTGATCGGCGAAGCGGTGGACGGACGCGACGCGGTGGAAAAAGCGCGCGCGCTCAACCCCGATGTGATCTTGATGGATATCGCGATGCCTCTGCTCAACGGTTTGGACGCGACGCGCCAAATCGTGCGCGACAATCTGAACGCGCGCGTCCTGGTGTTGACGATGTACGAAAGCGACGAGTACGTCGCGCAGATGCTCGAAGCCGGCGCGGTCGGGTACGTGTTGAAAAAAGTCGCGAGTAGTGAACTCGTGTATGCGATCCGCGCGGTGCAACGCGACGAATCGTTCCTGTATCCTTCGATCACCAAACGCATCCTCGAAGATTATTTGCGCCGCGGGCAATCGGGACAGGAAAGCACGTTCGGCGGTCTTACCGATCGCGAGCGCGAGATTTTGCAACTCGTCGCGGAGGGACACACGAACAAGGACATTGCCGAAATGTTATCGCTCAGTATTCGCACCGTGCAAAATCATCGCGCGCACCTGATGGAGAAACTCGGCATCCACGACCGCAGTGAGTTGGTCAAGTACGCGATCAAAAAAGGAATTATCGAATTAAAGTAATTGGAAATCTTCCGACTGATGTAAAGGAACACGGATAAATAAAAATATCCGTGTTCTTTTTTATCCGTGGAAAAAATTTTCCGGCTATTGACAAATCCACGCGGATACGCTAGAAAAGACCCATTCCATTTTACGGAGGGAAACTGGATGAACCCGCACGAAATCACGCGTTACCCAATCACGATTGACGGCGACACGACGCGCATCGGCACCGCGCACGAACTCGCGATCGCGCTCGACGTTTTGCAAGGACAACACGACCGCGCAGTATTGGAACAATTGCGCGCGCATCTCGCAGAGATTGTGAACACCCCGCACGGATTCGCGCGCGTGCTCACCGCGCTCGCGCCGGACGATCAGATTTTTTTGAACGACGCGATCGGCGCGCGCCTCGCCGCGACACTTCAAGACGCGCGCCACCTGCGCGATATTTTCGCGGCGATGTCGGTGATCGCGGTCGAGCAAAAATTGTTGGACACGCTTGGCACAAACGGCTTGCGCGCGCTGATCCACACCGCCGAAGAACTCGCGGAAATCCTCGAATGGCTGTACGGCGAATGTGATCGCCAGGCGATCGAGTTGATCGGCATCGCACATCTCAAGCAAGTAATTCGCCACGCGTCCGATCTCTGCCTCGTTCTGCACGCGCTCGACGCGAACGGCAAACGCGATTTGATCGAGCGCATCGGTTGGGCGAACGTCGTCCATCTCGTGCGCGATGGGATCGATCTCGCGCATCTCGCGCGTACGATATCGTCCGAATTGACCGCGCGCTTGATCGCGGAATTTACGCGCGAACAAATGCTCGCGTTGATCGGCAACGCGCGCGATTGGCAATACCTGTGGGCGCGGCTTGAAGGTGCGGAACGCCTAATGATCGCGACCAAGTTGGGGGCGCACTATGCCGCATGAACAAATCGCGACCTGGTCACGCGCGGCGGGCAAACCAGGTTCGCTCGCGCCACTGCGCGGCAGTAAATACAAAATCGTGGACGCGCATTTGCACGTCGTCAATTTTATTCAAGAGACGCCGGGTGGCGACGCGCTGATGCACTATATGGATCAGGCAAACATTCCTCAAGCGGTGATTTTTGGTTTGCCCGTTACTAAACTCTGGACGGAGTACGATCGTGAACCGCCGGACTATTATCTTGCGAACGATTCGCCCTGCTACTATTACGCGTACACCGATAGCATCGTCGCCGAAATGGTGCGCCAACTCGCGCCCGCGCAACAAGCGCGATTGTATCCGTTGATTTGCGGATTCAACCCGGTGGATCGTTACGCGCTCCGCCACATCGAGCGAATGTACGAACAATATCCCAACGTGTGGAGCGGCATCGGCGAAATTTTATTGCGCCACGATGATCTCACCGCGTTCACCTACGGCGAAAATCCGCGCGCGAATCATCGCGCGTTATTTCCAATCTATCAATTCGCCGCCGATCACGATTTGCCGGTGCTGGTGCATCAAAACATCACGTCGGTGACGAAAAGCGATCACCCGGTTTTTCTGCACGAACTTGAAGAAGCCCTGCGCGAATTTCCCAACACGCGATTTGTGTTCGCACATTGCGGAATGTCGCGCCGCGTCAACGTGCCGTTCTATCATCAAATGGTCGAGCGTTTGCTTGAAGCGTACCCAAACTTGGGCGTGGATTATTCGTGGATCATTTACGATATCGCGATCTGTCCGAACGGCAAGCCTGATCCCGCGTGGATCGAACTGACCGAAAAGTACAGCGATCGGATTTGCCTGGGATCAGACCTGGTCACGAAATTCGAGCGGCTTGGTCCCGAACTGCAACGCTACGATGTGTTTCTCGATCAACTCAGTGAGGCCGCGCGCGCGAATGTGTGCTGGCACACCGCCGAAAAAATTTACGGCGGCAACAAAGGCAAGGTGAAACGCGTGCAGGCGCAACCCGCGCCCGTGTGGGAAATGTTGCAAGCCGCGTAACTTGACGATCCTGGATTCGACGCTTTAGCGGGTTGCGTGTTCGCGGAACAATCGCGTAAATGCTCGACTCCGATCACAAATGCAAAGCCGCTGGGGGATGCATCCTCCAGCGGCTTTATCATTGCGTCTGCGTGCGCGTCCCGCTTCGTTCATCAAAAACGTGATACTTTTTGAACGTGAGCCACACCGAATCGTTGATCGCAAACGCCTCGCCAATCGGCGCGGGCGCGATGATTTGATCATCGCCGACGCGCAGAGTGAGAATCGCGATTGCTTTGAGCGGCATCGGTTGGCGTTTGATGATCGTCGCGCGGATCGCGTTTTCTTTTTCGATTGCCGAAACGATCACATCTTCGGGACGGATGCCGACGCGCGTCGCGCGCAATCCCGGTGCGACGCGTTCGCCGGCGATCAAATTGATCGGTGGCGTCTCAAAATCGAGATTCAAAAATTCCGCGATGAAAACATTTTTCGGACGCGCGTAAATTTCTTCGTACGTGCCGATCTGTTCGAGCTTGCCCGCGTCCATAATCGCGATGCGATCGGCAAGCACGAACGCTTCGTGCTGATCGTGCGTAACGTAGACCGTCGTGATGTTGAATTGCACAAGCAGTTCTTTGAGATTGACGCGATATTTTTCGCGCAATTTCGGATCGAGATTCGCGAACGGTTCATCCAACAAAAACAACGCGGGATCGCGCGTGATACACCGACCGAGCGCGACGCGTTGCCGTTCGCCGCCGGATAAGGTGGGCGGAAAACGATCTTCCAGATATTTCATCTCGACGCCGAGCAATTCGCTCGTGCGTTTGTATTTCGCTTGCGCGTCGGCATCGCGCGCGGGCGTTTTTTTGCGGAAGAAAAAATACGAGAGGATGTTCGTCTTGACGGTCAGGTTCGGATAAAGCGCGTAATTTTGAAACAAGAAACCGAGGCGGCGTTCGCCGGGCGGCACCTCCGCCATATTTTTGCCATTGAACAAAATTTCGCCGGCATCCGGCGCAATCAACCCGGCGATCATTTTCAACAGCGTCGTTTTGCCGCAACCGCTCGGTCCTAAAATCACTACTGTTTGCGCGTGCGGGATCGTCAGATTGAGATTGTGCATCGCGAAAGATTTGTGCGGGCGCGGTTGATCCACATCGCGCGCGGAAAATGGAAACGCGAATAGCCCGGGCGCGCGCGCGTCGAATTTCTTACAAAGATTGACGAGTTCGATTTTTGCCATCGTTGGATTCCGGTTCAGCGCGCGTTTTGAAATTCGTGGTGCGGGCTCGCAAAGCGTAGCCCGCATCGGCGGCTTGGAAAAGCCGCGCCACAGCGAATTTCAAAATACGTTCTCATCGCAAAAAATTACACGCGCCGTCGAGAAAACTGACGCCCGACCAATTGCCGGTCGCAAAGTTGTAACGCAAATCGCGCGCGCCATCGAACGAGCGCGTTCGCAAAATCGTAACCGTATCCGCGCATCGCTCTATCGCGAAATCGGATGGCGCGCCGACGCTTCCAAAACAACTTGGGCGCGCAACCTGGACGAGATCGTGTAGCGCGCGCGGATAATCGCCGCGTTCCTGTTTGTATTGTTGCGCGGCGCGCACAATCGGATCGCCCGCGCGCATAATTTGCGCGTCGCAATAGCCGCCGATGATTCCTTGACCGGCGATTGGCGCGCTTTGCAAAATCACCAGGACGATGCCGCCGATCAAAAACAACGCGCGGCGCGGATCGCGTTTGTCCAGTGCGCGCGAAAATGGAATCCACAAAATCGCGAGCAGAAGAGCCGCGAACGGCATCGCGAAACACGCAAAAAAAATCATAAAGACGCCGATGCCAAATCCGCCGCCGATATTCTGAATGGTGAAGAACGCCGTCCAAACGCCGAGCAAAAAATCCGCGCCGAGAAAAATCAGCGCGGTGCGCGCGGAAATTTTCCAAAGCAGAAAAACAAAAATCGGTGATGCGACCAAGCCAGTGATGAAAAATAGAGTCGCTGGATCCATTCAACCCTCGCGCGATAATCGCGGGGCTAGTTCAATCGCGCCTGCGCGCGTTGCGCGATCAACGTGAGCCAACGCGATGGAATTTTTTTCTGTCCAAATTCCCACTCGTCCCACGCTTGCCAAACCGATTCCGGCGTCCAGCGTCCTTCGGCGTCCGCTTTGGCTGAAACGATTTGCGCGATGTCGCGCACGCGCGAATCTTGGCGCGCAAATGGAAATTGCGTTACCACATCCAGGACGTGCAAAATATCGTACCACACGAGCGGCGTTTTTAATTTGCGAAAATCCGTCCCCATAAAAAACATATACGGATGCCGCGCCGCGCTCTCCGTCCACAGCGCCAACAACGTTTCAACCGCGATGCGACTCGCGCGACTGGTCCGCGCGCGCGGAATTTGCGCGAGCGTTTTGAGCATCACCAGATTCGCGTACGGGCAGGGATCATCCTTGCGTCCCGGTCCGCGAAACTTGCCGAGTTCGCGCGAGACCGCGCACGGAAAACCATTGTCGCGGATCAATGTTGTCAGGTGTTCAATCGCGCGTTGCACATGCGGATCATCGCCCAGTCCAAATTTGACGAGCGCGTACGCGATGGTCGGCGCGTCGCACAACGCCCACGCCCATTCGTCTTTGCCCGCGCCGCCGAAATGTTTTGGAATGTTCATCAACATTTGGAACGGACCTTCGGCGGATTGATGTTGCATCACACGCGCAATGATCTGGTTCATCCCAGGATCGTCCGCGCGCAATCCCAGGTCGGCGAGAAACGCGAGTTGATGCAGAGCATGCCCCGCGCTTTTATGACTGTTAATCACCGCGCGTTCCCACGCGCCAACCGATTGGATCACCGCGCGAATTTGTGGATCGGCAAGCATCGCTTGACGCGCGGTGATCACCGCGGGATGATTTTCTTTTTGCATGAGCAGATCAACGCGCGCGCGATACTGCACCCACGCCGGACCTTCCAGCAACCAATCGGTGAGCGCGGTCATTTCAATTCGCCCAACGAAAACTCAATCCGATTTTTTCGCAGATCGGCGCGAACGTCGCGGCTTGCTTGTCGAGATGCACGCAACTGATCGCGTACGAATCGCGCCCGCGTAAAATCAAATACTGCGCCGATGCCAGGTTCACGGTTTGATTGTTCGCGATTTTCAGTGGCAGAGTAAATTTGATTTCCGCCATCTCGCCCGCCGATCCTCTCACGCGCCGGATGCTGGGTTTGTACTGCGCGAGTTCTTTCTCCGACGCTTTGATCCAATCCTCGAGCGTGAGATCGGATTTTTCGACATTGTGAATCACGTTCACGTTCGGCATAAATCCTTCGCGCACGACGCTCGTGGCTGTTTCGTAACCGATGAATTTGATCTTGGCGACGTACTCGGCGGATTGACCTTTGAGCGAACTTGCGAGTTGCGGATTCTTTTTCGCGAGTTCGTCAATTTGCGCGGCGAGATTGGTCGGCGTGAGCGTTTTGATTTCCCAGGATGGCGGCGAAGCAATCGCGAATTTGTCCGCCGAAAGGACGGCGAGTTTCCAACCCGGTTCGAGGGGCAAAGTGGGCGGGGGTTGAGTGGGAGTCAGCGTCGCGCGGCGCGTCGGCGTTGCCGGTAAAAACGCTTGCACGGTCGTCATTGCCGATTGAACCGGGTCTGTGCCAGCCGGTTGACTGACCACGAAATATCCGGCGGGAGCCAGACAACAAAACAGCACAATGTTTCCGAACACGAGCGCGGTTAAAATGTTTTTCTGTTGCGATGTCATCACGCACCTCCGCGATTATTATATCGCGCGGTGGCGCGGGGGTCAAAAAATGCGCGCGATCTCAATCGCCTCTTTCAACATCACCGCGCCGGTGTACAACACCTGCCCGATGATCACGCCTTCGATTTCCGCGTGCGCGCGCAATGCGATCACATCGTTCACGTTTGCGACGCCGCCCGAGGCGATCACGCGCACGTTCGCGGCGCGCGCGAGGCGCGCCATCGCATCTGCATCAATCCCGCGCAACATTCCATCGCGCGTGATGTCGGTGTACACGATGCGCGTGATGCCGCGGGCGCGCATTTGAATCGCGAGATCAATCGCGCTAACCTGAGATTGCGCGACCCAACCGCGCGTCGCGACCATTCCATCGCGCGCGTCAATCCCGACAACGATCCGATCCGCGCCGAATCGCGCAATCGCATCGGACACGAGTTGCGGATTTTCGATTGCCGCCGTGCCGATCACAACGCGCGTGACCCCGCGTTCAAACGCGGTTGCGATGCTCGTTAGATCGCGCAAGCCGCCGCCGAATTGAACCGGAATTTTTGCAATCGAAATGATTCCCGACAATTCGCGGAGATTCGCGGACGATGCTTCGCCGAACGCGCCATCGAGATTGACGACGTGCAACCATTGCGCGCCTTCGCTCTGCCAACGCATCGCGATTTGCGCGGGGTCGTCGCTGTATTTGGTTTCCGCATCCGCGCGCCCCTGTTGCAAACGCACGACGCGTCCATTGCGTAAATCAATCGCGGGGAAAATAATCATTTTCGATTTCTGATTTCTGATTTCTGATTTTGGATTTACGCTTCCCAATCGAAAATCGCAAATCCAAAATCGAAAATCATTTTGTCAGCGTCACAAAATTTTCCAGGATTTTCAATCCGACGACCTGGCTTTTCTCTGGGTGGAATTGTGTGCCGAAGACATTCGCACGTCCGACAATGGACGCGAAATCAATTCCATAATCGGTCGTCGCGAGCGTGATGGATGAATCGCGCGGCGCGCAATAGTACGAGTGCACGAAATACGCGTAACCGTCGTTTGGAACATCGCGCAGGAGGGACGCACTCTTCGACTCCGCTTCGCTCCGCTCAGAGTGATCCGCCCCTACGATGTGCAATTGATTCCAACCCATCTGCGGAACTTTGAGTCCGCGCGGAAAGCGTTTGACCGCGCCCGCGAAAATTCCCAGCCCTGCGTGTTGTCCCATCTCTTCGCTCGTCTCGAACAGCAATTGCATCCCAACGCAAATTCCCAGGAATGGAACGCCAGCCACGCACGCGTTTTTCAACGGATCGATCCATCCCGCCGCGCGCAAATTGATCATCGCTTGCCCGAACGCGCCATCGCCGGGCAAAACGATTCCACGCGCGCCAATCATTTCGCGCGGCGATTGAATGATCCGCGCCGCGCCGCCGACCTTTTCGATGCCGCGCAACGCGCTACGGAGATTGCCCATACCGTAATCAATAATCGCGATCATATTCACCATTTTCGATTTTCGATTTCTGATTTCTGATTTTCTGTGCGACGCTCAAATCAGAAATCAGAAATCGAAGATCATAAATCTCACAGAGTTCCTTTTGTCGAAGCGAT
Organism: Chloroflexota bacterium; assembly: GCA_016223105.1. Lineage (GTDB taxonomy): Bacteria > Chloroflexota > Anaerolineae > UBA4142 > UBA4142 > JACRPR01. Next base: position 6,495 of record JACRPR010000091.1, on the reverse strand, counting down.
TCCCACGCGCCGCGCGTCGAACGCGACAGCCATTGCGAGCGCGCGACCGAGCGCTTTGAACATCGCTTCGGCTTTGTGATGATCGTCGCGTCCGTAAAAAATTTTCGCGTGCAAATTCATCCGCGCGTGCGTCGCGAGCGATTCAAAAAAATGCGCGATCAAACTCGCGGGCAATGCGCCGATCATCGGCGCGGCGAATGGCGCGTCGATCACCGCGTACGCGCGACCACTCAAATCAATCGCGACGAGCGCGAGCGCTTCATCCATCGGCACGTACGCGTGCCCATCTTCAGTCGTGTGATGCGCGTCAATGTCAAGATCGCCGGTCGCGCGAATGTGCAAATCGAAAAGCCCGTGCACCGCGACGTGCGAAAGCAAATGATCGAGGATCGGCACGCCGGTTGCAATGTCCGCGTTGCCCGCGCCATCGAGATTCAACGTGATCGCGATCGCGGTCTCTTTTGTTTTGCGTTCAACGGTTGCGGCGCGTTCATTCGACATTTTCGATCACCTCTTGGATGGTAATTGGGAATTGGGAATTAGAAATTGGATGTTGGATAGTTTGACTTGATGTGGCATATCCAACTTCCAATATCCAACATCCAACATCGAGTACGACAATTGACGGCAGACCCAACCGCTTCCAAAATTCAAACGGCATCGGTTGTGTGCGCGCGACGAAAAGCGAAATCACCGTGCCGTGCGCGACGACCGCGATATTTTTTTGCGGATATTTTTCGAGCACGCGATGGATCGCGTTCGCAAAGCGCGCGTGTGCCTGGTTCGCGGTTTCACTGCCCAGCACCAACTCGCTCGGCTTGGCGAAAAATTCCGCGACGCGCGCTTCGAGTTCTGCACGCGGCATAAACGGCACATTGCGCCGCTCGTGCTCGTGCAATCCTTGCGCGATTTCGTGCGGCTTGTTCAAGCGCGCCGCGACGATCTGCGCGGTCTCGATTGCTTTCGGCTCGACACTGCTCACGATCACATCGAGCGGATACGCGGACAATTTGCGCGCGAGCAGTTCACTCCGCGCACGCCCCAATTCGCCGAGATGCCAATCGGGTGCAGGCACGTTCGGATCGAGTTCGGGCATCGAGTGTTTGATCAGATAAAGTTTGGGCATTTGGAAGTTGGAGGTTGGAAGTTGGAAATTGGAAGTCGGACGCGAAACAATCTAATCTCCAACATCCAATTTCCAACCTCCATCAACAATCATAAATTCCCCAACGCGCTCAACAACACCGCATCCTGCTCCGGCGTGCCGACCGCGATGCGAATGTAATCGGACAGACGCGGCGATTTGAACGCGCGGATCAAAATGTCGCGTTGCGCGAGCGCGGTTTGAATCGCTTTGGCGTCGCGATTGATCACGCGGCACAAGAGAAAGTTCGCGTGGCTCGGCAACGGTTGCAAAAATCCGACCTGCGCGAGTTCGCCGGACAAGCGTTCGCGTTCCGCGACAATGCGGCGCACGTTGTCCATCAAGTAATCGCGATCCGCGAGCGAGGCGCGCGCGGCGACGATGCCGGCGGCGTTCACATTTTCGGGCGGCTTGATCTGCAAAATTTTCGCGGCGACTACTTTCGGCGCGATGCAATAACCGACACGCAAACTCGCCAGCCCCGCCCACTTGCTGAACGTTCGCAGAACGATCAGATTCGATTGCGTTGGCACGCGCGCCGCGTAACTCTCGCCGGCAAATTCCGCGTATGCTTCGTCCAATACCAGGATCACCGGCAAGGCAAGCAAACGTTCAATGTCCGCGTGCGCGGTGATGCCGCCGTCGGGATTGTTGGGTCTGGTGAGGAAGAGTAACTTTGTCATTGCGAGGAGCGCATCCTGAGCAGAGCGAAGCGGAGTCGAAGGATCGCGCGACGAAACAATCTCCGATCCGCGCGTTGGGGATTGCTTCGCTTCGCTCGCAATGACAGACTCGATCATTTCCACATCAATCGAAAAATCATCGCGCCGCGGGACGCTGATGATGCGCGCGCCGTTGACGCGCGCAAAGAACGCGTACATTTCGAACGACGGCGGGCAATCCACAATCGCGTCGCCGCGATTAATAAAGACGCGTTGCACCAGGTCAATGATTTCGTCCGCGCCGTTGCTCGCAACGACGTGATCCGCATCCACGCCGACGTAACGCGCAATGTCCGCGCGCAATTCGTCTTGACCGATGTAGCGATGATAGTGTCGCATTTGCGCGAGCGCGGCAATTGCTTTGGGCGACGCGCCGTACGGATTCTCGTTCAAATCTAATTTGACGAGATGATCCAAATCCGCGAGCGGAACGTGCCCCATCGAGTACGGCGGAAAATCGCTGAGGTCGGCGCGGATGAGTTGGGTAGGGTCAAGAATTGCCATCTATGCCTTCGGCTTTCAATCGAAATGTGTAAAAATATCGAACCATCGGATGCGCGTCAGGTACAAGTTGAAGAGAACGCAATCTCCGTTTCCCAAGCCGTTTGTCCAACATCGCTAACGCTTGGATCAGAACACTTTTCGAATCAAGCGCTTGCTTGATGGAAAGATTGTTATAGTCTTCGAGCGTAATGTAAAATCTTTCGAGAGAAAGAATGCCTTGTTTTTCTATCTCTGCCGCGCTGAGATAGTATGCTTCCCAAGCGGAAACGTCCGGTTCTGTATCAAATTTTTCCTTTGTTTCATAGAGCGCGCGCCAATATCGAAACGTGCACAAGTTCCACGCTTCTTTCCTGTCAACAGTAATCCACCCTCTTCCCTCGTCATCGTGTGCTTGGCGATACCGCGTCGCGTGTAACGCGACACGACCGATCACTGAAGCGGCAAAGTGATTTTCGATTGTTGTTTTCAATTTACTCCATCGCATTATGCTTTTCCTTCCATTGAGCGACAATCGTAATTGTCTTTGCGAACATTCCGCACCTACGCGCGGCTGTCTTGCTGGTCTTTCCGATTGTGGAACATCACTCACCTACCCGATCGTTCCAACTTTTCAAAACACAGTTGACACTGATTAATCGAGCGGTGGGATGGCTAATGAGCCAACTCTCTAAAATTTCATCGAGTTCCATTTCGCTCATCGCGGCAATGCCAATGCGCCTTTCGGCTTGAGGTTGAAATTGATCTTCTGGATGCTCATGTGGAGTACCTTCACTACATTCCTTGCAGAGCGGTCTGATGGTTGACCAATCCTCTGCCCCCATATTTTGTTGAAAAGCCAATTCAATTAGCGCATGAATGTCGTCAAGCGAATCCGCAGTCACCGCGACTTGAAACGTAGAAAATTTGGATGGTTCAAGTAATTCAAGTTCATCGAAAACCGGAATTTTATTGCCGTTAATAATTCGAAATCCGTTTAGCGCGCCATCGTGAAGTAATACATCGCCAAAACGATGACATGAACTTGGCAACGGCACACCGCGAATAATCGCGCGGGCAGGATCAATCCGTGAGCACCAAATCACTTCTCCCGAATCATCCGGGTTTAATCGAATCGGAACCGGTCCCAAATCCATTGTCAACTCACCATCACCATCAGGTATTTCAACTCCGCATTTCTTCCAAGCGTGTCTCGCGAGATTCCATTGAGACAAAGCCGTAGCCGCAATACCCAGATTCCACAAAGCGGCTTCGTCTCGCGGATTCAACTGAGTTGCACGTTGATTACATTCAAGACACACGTTCCATTTTCTTTGCTTTTTGTAAACCAAGCCCAGGTTGTACCAAGTTGCCGATGAATTTGGCGATAGATCAAGCGACTTGCGAAAAGCTGCTTCGGCTTTTTCCAAAACGCCCTGATCAAGAAATTTTCTGCCTTGTTCGTTGTGAAAACTTGCGAAGAGGTTCATTGCCAATTCCTCCATCACATATTTGGGATCATCCGTCTCCGAATCGCGCTCGCGTGCGCGGTCAACCCTTCCGTCTCCGCGAGAATCGCCGCGCGTTCGCCTAGATCGTGTGCTTCGCGCGCGCTCACGCTGAACACGCTCGTGATTTTCACAAAATCGTTCACGTTCAGCGGCGACGAAAATCGCGCGGTGCCAGCCGTCGGCATAATGTGACTCGGACCGATCACGTAATCACCGAGCGCCTCGTTCGTCCACTCACCGACAAAGATGCCGCCCGCGTGTTCCACTTTGCCGACCCAGTTCCACGCATCGCGAATCAACAAACACAAATGCTCCGGCGCAAACGCGTTCGCAAGTTCCATCGCCTCATCCAAATTTTCGACGACAATGATCGCGCCTTGCGAAGAGAGAGATTGAGAGATGATAGAGATTCGAGAGAGATGCGCGATTTGTTTTTCGATTTCATTCGCGACCTGGTTCGCGAATAATTGCGAAGTGGTAATGAGGATTGCGGTTGCGAGTACATCGTGTTCGGCTTGCGCGAGCAAATCGGACGCGACCCACGCGGGATTCGCGGAATCGTCCGCGATGAGCATCGTTTCGGTCGGACCGTACAAACCATCAATCCCGACCGCGCCAAAGACCTGGCTTTTCGCGAGCGTCGTGAACAATCCGCCCGCGCCGACAATTTTATCCACGCGCGCGACCGACGCGGTGCCGAACGCGAGCGCGGCAATCGCTTGCGCGCCGCCCATCGCGTACACGCGCGAGACGCCCGCGATTTTTGCCGCCGCGAGAATCGCGGGCGCGATCTTGGGCGGCGTCGCGATTGCAACCTCGCGCACGCTAGCGACGAGCGCGGGAATCGCGGACATTAACAGCGACGATGGCAGTGGCGCGGTTCCACCTGGGACGTAAATGCCGACGCGCGCGAGCGGAATGATCCGTTGACCGAGCGCGCTACCCGCCTGCCAATCAATCCACGATTTCGGTTTGTGTTTTTCATGGAACACGCGAATGCGCGACGCGGCGAGTTCCATCGCATCGCGCACTGCGACCGGCGTTTCCGCGTACGCCGCGTCAATTTCGTCTTGGGTAACTCGAATGTGCGCGAGTTCGACGCGATCAAATGTGCGCGTCCACTCGCGCACGGCGTCATCGCCGCGCGCGCGAACATCGAACAAGATGCGCGCGACCGCTTGCTCCGGCGTCAACGTTTCGCCAAACGTTTTGTGTAATTTCTCCAACAATGCTTGCGGATATTCTTTTTCCGCGTACCCGCGCTGTTTCAAAATTTTTTCGCGCCCGGCGTGTGTGCCATAAATAATTGGAATCAAGGCAACCTCTGAATTCGGAATTCTTAATTCGTAATTCGTAATTCGGCTTGGACGCGCAGATGAATTTTGAATTACGAATTAAGAATTACGATTTTCGATCTTCTCGATCAACTCACGAATCTCCCCCGCGCGCAACGTGTGCGATGCGCGATTCACGATCAACGCGGCTTGTGATGTTAAAACCTGGTCGAGTTCGATCAAGCCGTTCGCGCGGAGCGTACGCCCGGTGTCAACGACATCCACAATCAAATCCGCAAGCCCGACCGCGGGCGCGAGTTCGACTGAGCCGTACACCTCGATGATCTCGACCGAGAGACCGCGCGCCGCGAAAAATTTTTGCGCGATGCGCGGATATTTCGTCGCGACGCGCAAGCCCGCGATCATGCGCCACTCGGCATCACGATAGTCCGGCTTGCCGGCGACCATCAAGCGGCAATGTCCGTAATCGAGCGCGAGCGGCTCGTACACATTGACACCGCTCTCGCGCAACGCGTCCTGCCCCACAATGCCGACATCCGCCGCGCCGTACTCGACATAGATCGGCACATCCATTGGCTTTGCCAACAAAAATCGCGCGCCGTGATTTTCCACAACGAGTTTGCGCGACTCGCGAATCTCGCGCGTGTCGTAACCGAGCGTTTCAAAAATTTTTAGCGACGGTTCGAGCAAGCGACCTTTAGCTAATGCGATGGTGATCATCGCACTCCCTCAACGCGTCCATCGCGCAACCAAATTTCGCGCGCGCCGCGCACGCGGGCGTACTCGCGCAGATCATTTTCCGCGCGATTCAAAATATCCACTTCGACGATCTGCCCGCGCGCACGCGCATCGGCAACGCGCGCACCGTACGTTTGCGCGATCACATCCGGCGCGATGCTGACGCGCGGCTTGAGCGCGGTCAATACGCGATCCACCCCAATCGCGAAACCGACCGCCGGGATGTTGTGTCCGAAATGCGCGAGCAAATTATCGTACCGCCCGCCGCTCGCGACGGAAAAACCCAGCCCCTCGACAAAGCCCTCGAACAAAATGCCGGTGTAGTACTCCATCCCGCGATTTTCCGCGAGATCGAGCGTGATGTGATCGGCGAAACCGAAATCGTTCAAGCGCGCGACCACCGCGCGCAAATGCTCGACCGCCGCGCGCGCGTCGTCATTGATGCACGCGGCGCGATCCAACACATCGGCGCTACCCCACAACGTTGGCAATTGTGCGAGTGCGCGTTTGCGCGCGGGATCGAGATCGAACGCGTCGAGCAAGCGCGCCAACTCTGGCACATTCTTGCGGCGAATCGCATCGAGCAGTGCGCGATCATCGCCGAC
>JACRPR010000059.1 GCA_016223105.1 Chloroflexota bacterium | reverse complement strand
TTCGGATCCAAGTTGACATCAAAAGTGGGTGTGGTACACTCCATTTGACCTTCCTCCGATGCGATGGTTGTTCTGCAACTCCCATCATACTCGGAAGAAGGTCTTTTTCATAGCTTGTCAAGCGACTTTTGAGAAGCCGTGCCAAATATGTGGATTGGTAGATTCAAAAGTTTTGGTCATTCACCACAAAGATCGTAATCGCAATAATAACGCGCGTGAGAACTTGGTGCTGGTGTGCGCGAATTGCCACGCGCGTATTCACAAGGGATTATTGGGCAAATTGGGCGATTGGTTTACGCGGAGGTGATCGTGTTTTTCAAAAAAAGCCCAGCGCAAAACAAAGTGCGCGCGCAGTGTGATTATTGCGGAAAAGAATTCTATCGTTATCCTTCCCAACTCGCCGGCAAGGATAAAGTGTACTGTTCGGAAGAATGTCGCTGGCAAACCGGGCGCGAATTAAATCTGCGTTGCGATCATTGCGGAAGCGCGTTTCATCGCGCGCCGTCTGAAATCATCAAATGGGTAGAACATGGCTGTATGCAAACCTATTGCTCGCGCGAGTGTTATGATCGCGCGCGTCAAGCAAGCATCCCTGAAGGACATCGTCCTGTCGGTCGGTGGGGCAAACACTATGCCGAATGTGTACAATGTGGAAAACCAATGTATCTTCGCCCATCACGTATCCACGCCGATCAGGAGCACTTTTGCTCCGTGGCGTGTATGCGCGAGTTTCGCTTGACCCACCCAGAGCGCGGCGTGTGGGCGGCACGGAAACACTCCAAGCAACAACATACCATCTGCCAAGTATGTGGATTGGATGAACCAGCAATCTTGGTCACCCACCACAAGGACGGCAATCGAAAAAATAATCGGCAAGAGAACTTGTTGGTGGTATGTCCGAACTGCCATACCCGAATGCACAAAGAGTGATCGGGAAATAAAAAACTTGCAAAGGCACAAAACCTTTGCAAGTTTTTCTCTCACTTGTCTTTGACGATCTTCGCCAGCGCCGCTTGCGCCGCCGCCAATCGCGCAACCGGGATGCGGAAAGGCGAACACGATACGTAATTAAGCCCGACCTGGTGACAGAACTCGATACTGCTTGGGTCTCCACCATGCTCTCCGCACACGCCAATTTTTAATCCTGGTTTTGTCGTGCGCCCTTCTTCTACGGCAATGCGGATCAATCGTCCGACGCCCTCGCGATCCAAAACCTGGAATGGATTTTCAGGCAGAATCTTGTCCTCGACATACTTGAGCAGATAGGATTTTTCACTATCGTCGCGTGACGCGGCGTGTGTGCACTGCGTCAAGTCGTTCGAGCCGAAGGAAAAGAATTGCGCGTACTCGGCGATCTGCGCCGCAGTCAGCGCGCCGCGCGGCGTCTCGATCATTGTGCCGAATTTATACTCGACATCAACGCCCTGTTCTTCGATCACCTTTTTCGCTTCGGCTTCGAGAATCTCGCGCTGATTCTTCAACTCGTTGACATGCGTAACGAGCGGAATCATAATTTCGGGATGCACGTTGACGCCGCGTTTTTTGAGGATACACGCGGCTTCGATGATCGCGCGCGTTTGCATCGCGGTAATTTGCGGCATTGTGATGCCGAGCCGACACCCGCGCAAACCGAGCATCGGGTTCGCCTCTTTCATTCCCGCGACTGCCTTGAGCATCTGTTCGGTTTCGCGCAGTTCGCCTTCTTGGGATTGCGTGTTGACGTTCTCTTTTTTCATATACTCGATCCGCACGCGCAATTCCGTCGTCTTGACGAGCAGTTCTTCGTACGACGGCAGGAATTCGTGGAGCGGCGGATCGATCAAGCGAATGACCGTCGGCAATTCTTCCATCGCTTCAAAGATGCCGACGAAATCGCCGCGCTGAATCGGCAAGAGTTGATCGAGATAGATTTGGCGTTCCGCGTCATTTTTCGCGAGAATCATTTTTTGCACGATGGGCAATCGCTCGGTTTCGAAAAACATATGCTCGGTGCGGCACAAGCCGATGCCCTGCGCGCCAAAGCGTCGCGCCATGCGCGCGTCGCGCGGATAGTCCGCGTTCGCCCACACTTGCATTCCGATTTCGGGCGAGTTGGTTACGCCCTTGCGCGATTTTCGCAACCGAATTTCATCCGCCCACGACAAGAGCAATTTCAAATCTTCTTCCTTGTCGTAATCCGGAAAGATGGTTTTGATTTCGCCCGCGAACACTTGCCCCGCGCCGCCGTCAATCGAAATCGCGTCGCCCTCTTTGATCACGCGCGCGCCGACCATGAATTGTTTTTTCTCTTCGTCCACGCGAATCGCTTCGCAACCGGCAACGCACGGCAAGCCCGCGCCGCGCGCGACCACTGCCTCGGGCGATGTTTCGTATCGAACCAGGATGACGCTCTTGCCTTCCTTGCCGAGTTTCTCCGCGGTGTCGGGATCGAAAATCGCGAGCCCGGTTGCCGCGCCCGGCGAGGCGTTCAACCCGGTCGCGAGCAGATCGCCTTGTTGTTTCGCGGCAGTGTCGAACTGCGGCATCAACAATTGCACAACCTGGTTTGGATCGACGCGTTGCACCGCTTCTTCTTTCGCGATCAATTTTTCGCGCACCATCTCGACCGCGATCGTGACCGCCGCGCGCGCGGTGCGTTTGCCGGTGCGCGTTTGAAGCATAAACAATTTGCCGCGCTCGACCGTAAATTCCAGGTCTTGCATTTCGCGATAATGTTTTTCCATTCGCCGCGCAATCGCGCGAAATTCGTTGTAGACTTTCGGATTCTTTTGTTTGAGTTCCGCGATCTTCATCGGCGTCCGAATCCCGGCGACAACATCTTCGCCTTGCGCGTTGACGAGATACTCGCCGAACAATTCGTTTTGTCCCGTCCCAGGATCGCGCGTGAACGCGACGCCGGTACCGGAATCATCGCCCTGGTTACCGAACACCATCGTGCACACGTTGACCGCCGTGCCGAGATTATCAGCGATTTTGTTGATGCGGCGATAATCCACCGCGCGCTTGCCCATCCACGATCCGAACACGGCTTGAATCGCGAGTTCGAGTTGTTTGTACGGGTCTTCTGGAAATTCTTCACCAATCTCTTTTTTGTACAGTTCTTTGAATTGCGCGACGACCTCTTTCAGCGCGTCCACGCCGAGATCGGTGTCTTGCTTGGCGTGATATTTTTCTTTCGTCGCTTCAAAAATCGCGTCCCACTTTTTCGCTTCGATGCCCATCACGATGCGCCCGAACATTTGAATGAACCGGCGGTACGCATCTTGCGCGAAACGCGGATTGCCGGTCAAGCGTTCAATCGCTTGCATCGTCTCCGCGTTCAAACCCAGGTTCAACACGGTGTCCATCATTCCTGGCATCGAGAATTTCGCGCCGGAGCGAACGGAAACCAAGAGCGGATTTTTCGGATCGCCGAATCCTTTGCCGGTTTCCTTCTCGATTTTTTTCATCGCGGACAGCGTTTGTTCCCACATGCCTTTCGGAAACTGTTTGCCGAGCGCGGTGTACGTGTTGCACGCTTCGGTCGTGATCGTGAACCCGGGCGGCACCGGCAATTTCGCGTTCGTCATTTCCGCGAGCCCCGCGCCCTTGCCGCCGAGCAGATCACGCATATCCCGGTTGCCTTCCGCGAACAGGTACACCCATTTTTGGATTTTCGATTTGCGATTTGTGACTTTTGATTTGGTCGTGCGTTTTGTTGCCATTGGGAAATCCTCCTGTGAAGTTATGCTTGTAATTCGGTTGAATTCAAATTTTGCTGATCGAGCCACGCGTTGATATACCGCGCGAATTCCGCAAAATCATCCAAATCATCTTGCAAGTTTCGATACACGCGGCTGAGATCAACCTCGATGTATTGGTGCACCAACACATTTCGAAAGCGCGGCATTGGCGCAATCCGCTTGGCGAATGTCGTCGGAATGACTCCGATGCGCGCGAGTTTGATAATCGCATCGCTGTAATCTTTTGGCGTTTCGTTGCTGGTGGTCGCGAGAAGATGGGACGCGATATCAATAATGATCTGGATCGCGACTTGCAACGCGCGTTCCACTGCGAGTTGACTTTGCTGATCTTGCAAGAACTCGTCGCGGCTCAATGATCTTTTGCGATTGAGAAATTCGACGTATTCCGCCAGCCGCTTGAGTCGTTCGAGGATCATATTTACATCCGCCATTATTTCACCTCGCTCGCGCAACCGGAATCGGTTTGCCGAACAAACCGCGTTTGATTTTTTCGCGCAAGTAAAAATTCTGCTCGCGGCGCATCGGTTCGGTGTCTTCGTACTGTTGCAGAGCGCGAATCATAAACTCGATCCGCGCGCGTTCATCCGCGCAAAAAATGACGCGCCCGTGCAGACGCACATTGTTGTTGAGCAATGGCGCGCCTTCCGCCAAATCTAAAACGTTCACATCGTCGAGCTGGAACGCACCGCCCAAATCACTCATCAATTCCAAGACGCGATCAAAACGCGCACGCGCGTCGAGCGCGCGCGGAAACAGCACCGCGATATCCACGTCGCTCAACGCGTTCGCCTTGCCGGTCGCTTGCGAACCGTAGAGAAACGCAAGCACGACGCCACGCGTTTCAAAGATCGTTTTCAGTTGCGGTAAATAATTTTCGATGGGACCGATCGGTCCGCCCAAGCGAATTGCGTTCACAGGTTCGTAAACCATTCTTTATCTATCGTAACTTCTTCAACTTGAATTTTTCGTGTCTGCACCCCTAGCCCAAGTTCTTTGAGTTTGTCCAGAAATTGCTCGCCATCCACCAGATCTATCGCAGACGTGCCATCTCGCGTGGCTTCTCGTATGGCGTCTTTGGTAAAAGTTCCGGTGGTAATAAGCAAGCCCTTATCCGCGCGTCCGACCATCGCGCCGCGAAAATCTCTGACCTGAGTCGCGCTCACAGAACCTTTCCACCGTTTACATTGGAAGATGATTTGAAAACTGAGCAGTCCACCTAAACGTAAAATTCCTTTACCGTCAATACCTCCATCCCCGCTTCTACCAGTTACTTCGACTTGAGTAAAACCTGATTCACGCAAAACCCTTTGAGAAAGTTTCTCAAAAGCAGATGGCGGCATTTTACCGAGAATTCCATGCAATTCTTCACGCCAGTTCTCTTCGCCCGGTTGTTCGTCTATGTTAGCGGCATCGTCGTGTGATTTTTTGAGTTTGGTTTGAATAGCCCGCTTAACTTCTTTCTCATCGACGCGGTCAACTTTGCTTCCTGCCAAAGTCAATGCCCAAACGCCGCGCCCTGAATTCTCAAGGATTCCAAACTGTTTGAGATACGTTCTTGCCCAACCCATCCTGTATTCGACTTTGGTTGCGCCACCTTTGGAAGGGTTCTGCAAAATTTCAAGTTGTTGGTCCGTTAGTCCGGCAATTTCAGCAACCTGCGTGTTGATTTCTTCAATCGTCCCAGAGCCACCCAACTTTTTGAGGGCTTGAATCAGTGGATTCATCAATGCGTCAAACGTAGGAACTGTTGATTTGGACATTTTTATTCTCCTATTCGCGATTTCTACGAATCCGCAAGTCGCCGTAACGCGCTCTCGTACTTTTTCATATTCGCGCGCACCCGCGCGAGCATTTCCGAATCGCGCGCCACAAGAGGGCGAATGATCATTTCGCCCTCTCCAAACCTGATTTCGATTTTATCACCGGGCTGAACCTCCATTGTGTTCAGCCACGCGTGAGTGATCCTGATCACGTCGTCGCACGCGACAACTAAACGCGTCATTTCAATTGCCTTTTTGATTATCCGCCCAACCGACTCACCAACACATTTTTGATCTCGCCGACCGGCACGCGAATCTGTTCCATCGAATCGCGGTCGCGGAGAGTTACCTTGCCGTCGTACTTTTCGTCGTCGGGGATCGCGGATTGATGATCCACGGTTACGCAAAACGGCGTACCGATTTCATCCTGGCGACGATACAAACGCCCGACGGCAATTTCAGCAGAACGCGTTTTTCGCCGCGCACTTGCTCTTCGGTGTAACTCTCGAACAATGCGACCAACACCGCGCGATCCACGCCCATTGCCGGTTCGACGACGTACGGAATATATTTTTCTTTCGTCTCATCGTCAAAGTATTCGAGCGACTTGCCGCTCAACTTTTGATGCGCGGTCAAATCGAAATCGGTGCGGCTCGCGATCCCTTCGATCTCGCTCCAGCCCATCGGAAATTTGTACTCGATGTCGTAATTGCCTTTCGAATAGTGTGGCGGCTTTTCTTCTTTCACATCATCGGGATCGGGACCTTGGATGTACGTGCGATCTTTGCGAATCACCTTGACGCGAATGTTTTCATCGCGAATGTTGAATGTTTTTTTCCACCAATCAACCCGCGTGTCACGCCAGTGATCGTGCCAGCCGTCTTCCGTGCCCGGCTTGATGAAAAATTCCATCTCCATTTGTTCGAATTCGCGATCGCGAAAAATAAAGTTGCCGGTGATGATCTCGTTGCGAAAGGATCGTCCGGCTTGCGCGATGCCGAATGGAATTTTGCGGCGCATCGAAGTTTGCACGTTGTTGAATTGCACAAACATCGCTTGCGCGGTTTCGGGACGCAAGTACGCCACCGCCGCATCGTCTTCGACCGGACCGACGTGCGTTTTGAAAAGCAAGTTAAATTGTTTCGGCTCGGTCATCGTCCCTTTGTTGCCGCAGTTGGGACACGCCTCGCCGGGAATTTGATCCGCGCGAACACGTTTGCGACAATTCTTGCACTCGACCAAGGGATCGGTGAACGTTTCGACGTGCCCGCTCGCGACCCAGACGTTCGGATTCATAATGATCGCCGCGTCAATGCCGACGATGTCGCCGCGATCCTGCACCATCGCTTTCCACCACGCGCGCTTGATCGCGTTTTTCAATTCGACGCCGAGCGGACCGTAATCCCAGAATCCGCCGACGCCGCCGTAAATTTCGGAACCTTGAAACACAAATCCGCGGCGCTTGCACAATGAGACGATCGTTTCCATGTCAGGCATTTGTCATTTCCCTCGCAAAAAAATTTTATGAATCAAGACGCGTGATCGTGATCTCACCGTCGCGATCATTGAAACAGAATTGCAGTTGATTGAAAATGGAATGGCGACCGAGCAGGTTGAAGCCGACACCCAGTTGATCCGAAAACCCAATCGTCGCGCTGATTTGAAAATCGGCGATTTGCAAACCAACGCGATGAAGATAAACCGGAATTTGGATTCCGTCGAGTCCTTTGACCGGCACGCGCGTCCCGCTAGTGAAATCCAAATTCAAGCGTTCAGCCAAATCTGATTTGAAAATCGAATAGAGCGCGCCGGAATCTACATACGCCATCGCCGCGGTGTGCGCGTGATTATGAAATAGATCAAGCGTAACCACCGGCACAGCATATCCGCGAATCACGGTATAGGGCAGTCGAATCGAATCAGAGAGCAAAAATCGCCTCCGCTTCGGTGGGAATGTACGCGATCAAAGGACCCACATTCGGTCGCGCAATTGCCGCGTTGTCGAATGCTTCGCCCCAGGTTTTGCCAATCGCGACGATTTCACTTTCCCAGATCGCGAGATATTTGCCCGGATATTTTTCTTCAAATTCGGGTTCGTGATCGTTGAGCCACCGATGCCATTGCGCTAACTCTTGCCACGTCGCGCGCTGGCGCGCTTCCCAATTGATGGTTGGAATCGCGGGCTTGACTACGCGCGGACGCGTTACGCGCGGCGCGTGCGTTCGCGTTGTTCGCACGCGATACACCGCGCGCGTCTCGCGCGTTTTTCGCGTTTTCGTTTTCATCGCGATTCCCTTTCAGCCATCACACTCGGTTGGCGCAGTTCGCGCAAAAATTCGACGCTCTTTAAATTGCGTTCGAGATGATGCGCGATATACCGATACAACAACGTTTCGATTTCCGCGTGCGTCGCCGCGCTCAAGCGCACCGCGCGCACCGTGTCCCAACTACGCGTTTGCAAATAGCGTAATGCCTTGAGCGCGTTCAATGAAAGTGTTTGCGCGTCGCGCGCGCGTCCTTCGATGTGCTCGCGTTGCGTTGCGACGCAATTCGGATCGAGGACGCCGCCCGTCGTGATGCTAAAATAATTTTCGATTGGCTCGACCGGCTTGCCGCAATTTTCGCACACGAACAATTGCGGGCGATAACCGACGTGCGTGAGCAAGTGCAGTTCGAAAAAGCGCGCGAGCAAAATCGGATTCGTCGCCGCGTCGCCGAGCCAGGTCAATGCGTGATCAAGCAGTTCGAACAGCGCGAGGTTTTCGTTTTCCTCTGCCGCGAATTGATCCACGAGTTCCGCGAGATAGTACGCGTACCCGATGCGATCCAAATTCGCGCGCAAGGTTTGGCGCGTGTCGAGCGTGTCGGCTTGCGTGATAATGTCGAGTTGCTTGCCTTGCGCGAGCAGGAGCGCGATGCGCGTGAACAATTCGACATGCCCGCTCTTGCGCGACGACGGCTTGCGCGCGCCTTTCGCAATCACGCGCAGTTTGCCGCGCGCCGGCGTCAACAACGTCAACAGCCGGTCCGCTTCGCCAATGTCGGATCGTTTCAACACAATCGCTTCGAGACGATATAAACGTTCGCGCGCCATACCCGTCGTAGGGGCGAAGCATGCTTCGCCCTTACCCTCCGCGCACCGTATTGTACTTGTACGGACGTTCCCAGTTTTTCTTCATCTTGGCTTCAAACAATTTTTCCGCGTCGAGATTTAGCGCGGACATTAAATGCAAAATGCGAATGATCGCGTCGGTCAATTCTTCGCCAATGTGTTCGATCGGTTCGCCTTTTTTATACGCGTCGGTCGCTTCGGACACTTCGGTATGAATCAGCGCGAGCATTTCCCAAATGCGCGCCGGGTCAGACGAAAACCCTTTGCCATCCGCGAGCGCGCGCACCTCGTTCATTTTTTGATTCAGTCCGATCGCGTCATTCATTCGCTTCTCCCAATGCGGCAAATTGGAAATTTGCCTTACGCGGCTATTATACCACAACGTTTGTGAGACCAAAAAAATACCCTCCATCGCAAACCGATGCAGGGTATTTACGCTTACGGTTTCACACTCGCCGCGAATGTTCCATTTCCGATCACGACCCACACGATTGTGCCATTGCCTTCGCGCGTCGTGCCGGCAATGATCGCTTGCGCGGTTTTAGTAACTTGTTTTGTTTTTGGATCCGCCGATGAACGCGTCGTTGTCGCGTAAAATGTGAACGCGTCTTTCGCGACGGATTGTTGCGGTTGCAAATTCACCACCGCGAGCGCGGGAAAGTATTCGCGAATCAATGCGAGCGCGTTCGCCGCGTCGGTCGGTGGCGCGATTTTTGTAACGATGCTGAACGCGCCGAGCGATGCGCTCGTAACATCTGTGTTCACATCGCCGCTGATTTTGCCACTGCCGAGCGCGACCACCGCGACGCCCGGCAAATCGCGCAGTGCAATCAACCCGGCAACCGTTTGTCCCGCGCCCTTGAATGCCGCGTCGATTTTTGTTTTTTGCGATGCCGGCAAATTCACATCGCCGCTCGCGCCGCCCGCGCGTGTAACCGTAACGCTCGCGCCGAGATTCGTTGTCGCGAACGCGCGAATCGTCAACGTCGCGTCGTACTTGGCAATCGGCGTAACATTCGTTACCGTTACCGGCGCGTTGCCAATCGGTTTCGTTTCTCCCGGCGCGCCATCACACGCGGCTACAATCGCCGCGAAAAAAATCAGCGCAAATATCACAAACTGTTTCACTTTATCTCCTCGAAAAAAATTCGAACGCAAATCTGGAATCGAGCGTTTACGCGGTTTTTCAAAATCAAGTCACCCGCTAAAGCGTCGAATCCAACTTCCAATTTCCAGCATCCAACTTCCAATCTCTCAATCTCTAATCTCCAATCTCCACTTACAATTCCACAAGCCCCTGCCGCAACGCGCTCACAACCGCGTGCGTGCGATCGTTCGCGTGCAGTTTCGCGAGAATTGTGCTGACGTGATTTTTCACCGTGCCTTCCGCGAGTCCCAATTTATTTCCGATCGCTTTGTTCGCGAGACCTTCCATCAACCAACGCAAAATTTCGATTTCGCGTTCGGTCAGTTCTTCGATCAGCGGTTCGGCGTTCGGCGATTTAGTTTTCGGCGCGCCGCGCGAAAATTCTTCGAGCAGTTTGCGCGCGACCGCTGGATTCAAAATGCTTTCGCCGGAATGGACGCGCCGAATCGCGTCCAACAAAATTTCGCTCGGCGCGTCCTTGAGCAAATAGCCGCGCGCGCCCGCGCGAATCCCCGCAAAGATCAATTCGTCCGTGTCGAACGTCGTGAGAATGATCACCTGGGTCGCCTTGCACTCTTTGACGATTTTTTGCGTCGCCTGGATGCCATTCATTTTCGGCATCTTGATATCCATCAACACAATGTCCGGCTGATGTTCGCGCGCGAGTTCGACCGCGCGCTCGCCATTCTCCGCGACGCCGATCACTTGCAAGTCCGCTTGTCCGCGCACGATAATCGCGAGACCTTGCCGCACGATTTCTTGATCGTCTGTAATTAAAACGCGTATTGCCATTCAGTACCTCGCGCGATTGAAAATTGGATGTTGGAGGTTGGAAGTTAGAAACGCGCATCCGCGATCCAACATCCAACTTCCAACATCTAACTTCCAACTTCCAATTCACACACCACACGCGTGCCCGCGCCACGCGCGCTTTCGATTTTCAATTCGCCGCCGATCAGCGCGAGCCGTTCGCGCATTCCGATCAATCCAAAATGATTTTCAGGAATCGCGCGCGGATCGAATCCGATCCCATCATCCGCGACGATCAACGTCAAAACATTTTGCGTCGCGCGCATTTCGATTGTGACCTTCCGCGCGTTCGCGTGCCGTGCGATATTGTGCAATGCTTCTTGCGCGACGCGCCACAGCGTTTCTTCCTGATCGTCGCGCAACTGCGGAAGCGGTTCGTCAATGGCAAGCGCAACCGTTGCCGCGCTCGCTTGCTCAAAGACGCCGATCTCTTGCTTGAGCGCGCCGATCAAACCGAGCGACGCGATCGGCGACGTTCGCAAATCGCGAATCGCGAGGCGCGCGTCGCTCAACCCGGCGCGCGCGGTTTGCTCGGCTTGCGCGATCGCATCGTGCGCGGTGTTCGGCTCGCGCGTGAGGAGCGATTGCGCGGCTTGCAATTGCACGATCAAGCCGGTGAGCGCGTGCGCGAGCGTATCGTGTAAATCGCGCGCGACGCGATTGCGTTCGCGCGAACGCGCGAGTTGATCCGTCATCGCGGCGAAGTGTTGCAGTTGCCGATGCGCGGTTTCGAGTTCGCGTTGTTGCGCGCGTTGTTGCTCGACGAGAAGCGCGACGATGAACGTAACGATCACGAGCAAAATAATTTGGAGCGGAATAAAAATCCAGGTCAACGCCGGTACCCAACTCAAACGCATCGCCAGCGCGCTGATGCCGAGATGTACCGCGCTCGCAAGCGCGACGCTCCACGCCGCGCCGCGATAACCGTACTCGAACGCGGCGAGCACCGTCAAAACCAGGACGAGAAAAAACATTTCGTTGCGCCGCGTGTCCATCACCAAATTCGCAACCGGCATTTCTTGGAGATAACTTTGAAATGGGCGAACGGTCTCGAAATAAATATATTCCACGTTTTGCTCCACAATCGCAATCGCGAGCAAGCCCGGCACATAGCGCGCACCGAATTTTTTTTCGAGCCAGCGCATCCACGCCGCGAGCGCGAGCAATGCGTTCGCGATCAATGCCGGATAAATCAGCGCCGCGACGGACGCGCCCGCTTCCAGCGTCAGCGCGATCAGCACGAGCGCGATCACGAGCAGTTTGAGCAAAATCAAAAATCGCAAAATGCGGATCGTCGTAACCATCCAAATTCTCGACCAAAACGAATTCCGCATCATTGTAATCGAAAATTGCATTTTGTCATTTCCGGGAATTGCGCGCGTGTCATTGCGAGCGGAGCGAAGCAATCCCCGACCTGGTTTGCTCGAAATATCGCGCGGGGATTGCTTCGCTTCGCTCGCAATGACCTGGACTCAACGGTACGTGATCGTCATTTTGCCGTTTGCAATTGTGATCGCTTCAATGCAACGCGCGTTGGTTTGTTGCGCGACGGCGGAAGAGATCGCTTGATCAATCGCCGCGCTCATTTCCGCTTTGCGCGCAGCGGGAATCGTAAATTGTCCGATCTGCGCGGCGACAATTGTAACTTTGAGATCGCAATTACTCGCTGAGACCGCGAGCGTAACACTTCCGTTTACTTTGAGTCCGCCAGACACATTGTATGTTCCGTTGATGATGATTTGTCCATTTTGAAATTTCACCGACGACACGCTGAGAGAATTAAATTCCGAGCCGGCGAGCGCGGTGTTGATCAGCGCGAGCATCTGCGCTTCGGTGAACGTGATCGAACGCGCGACACTTGCGACGGTCGGCGTTGCCGGGCGCGGCGTCACGACGACGAGCCGGGTTACATTCGCGACCGGTGTGCGCGTCGGCGCGAGCGTTGGCGTCGGCGTGGCGATCACAATTTTTTCGACGATGGTGATGCTGATCGCGGCTTCGCCGGTCGCGCCGCGCTCGGTGAGCGCGCGCACGATGACGATGTGCGCGCCGGGCGTCGTCGCTTTCCACACTTGTTGCACCGAAAAAGTTTTTTGCGGTTGACCGGTCGGGCTGGGATCGGTCTTGACGCGTTGCCCATCCACAAACAATTCGATTTGCGTTACGCCGTTCGCGTCGCCCGCAGTCGTGACGATGGGGATGTCCTGCCCCGCGTCGAACTGCGCGCCACTGACCGGCGTCGTGATCACCACTTGCGGCGGTGCGCTCGCGCATCCGATCAATGCGAACGCAAACATCAACAAAACCAGGATCAAAATAATTCGTTTCATTTTCGATCTCCAGTGGTGCGGGCTTTCCAGCCCGCCTTGCGGCTTAAAGCCGCGCCACAAATTTCAAAACACTCACGCGATTCGTAACTACTCAGGTGTCATTGCGAGGAGGCGATTTTTGCCGACGAAGCAATCCCCACGCGACTTGTCGAACGGACGATGCTGGGGATTGCTTCGCAAAAACCGCTCGCAATGACATGGGCTGAGTAGTTACCGCGATTCTGCCAAGAGCATACCGCAATCTGAAACGCGCGGCGAGTGCCAAAGGTCATTGATCGCGCCGTGACTTTCGCCGCGAAAAAAATCCAGGTTTCTGCGAGAAACCTGGATTTTGGATCACTTGAGATGGCGCGCGCCGAAGCGCGCAGGCAAAAATTCTTGCATCGAAAATTCGCGGCGGCGTTTACCGCGCGGTAAAGCCAGGATGATGCGCGCGTCGTCCGCCGCAAATTCCGAAAACACCTGGCGACACGCGCCGCACGGCGACGCGCCGTTCGGCGTAACGACCGCGATCGCGCTCAGCGCGCGCGCGCCTTCGGACACGGCTTTGAAAATCGCGACGCGTTCCGCGCACACGCCGGACGGATACGCCGCGTTTTCGATATTGCATCCCGTAAAAATTTTTCCGCCGCGCGTCAACACCGCCGCGCCGACCGGGTAATGCGAGTACGGCGCGTACGCGTTTTGGCTCGCCGCGCGCGCGGCGTCAATCAATTCCTCAATTTGGAGATTAGCCGCGAAGCGTGGAGATTGGAGATTGAATTTTCGATTTTCGATTTTCGATTTTCGATTTTTGGATTGGTTCATTGAGACATCGGCTCATTCACCATTTTAGCAACGCGCACTTTTTTGATCCGGCGTCCGATCACATTCACCACGGAAATCGTCGCGTCATCCACGCGCACCTGGTCACCGGCTTTCGGCATTTTTTCGAGACGTTGATACACCAAGCCGCCGAGCGTATCGTTATCGGTCGGCAAATTCAATTCGAGAATTTCGTTCACCTTGTCCACTGGCACGCGCGCATCGAACACGCCTTCACTGTCGCTGATGCGTTCGATGAGCGGTTCTTCGGCGGCGTCGTACTCGTCTTGAATTTCGCCGACGATCTCTTCGAGAATGTCCTCAATGGTAACGATGCCTGCCGTGCCGCCGTACTCGTCTACGATGACCGCCATGTGAACGTGATGCCGTTGCATTTCTTGTAACAGTTCGTCGAGCCGTTTCGATTCGGGTACGAAATATGCCGGGCGCGCGAGCTCGCGCAGAAGCGCGTCCGTTTTGCCGTCGCGCAACGCGCGGAGCAAATCTTTCGCGTACAAAATTCCGGCGACGTGATCAATCGTCTCTGCGTACACCGGCACGCGCGCGTGCGCGCCATCAATCACGACGACGAGCGCATCACTCAAACACGTTTCGACATCGAGCGCGATCACATCCATGCGCGGCACCATAATTTCGCGCGCCTGCGTGTGATCGAGTTGCAAAATGCCGGTGATCATTTCGTGCTCGTCCGATTCGATCAGCCCGACTTTTTCGCTTGCCTCGACCATTTGCTCGACGGTTTCATCGCGCGTCGCTTCGGCTTCGGGCGATTCATCGCGCGGTTCGACGAGCGGTAAAAATGGCGCGGCATCGCCAAAGAGCGGCAAGACGAGTCGTTGCAAATTTTGGCGCGCCCAATCGCGCGCGAGATCGCGCCAGATCAACACCGCGAGCGTCGAGAACGCGACGCCGAGCGCGACCCCGCGCGCGTCCGCGTTGATCGCGAGCAACGCCATCGCGACGAGCGCGGCGGCAAGCGCGATCACAACCGCGCCGACCACGCCGCTCCAAAAATCAAGCCGATCCGCGCGCGTGCGCGACGCCGCCGGTTGCAGTTCGCGCACGGTCTGCGCGGTCGCTTGCACCGCGTTCGCCGCGCCCGCAAGCGCAACCAACAAAATCCAAATCGAAATTTCAACTAGCATCGTGTTTCAATTACCAATTACCTGTCAGGGTTCACCACATCGTGAACACCTAGAGTTCATCACATCGTGAACACTTTAGGTCAAAGGAGGTTCACCACATCGTGAACATGTGCCATACTTCCTCCAAGGAGGGAGTATGGACGAGAAACAAGAACGCCA